>NZ_JCBDGU010000042.1:0-4044 GCF_059834255.1 Vibrio sp. R11-SG3-ISO9
GCCCTTCGTATCACGCATCTCGTTTACTCGCATCTATTTTTCCCCGTCATTCCAGAATTGAGGAACGAAATGTCTGGAATCTCTCTCTTAGTCCAACACAACGAGATTCCCTATCACGCTCGTGCTTCACTGTAGGGAATGACGTGGGGTTATTTGTTGGCTTTATCTAGGATGGAACGTTCAAAGTCTAGCAACCACTCTTTTCGGCTCATGCCGCCTGTGTAACCTGTAAGAGTGCCATTCGCGCCAATTACACGATGGCAGGGAACCACGATACTAAATGGGTTCTTGCCGTTTGCGCCACCGACTGCTCGAACGGCTTTGGGATTGTTCATTCGCTTAGCTTGTTCACCGTAGCTAATAGTTTCGCCATAAGGAATGGTAGTAAGTGCTTGCCAAGCTGCTTTTTGAAAGTCGGTGCCCTTAGTCGCTTTTAAAGGTAGGTCGAATTCGATTCTTGTACCTGCGAAATACTCATCTAACTGCTTCGTTGCGAAGTTACAAAGTTCGTCAGGGTTACTCGTTATGGGCTCATCATGATTTACATGGTCGATCTCAATAATCGACTCGCCATCACTGATAATGATCATCTTGCCAATCGGCGCGTCATAGACCGACTTGAAACTATTCTCTGTCATATTTATGTCCCTAAATTAAATCATTATGCGCGAAAGATTCCCTACCACGCTCGTGCCTCGCTATAGGGAATGACGGGCTTGGAGTTGAGTGCTACTCGGGGTTCATATCTGCGCTTCCGCTCTTAAAGTCCCTTCGCATCCCGCCACTCGAATCTCACATCTGCTCTATTAATCTTTTCGCATCCCGCCACTCGAATCTCGTATCTGCTTTAACAACCCCTTCGCATCTCGATACTCGTATCCTACATCTGCTCTTAACTCTCTTCGAATCCCGCTTATTCGAATCCCTCATCTGCCCTTCAACCTCAACGCATAACAGTACCCAGCGACACCACCTGCGATATTCCCTAATGCCAAGCCAATGAATAGACCTTCAATCCCATCAAGTAGGCTACCTATCCATGCAAAAGGTAGCGTGAATAAGAACAGGCGCATGAAGCTCCATTGAAAGGCTTTGAGTGGTTTGTGCATCGCATTCATGCCACTAATCAGCATCATCACTATGCCTTGGAAACCATAGCTGAAGGGTACGACTAACAAGTAATGCCACAAGATGTCCCGTACTGATTCTTCTTGAGAGAAAAGAGCAGCTAGCGGAATGCTGAGCGGTACCATCATCAAGAATATGAGCCCTTGAAACAGCACCGCAAAGCGCATGCTTAGGAACAGAGCCTCGAAGCTACGTTGAGGGTTATTAGCACCAAAGTTCTGCGCCATGAAAGGCGTAAGGGCAGAGGTGAGGGACATCAACACAATAATCAATATTGATTCAATTCGTTGTGCAGCACCATAGGCAGCCACAGCTTCGGTACCTTGTTTGGCGAGCATCATCATAATAATTGCGCCCGCCAATGGGTTAAGTGCGTTAGATAGGGCTGCTGGCGTACCGATGGTAAGGATCTGCTTCCAATCGTTGAGCATATCTTTTGGTTTAGGCAATGCTAATAGCTTCTCTCGTTTGATAAGCACATAAAGTGAGCCGCACAATGCGCCAAACCAACTAAAACCACTGGCTATTGCAGCGCCTTGAATGCCTAGCTCTGGGAAAGGTCCGTAACCAAATATCAGTAACGGGTCGAGCACACCATTGATTAGGCCTGCCAACATCATAATCTTTGCTGGAGTTTTGGTATCACCACTGGCTCGAATAGCGCTATTGCCTGCCATTGGAACCACGAGCAATGGAATCGCGAGATACCACACCAACATATATTCGGATATCAGCGGTAACAGTTCAGGCTTAGCTCCAAGCGCACCAAACAGCGGCTCTAAAGTAAAGATACCGAGCGTTGAAGCACCAATGACGAGTATTACGGCCAGCAGTAGGCCATGCGCGGTAAAGCGTGCTGCATTCTCGGAGCAGCCTTTGCCAAGTAGGCGTCCAATACTAGTGGAAAGCCCAACCCCGATCCCCATGGTGATGCAGTTAATGGCAAAGGTAATTGGGAAGGTAAAGCTCACGGCTGCGAGTGCTTGTGTACCAAGCAATGAGATAAAGAAGGTATCAACAAGGTTGAACATCAAGATCGCCACCATACCGAAGATGGTCGGTATGGTCATGGTTCGCAATGTCTCTTCTATGGGAGCAGTCAAAAGCCCGTGCTTATCTCGCATGTACAACGCCGTAAAAACTAAAAGCGTAGGATAAACAGATGTGGGCGGGAAGGGAAGAAAAGCTAAAAGCAGATGAGAGTAAACGAGATACGAAAGGCTTGAAGAGCAGGTACAAGTAAACTGGATTTGAACAGCTCTATTGAGTTTCGTCATTCCCTATAGCGAGGTACGAGCGTGGTAGGGAATCTCTTGCGTCGCGTGCTGTATGAGATTCCAGACACTTCGTTCCTCAGTTCTGGAATGACGGATAAGCCCAGATGAGGGGCACGGGGTACGAAACGCCTTTTGCTCTTCGCCACTCGTTTACCCGAATCTCTCATCTGCCCTCCTATCTTTTCGTATCTCGCATCCCGTTTACTCGTATCTGCTCGCATCCCGTTTACTCGTATCTGCTCTCATCCCGCATCTGCCCTTTTAGATCACAAATTTTTCCTCTCACCCCTTGGGATCTTTCACTTCGCCCCAACATACTGATTAATCCCATGCCAATCGTGGCAACTATCAAATTAAATGGAAATTATCAGGAGATAAGACCGATGAATATCCGTCCTCTACACGACCGAGTTATCGTTGAGCGCCAAGAAGTTGAATCTAAATCTGCTGGTGGCATCGTTCTAACTGGTTCTGCCGCTGAAAAATCAACTCGCGGTGTAATTCTAGCTGTGGGTAAAGGCCGCATCCTAGAAAATGGTTCAGTACAACCATTGGACGTTAAAGTTGGCGACACTGTTATCTTTGCTGAAGGCTACGGCACTAAAACAGAAAAGATCGACGGCAAAGAAGTTCTGATCATGTCTGAAAACGACATCATGGCGATCGTTGAGTAATCCGCGCTATACAAACTGAACTGACTGAATAAAGAATTTAAAGGAAATAAAGATGGCTGCTAAAGACGTTAAATTTGGTAACGACGCACGAGTTAAAATGCTAGAAGGTGTAAACGTTCTGGCTGACGCAGTAAAAGTAACGCTAGGTCCTAAAGGCCGTAACGTTGTTTTAGACAAATCATTTGGCGCACCAACTATCACTAAAGATGGTGTTTCTGTTGCACGTGAAATCGAGCTTGAAGACAAGTTCCAAAACATGGGCGCACAAATGGTTAAAGAAGTCGCTTCACAAGCGAACGACGCTGCGGGTGACGGTACAACTACTGCAACTGTTCTTGCTCAAGCTATCGTAAACGAAGGCCTAAAAGCCGTTGCTGCTGGCATGAACCCAATGGATCTTAAGCGCGGCATCGACAAAGCAGTTGTTGCAGCAGTTGAAGAGCTAAAAGCACTTTCAGTTCCATGTGCAGATACTAAAGCTATCGCACAAGTAGGTACTATCTCTGCAAACTCTGATGCGACAGTAGGTAACATCATTGCTGAAGCGATGGAAAAAGTAGGTCGTGATGGCGTTATCACAGTTGAAGAAGGTCAAGCACTGCAAGACGAGCTAGACGTAGTTGAAGGTATGCAGTTCGACCGCGGTTACCTATCTCCTTACTTCATCAACAACCAAGAAGCAGGTTCTGTTGATCTAGAAAGCCCATTCATCCTTCTTATCGACAAGAAAGTTTCAAATATCCGTGAACTTCTTCCAACTCTAGAAGCGGTTGCGAAAGCATCTCGTCCACTCCTAATCATCGCTGAAGATGTAGAAGGCGAAGCGCTTGCAACTCTAGTTGTGAACAACATGCGCGGTATCGTGAAAGTTGCAGCTGTTAAAGCACCTGGTTTCGGTGACCGTCGTAAAGCAATGCTACAAGACATCGCTATCCTAACTGGTGGTACGGTTATCTCTGAAGAGA
>NZ_JCBDGU010000043.1:0-477263 GCF_059834255.1 Vibrio sp. R11-SG3-ISO9
TTAATATGACGCTAAACGTAACTCTCAGCGCCGGAATAACATGCTTTTTAAATTCTAGACACGCTCTTCAAGGCCAAACTTCTTAAAAAAGTCTGATAAATCGAGTGTCGCCAAGTCTTTGAATTCACCCGCATCGTAGAAGCGACCTTTACATGTTGGGCAACTCTCGAACCAGATATGAGGTTGTTGAGGATCGACTAAACGCAGTAACTTGTTATTTGGACAAACAGGACAGCTAATACGATCTACTGCATTAAATGCCTTACCTACCTCTTCGTCACCATCATCGATAACATCTGCTAAAGGTTTCATTGATTCAACTTCACATCGGTCAATCCATAAACCTTTGCAGTCTACGCATCTTTCGACATCACCAAATGGTGTCTGCAGTTGCTCAAAATCGGAGCTACATTTTGGACATTCCATCTTCTTACCTTGCATATCAAATTTTCCTTATGTTATTTCTTCGAGAACAATTCAGTATTTCACCACTGAATAACTCTCTCTGTTTCATATGGATAACACAATACCATCATATCTCGATTATTTTCAGTAACTTAAATCACCCATCTTTTGACTTGGTCACAAAATGTGGATTATTTAGGTAAGGAGATACTCTTAGGGATAGTCAGTTGAGCGGTATCTAGTTAAGAGTAAATAAAATGCAAAAAGCCCGCGATCCTTCTCAGGAGCGCGGGCTTAAGAATTGGTATCTATTGTAATGATCCGTGTTAAGCAGCTTCGAATGCGAGGGCCTTCTTCTCTACTTGGCGGAAAATCAGTGTTAGTAGTCCATTTACGCCTAGGTAGAATGCGCCTGCGATGCCAAACACAGTGAGTGTGTCGTAGGTTTGGCCGTTGATACGCTGTGCGTAGCCCATTAAGTCCATAATAGTAATGGTACTCGCGAGTGAGGTGCCCTTAAACACCAAAATCACTTCGTTTGAGTAAGCTGGAACCGCGCGGCGCAGTGCGTAAGGGAGTAAAACCTTAAGCGTTGCCACTTTGTCCATACCTAATGCTCTACAAGCTTCCCATTGCCCTGCTGGAATCGCGTTGAATGCGCCCTTAAATAGCAGTGTGCTGTATGCCGCAGTGTTCAGAGCGAGAGCCAACATTGCACAGAACCATGGCTGACTTAGCCAAGTCCACATAAAGCTTTCACGAATCCAATCAAACTGACCCGGGCCGTAATACACCAAGAAAATTTGAACTAAAAGTGGCGTACCAGTAAATAAGGTGATGATGCCACGAGTCAGCCAATGAAAAGCTGGCAGCCTTAACACCAAAGTAACGGTCATCAATAGCGATAAGATACAGCCAACAAGCAGCGATGCGCCTGTCAGTTGAATACTGGTCACTAGACCTTCAAGCATTTGGGAGAAGTACTGTTCATTCATGCCATCGCTCCTTTCGCGCCTAAACCTTGGATTGAGTATTTCGCATCAATCACTTTTACGGCTCTTTGCGTCACCAAGGTGATCACTAAGTAAATCGCTGCTGCGGTTGCGTACCATGTAAATGCTTCGTGTGTTGCCGCTGAAGTTAGCTGTGCTTGTTTCAATAGATCAGTCACACCGATTAGTGATACCAACGCCGTGTCTTTTAGAAGAACTAGCCACTGGTTAGTTAAACCCGGCAGTGCGTGTCTTACCGCTTGTGGGAGAACAATCTTGAAGAAAGCGTGCGATTGAGGAATACCCAGTGCGCTTGCGGCTTCTCTCTGCCCTTTGCTCACGGCTTTTAATGCACCACGCAAAGTCTGTGACGCGTAAGAAGCGAAAATAAGTGACAGTGCAACAACACCAGATAAAAACGGGCTCACTTCAACGAAATCGCCAGTGATCATAAACAGCACTTGAGTCGAGCCAAAGTAGATAAATAGCACTACTAAGATCTCTGGCAAACCACGAACCATGGTTACAAACGCCGTGGTTGGCCATTTAATTGCGATACGTCGAGACATCTCTCCACTCGCAAACAGTACTGCTAAAACTAATCCGACTAATAGGCTTACAAAGGCAAGCTGAATGGTCATCCAGCTTGCTTCGACGAGCCCTAGAGAGTAACCCGTTAATTCCATATTACTTACCGAAGTACTTGTTGAAGATCTCGTCGTATTCGCCGTTCGCTTTCACTGCTGCTAGCGCTACGTTTAGTTGGTCAACTAGCTCTTGGTTGCTCTTGTTTACTGCGATACCAAAGCCATTGCCGAAGTATTCTTGGTTAGTTACTTGGTCACCAACGTACGTTAGGTTGTCTTGCTTTTTGAACCATTCAGCCACAACCGCTGTGTCGCCAAATACTGAATCGATACGACCGTTCTTCATGTCGATGAACGCATCTTGGTAGCTTGAGTAAGGTACTGCAGTTACGCCAGTCATCTGCTCTAGTAGGTAGCTTTGGTGCGTTGAACCGTTTTGAACACCAACACGCTTGCCTTCTAGCGCTGCTTGGTCTGCGACTTTACCTTCGATAGAAATGAAGGCTGCAGAGTTGTCATAGTATGCGTTAGAGAAGTTCACCTGCTTTAGACGAGCATCAGTAATATCCATCGCCGAAATTGCCGCGTCGTAACGCTTGAATTTAAGCGCAGGGATCAGGCTATCAAATGCTTGGTTGTGGAAAGTACACTTCGCTTTCATCTCTTCACATAACGCATTCGCTAGGTCAACGTCGAAACCTTGGATTTGGTTATTTTCATCCATGAACTCGAATGGTGCGTAAGTCGCCTCCATTGCAAATTTGATCTCTTGTTGTGCTGCTGCGTTGAAAGAAGCAAGGCCGATAAGTGAAGCTAGTAGAATCTTTTTCATGTTGTTACTCCGAATACTGCGTAATTACGGCCTGTGGCCATTCTTATAATTGGATTGTTTTAATCTATGTTGTGTTTTAGCTAAATCTGGCTTTTGGGGTAGATTTAGTGAGTAAGATATTCAGCAAACTCAGGTGTCTGAGGATTGATAAACGCATCGCTCGTGCCGTGCTCTACGATGTACCCTTTTTCCAGGTAAAGAACATGGCTAGCAATCTTTTTCGCAAAGTCGACTTCATGAGTGACTACCACTTGAGTGATGCCGGTTCCGCTTAACTCTTTAATAATGCTGACAACTTGGTTGGTGATTTCAGGGTCGAGCGCTGCAGTTGGTTCATCAAACAGCAGCACGTCTGGCTTCATCATCAAGGCACGTGCAATCGCGACACGTTGTTGTTGACCACCTGAAAGTTTTAACGGCCATGCGTCGGCTTTGTCCGCTAGTTGCAGTGTTTCTAGTACTTTCTTCGCTTGAGCAATCGCCTCTTGCTTGTCCATTCCTGCAACTTTGAGTGGCGCTTCAATCAGGTTTTCAATCACCGTCATGTGTGGCCAAAGGTTGTATTGTTGGAAAACCATTCCAACTTTACGACGAAGTTGCAGCCCCTGTTTCTCTGGGATTGAGCTTGAAAAATCAAACGACTCACTAGCAATCTCTAGTTGGCCATCATCTGCAATTTCCAACAGGTTTAATACACGAAGCAACGAGCTTTTACCCGCGCCACTTGGGCCAAGTAAAACCAGTGTTTCACCGCTTTCGCAATTGAACGAAATATCGTGAAGAACTTGGGTGTCGCCGTACGATTTATTGATGCTCTTTACTTGAATACTCATGCCAAAATACTGCATTAATTGTCATTTGTTGGTTATTCTATTCACTAAGACTTTTTATGCAAGAAAAATGTATAAAAATTTACTTTGTTGAATTTTTGTAACAAACATTGCGCAAAATGTAGACTATTTATCTGGTCGTATAAATTTCGAATCTATCTCATTGAATTAAAAGTAAGGTGCTCAAATTAGCAAACGTTTGAACGCAGTTTTATAAAACAAGGCTTTGATAATGACGTTCTCTTTACGTTCAGAAAAATAGAGATATTCGATGAATAAGTATTGGAGGAATCAACTCGAAAAGAGTTATGAGTAACCACTTAATCAGGTGTGAGATGGTTTAAAATAAACGCGGTGAGTCATATAGTTATGAGAAGTAGTAATCCCCAAGATCAGCTTGTATCGCACATTACAACCAGCGATAACGTGCTTTAATGGGTTATCAATCAATACTAAGGTAGTCTAATGTCCGACCCTGCTTCTACGCTTGAAGAGCAAACCACACCGCCACCGGAACAAACAAAAAAGAGCTTAAAGATCTTGCTTGAGCTATTTCAGTTCATTAAGCCATACCGAGGAAAAGTGGCCATTGCGCTGATAGCTTTGATTTTTACCGCAAGTCTTACGCTTACTGTCGGTCATGGTGTGCGTATTCTTATCGACCAAGGCTTTACCCAACGTTCAACCGATGAGCTGGGGAACGCGATTCAATTTATGTTGGTGATCATTGGTTTGATCTCTGTCGGGACCTTCTTCCGCTTCTATCTGGTTTCATCGGTTGGTGAGCGTGTCAGTGCCGATATACGCTTAGCAGTGTTCAAGCATGTGGTCTCGCTGCACCCGAGCTATTTTGAAACCAACGGCAGTGGTGACATTATGTCGCGTATCACTACTGACACTACCCTGCTACAGAGCATTATTGGCTCATCGTTTTCAATGGCGATGCGCAGCGCGTTGATGTGTATTGGCGCAGTGATCATGCTGTTTGCGACCAATATCAAACTCACCCTAATCGTATTGGCCTCTGTTCCCTTTGTTCTGGTACCTATTTTGGTTTATGGACGACGCGTAAGAGCTCTTTCACGCCAGAGCCAAGATTCAATGGCCGACGTCGGCTCTTATGCTGGCGAGGCAATTGAGCACATCAAAACCGTCCAAAGCTATAGTCACGAGCAACAAGAGATAGCCTCATTTGGTAAGGAAGTAGAGAAAGCTTACGAAATTGGTCGTCAACGCGTTAAACAGCGTGCGATTCTAATCTCTGGCGTGATTTTGATTGTGTTCAGTGCTATCTCAGGAATGCTTTGGGTTGGTGGTAGTGATGTGATCAATGGCACTATGTCGGCAGGTGATTTGGGCGCATTTGTGTTTTACGCAATCATGGTCGCCTCATCGCTTGGCACCATCTCAGAGGTGATGGGTGAACTTCAACGTGCAGCAGGTGCAACTGAAAGGCTGATAGAGATTTTGCATGTTGAGAGTCATATTGTTGCGCCTGTTAGTCATCCTCAAACAACCAAAGGATTAGCGGCGGAAGTGGCTTTCAATGATGTCACCTTTAGCTACCCTTCTCGCCCAGATGATCCAGCTACGACGGCTCTCACGATGACAGCGGAAGAAGGAAAAGTATTGGCGCTCGTTGGACCTTCCGGTGCCGGTAAAACAACCTTGTTCGAACTACTACAACGATTCTACGACCCACAAGTTGGCAGCGTTACACTTGGTGGCGTGCCTCTTCATCAGTTTGACCCTAATGAGCTACGTTCACAAATGGCATTAGTACCACAACAACCTGCATTATTTAGCCACGATGTGTTCCACAATATTCGTTACGGGAATCCTAGTGCGACCGATGAAGAAGTTATTGCAGCCGCGAAGAAAGCCCATGCTCACGACTTTATTATGTCGCTACCTGAAGGCTACAACAGCTTTTTAGGTGAGCGCGGTGTCCGCTTATCTGGAGGACAACGCCAACGTATCGCGATAGCTCGTGCGATCCTAAAGGATCCGAATATTTTATTATTAGACGAGGCCACCAGCGCACTTGATAGTGAAAGTGAGCACCATGTTCAGCAAGCTCTTGAAGAACTTATGAAAGGTCGAACTACACTCATCATCGCCCACCGACTTTCTACCATCAAGCACACCGATCAAATTGCCGTGCTTGACCAAGGTAAGCTAGTCGATCTGGGCAATCACGACTCGCTCATGCAGAGCTGCGAACTTTATCAGAGACTGGTGGAGTTACAGTTTAAACACGTCCGCGGATAGCTCAGGGCTTGATGAGTATTTGCTCATCGGTCACAAGTCACAGCTCGCCATTTTCAATGTTGCAGCAATGTTAAAATGGCGATAGTGTTTTTATTCCAATAACTCATGATTTCTCAAAGATCATTCTAACCACAATAAGAGAGTCTGCATGGAAGCACTATTATCTGAATACCCTGTAATCACTGAAATCCCCGTGGCTTGGGGAGAGATGGACGCACTCAATCACGTGAACAACGCGGTCTACTTTCGCTATTTTGAAACCGCTCGCTTAGACTTTTTCAAGCACGTTGAACTGATGGAAGAGATGGCTGTAACCAAAGTTGGTCCAGTACTCGGTGATACTTACTGTAAGTATTTCCGCCCAGTCACCTACCCTGACACATTATTAGTCGGTTCAAAAGTGACAGAAGTTCAAGACGACCGTTTCACAATGGAATACGCTATCGTCAGTAAGGCGCAGCAGAAAGTCACCACCATCGGCACAGCCACTATCGTTATGTTTGACTTTGCATCCAATCAAAAAGCACTACTCTCTGTCCGACTGCTCAATGAAATTCAGAAGATGAGCACACTTAAAAGCCCATGCTTTAAGCAAGAAACAGTCGCTGAATAACTAGATACATTTCAAAGGATTAACAAAGGCTACTCGATTGAGTGGCCTTTGTTTTTATATGGAGTTCAGTTAGCTAACAAGGCTTTATGGACATCAAGCCAATGATTGATGTGCGCAGCAACTTGCTCAGGCTGCTCCATTGTTGATAGGTGTCCACAGTTAGGAATCACGTGCAGCGACACATTCTCGATATGTTTTGCCATCAGTAAATGATTATCAATAGGACACAACAGGTCATCTTTGCCGGTAATCACTAACGTCGGTATTTTGATGTCCCCTAGCAATGGTCTTGAATCTGGTCGTGTTGCTAAGGCGTGAGCATGTGCTTCAAATCGATTAATACCGACATCGATCGCCATTTGAGAGATTTGCTCCGTAAGTTGCTGGTTGTGCAATTGGCTTGGATGAATTAGCACAGGCATCAGTACATCAGGAGTGATTGATTCAAACTCACCAGCTTTTGCTTTGTCGACTAACGCATAACGCTTTTCCGACACCTCTGGCTTTTCGTCAGCGGAGTTAGTATCCATAAGGATTAACCCTTTCACCCTTGTTGGCGCTTGACGTAATACTTCAAATGCCAAGATACCACCCATTGATAAGCCGCCAAGCATAAAGGTGTCTGGGGCATCCTCTAACACTTTACTCGCTAAAGCCTGCATGGATGTTTCTGCCGCTAAGTCACTTGTAAAAGGAGCCACCCAATCGGGCAGCTCTCTATTGACCTCTCTAAACAAGGCTTCATCACATAACAAACCAGGCAACCATAATAGTGGTACTTCTGGTTTCATCATTAACTATCCTGCAATGTTTGCGGTTGGTCAGAGCCAAGAACCACATAGGTGAAACTAGTGCCGCGAAGGTTTTCAAGGCTATAAGATGACCCAACTGGCACACTGAATACATCACCCGTCGTCAGCACTAACTGAGCTTGTTCACCATCTTGAACTAAATTGAGTAAAGTATCCCCTTCAAAGTTAATCAGCACCTGTTTTTCATCACGCTGATGAACCGGAATACTCGCACCTTCCGTCAACTCATACGCCATAATACTCACGTCATCGACACTCTTCACTTGGAAGTCGTACTCTGCCTCTGGATGACCAGTCAGTGCGTATTGTTTAACGTTAGGGTTAGAAAAATCACCCGTGATCTCACGATAATCTTTCTTCAACGCAACAAAAGGCATCATCTGTTCTGCTGTATAGCTATCGAATTGAGACAACTCCTGCTCTGTGAGCAATGGCATCAGTTCGGATTCATTTGGCGCAGCGTCGCCATCAATGGTATCTACCAGCGTACCGTCTGCTTTTAGGTATAAACCGTAACCTTGGCTGTCTTTAATTACCCTAGGATGCCAAACCACACCACCGCCCGAGTTATCACCACCTAACACAGAGTACATAAAGCCGTAATCACGCCCTACAACCTCAAACCCACGGAACAGGTTAGTAGGAATCGAGATAACATCGCCGTGCGACAATATCGCTTCGTGTTCACCTTCGTTGCCCCAGTAGAATCTAAACTGACCTTTGAAGACCACGAATAGCTCAGCAGTGTGATGAGAATGCAGAGAGTTCTTAATGCCTGGAGGCTGACCCGCAGCACCAATGTTAAAGCCTGCTGTTTCACGGATATGAACATGTTGACGGCTGCTTTCAGCCACACCAGCACCGATGATACAGAAGTTGTCTTTTAGGTCGCTTCCCGGAGTACGTGCATCAATGAAAGCACTCGTGCCTGGGATAAGCTCCATGTAACGAACGAGATTGTTATTTATTGTATTTTGTAGGGTCATTCTAAATTCCTTCTTACCTAACCTAGCGGTCTTCCACCATCGACTGCGATGGTGTTACCGGTTGAAAATGTCAGTAGCTCTGCAGCTGCATAAACGGCGTTGGCAACTTCTTCGTCACTCGCTAATCGTTTAAGCGGTGTTGACTGCTCTTGTGCATTGCGCCATTCATCATCTAGCCCTTTAACAAATTCGGTATCCACTAAGCCAGGAGCAACAGCGAGTACTCGGATATCTGGAGATAAAGCACGGCCTAATGAACGAGTCATGTTTTCAACCGCTGATTTACTCGCACAATACGCCACGTTACTACCCATTGCCGTTTGTGCTGCGATCGAAGTGATGTTCACTACGCAACCCTTAGCGCTGCGAAGTAAAGGTTCAAACGCTCTAACCATCGCAAATGGAGCTCGAACATTGACGCGGAAGATCTTGTCTATCAGTTCATCATTCAAAGACGCTAAATCATTGTGCGCGACAAACTTTGTCATACCAGCACAGTTCACCAGCAAATCTAATGAATCCGACGACTCTTTAACTTGGTCTGCTAATGCGCCAATCGCAGAGCTGTCTTCAACATTCAGTTGATACATGGCATGACCTGAACCTTGTAAGCCGTCCAAGATCTGTTGTGCGGCAACCTCATTACTGTTGTAGGTAAAGACAACGCGATAGCCAGATTGCGCTAATTTGTGACATATGGCGGCACCGATGCCGCCACTGCCGCCTGTAACTAAGGCGAGTTTTGTCATGTTATGCCTCTACCGATTTTTCTTTGTAACGGCGTACACGAATGTCTGCTTGCTCTTTGTGGCCAGCGAAACCTTCTAGTGCACATAGACGTGAACAGTACTCACCTACTTTTAGCGAAGCCGCTTCAGTTACGCGCTGGTAAGTACATGTTTTAATGAATTTACCAACCCACAGACCACCGGTGTAGCGTGCTGCTTTGTTTGTTGGCAGTGTATGGTTAGTACCAATACACTTATCGCCGTAAGAAACGTTTGTCTCACGACCTAAGAACAATGCGCCGTAGTTAGTCATGTTGTCTAAGAAGTACTTAGGATCTTTTGTCATTACTTGTACGTGTTCAGAAGCAATGTCATCTGCTACTTCAACCATTTCTTCGTAGCTATCACACACAATAACCTGACCGTAATTTTCCCAAGCTTTACCAGCCACTTCAGCAGTAGGAAGAATCGTTAGCTGACGCTCAATCTCTTTTACTGTCTCTTCTGCAAAAGTCTCGCTATTGGTTAGCAGTACTGCTGGAGAGTTGTAACCGTGCTCAGCTTGACCAAGTAAGTCTGCAGCAGCTAATTCAGGGTCACATCCCTCTTCGTCTGCAATCACAAGCGTCTCTGTTGGGCCAGCGAACAAGTCGATACCAACACGACCAAACAGCTGACGTTTTGCCTCTGCAACAAATGCGTTACCAGGGCCAACGATCATATCTACTGGAGCAATCGTTTCTGTACCAAGTGCCATCGCCCCTACCGCTTGTACGCCACCAAAACAGTAAATCTCATCCGCACCCGCCATCGCCATTGCCGCAACAATCGCCACATTTGGTTGACCGTTAAAAGGAGGAGCACAAGCAATCACACGCTTCACGCCAGCCACTTTTGCAGTAAGAACACTCATGTGCGCTGATGCAACCAATGGATACTTACCACCTGGGATGTAACAACCAACACTGTTTACTGGCACGTTTTTGTGGCCCAGTACAACACCTGGCATGGTTTCAACTTCTACGTCGTGCATTGAATCACGTTGGATCTGAGCGAAGTTGCGAACCTGTGTTTGTGCAAATTCAATGTCGTGCTTGGTTGATTCGTCCAATGCATCTACACATGCCTGAATTTGGTCATCTGTTAAGCGAAACTGCTCCGGAGACCAGTTATCAAATTTTTCTGAAAGCTCACGTACTGCACTGTCACCTTTCTTTTCGATGTCAGAAAGAATGTTCTCAACCGTTTGACGTACTTGCGCGTTGTTTGATGCTGATGCTTCTTCAGTGATGCCGTGTTTTAGAATGCGAGCCATGCTTAATTCTCCTTGTGGCGTATGCCTAGTGTTTGCTTATGTGTAGTTTTAACAGAGTTTACTTTTTGTTTTTGCATGCTTTTGGATACGAATGCAAAACAAACATAAACATTTTTTTAACACTTGGCAAATTCATTTCTAAAGTCGAAAAATCAAATACAACTTATTGTTTTAAAGCTGAAAATTATTTTAATACGGCCAGATACGGTACCTATCAGATTAAAACACAATCAAAATATGTTGCATTGGTCACATTGTTTTTACTCTTTTTTTACAACAACACATGTTAAGTTTTGCATACCTTTGCAAAAGCGAACAAAAAGTAATGGAGAATAAAAGTAATGGATAACTTTAAGAACACACTAAACAACACTGAGCTACTTGGGACCTTCGTTAAAACGCCACACCCACACATCATCGAGGTGCTTGCGTTGGCAGAACTCCCTTTCATTGTGCTAGATGCGGAACACGCCCCTTTTGATCGTTCGACACTGGATAGCTGCATTCTTGCTGCGCGCGCTAATCAACTCCCTTGCGTGGTTCGAGTTCAAGATAGCCAGCCATCGACCATTTTGAATGCGTTAGATTGCGGAGCGACAGGAATCCAGGTCCCACACGTATGCAGCGCCGAGCAAGCAGAAAAATTAGTGAAGATGTCCCATTACGGTGAAGGTGGTCGAGGCTACGCAGGCTCAAGCCGCGCAGCAAAATACGCAACCAAACCGATGGCCAACCACCTTAAAGATAGCCAGAACAACACAGTTGTCATTGCACAAATTGAAGACCCAGAAGGTGTGGTAAACGCTGAATCGATAGCAAAAGTGGAAGGCATTGATGCCCTGTTTATTGGACAAGTCGATTTGGCCGTGTCTTACGGAGCTGAAAGTGTGAATGATGCATGCGTGCGAGAAGCGAGCATCAAAATAATCAAAGCAGCTCAGCAAGTTAATAAGCCTGTTGGTATGTTTGTCGCAAATGCCCAAGCGGCTCGTCACTGGAAAGAGCTTGGCGTTAACTTCTTTTGCGTCGGATCTGAACACAAAATGATCATTGATGGCTTTCGAAATGAGCAAGCCGTCATGAAATCATAATTTTTGTTTGTGATTTCAAATGTTACACGTATTGTAATTATCAAACCTTGCTCATTAGGGCCTGTTGACCCATACAAGGTGGCGCTTGGATTTATCGCGATATAAGGAGATTCACCATAAAAGCGAAAGTTACCTCTATTGATGTTGCCAAAATGCTTGGCGTTTCTCAGTCTACCGTGTCTCGGGCATTTAGCCCTACAGCGAGCATTAGTGAGAAGAAACGTAAAATGGTTATGGATGCCGCGACCAAGCTTGGCTACACGCCCAATGCGATCGCTCGCAGCCTTATTTCCAATCGTTCAGGGTTAGTCGCTATCGCGCTTGATAGTGAATCAAACCCAATGTACGACTTACAATCTCGTGCGCTCGCAATGGAAATTCAAAAGCGTGGTGGGCAAGTTGTGCTTTGCCCCATCGACAAAGACGACTTAGACCTTGCCATTTCACGTGCAATTGAATATCAGGTTGATGGCTTGATCATTGCCACCAGCCGTCTCACCTCTCGTGCGTTTGCACAATGTGAAAAATTTGGTGTTCACCTAAGCCTAATTAACCGCTATACGGAAGGCATTAACGCCAACAGCGCTGGTCTAGATAACCAAAAAGCCGGCATGCAAGCTGCGAATTATTTGCTTGATAAAGGCTACAAACAGCTGGCTTACATCAGTGGCGATGCAGGCTCAATGACCAGTGACAAACGTTGGTTAGGCTTCTCTGAAACCGCAAAAACGCGTGAAGCCGCTTCACCTATCTTCATCAATGCGAAATACAGTTTTGAAGCGGGATTAGAGGCAGCCAAAGAGTTAATGGAGCATACCTCTAAGCCAGATGCTGTGTTCTGTGCCAATGATATCCTAGCTATGGGTGTTATGGATGGTTTGAGAAAGCTCGGATGTCATATCCCTCAAGACTTTGCAGTCATGGGCGTGGATGATATCCCTATGGCAGCTTGGCCAAGCTATGATCTTACCACCATCGCCCAGCCTATCGATAAAATTGTGAAAAGTGCCGTCGAAGATTTAATGCAACGAATTAACGACAACGAAGACGCGAAAGGCGAGTACCTACTTGAACCCGGCATCATCATTGAGCGCGGTAGTACTTCACTTAGTTCATAGACTCTTTCTCGTTCACACGAGATCATCTTACAAACCTGTACAATTTAACTGCCAAATTTAGACTAAAAGCCCTAATCTCAAGTTAGGGCTTTTTCAATCCAACCATTCCCAAACTTATCGTTGCATGCGAATCCATTTTTCATTAAACAAATCCAAACAAAAAATTAACAACCTAAGTAAAGTTCCATCGTATAAGAATCATTACTCTAAATTTTCTCTCGTCATGGCTTCGATATGACAGATCGCCACAGCACGTTCTCTGATTCTATAACTATTTCTCCATCACATTAATTATCATTTAAATACAATGACTTAAAGATATTTTTGCTTTATTAAAAGCCAATCATGTGGTTTATATACACTCGATAAATAGTGAATCACCACTCAATCACCTCAAAGATAACCGTATTTGTGGATTTGTTAAAAAACAGATCTAACCCACAATAAAGAAACATATGCAAAACACCTCATTGACACAATGGCAACAAAAGGCAATATTGGATACGTAACCAAAACTAATTCAATAACGAAACTTTTGACGCATCGGGAGGCGATTAATGGCTATGGTTGGCTTTGATTCTAAATGGCAAGATTTTCCAGACTACATATTAGGTATCACTAAAGAAATTTGGGAAGGTCGAGGCCTGAGTACCCTTCATGAGTATTACTCTCCTGACATTATCGTCCGTACACCACTCTCCATCACCAAGGGAAATGAACAGGTTATTAGCGCGACCATGGGGACACTTTCAGAGTTCCCAAACCGTACCCTGCTAGGTGAAGATGTTATTTGGTCAGGTACACCTGAACAAGGCATGCTTTCATCACATCGAATCATTTCAACAGCCACTCATACGAATGATGGCGTATTTGGTAAAGCTACCAACAAAGCTCTTAAGTTTCGAATTATCGCAGACTGCCATGCCATCAATAACCAAATCGATGACGAATGGATGATCCGAGACATCGCTGCGATTGCAAACCAACTGGGTATGACGTCAGAAGAGTACGCCCGTCAACAAATTGAAATGGAAGGTGGCGTTGATAAAAGCCCGTACCCTTTCACTCCTAAAGTCGACATTCAAGGCCCTTACCTTGGCGTGGGTAACGACGATGAGTACGGTCAGCGTTATGAAGACATACTGCGCCGTGTAATGAGTGCTGAGTTCTCAGTCATACCAAAAGAATACGACCGAGCTTGTATCGGTGAATACACAGGTGGACAAACTGCGCTTTCTCATAATGAAATCGACCAATTTTGGATGTCACTCCGCTCTTCCTTTCCGAACGCTGAGTTCAAGATTCATCACCGTATTGGTCGCAATGACGAAATGATGTCACCACGCGCTGCGATTCGCTGGTCGCTACAAGGCAAGCATGAAGGCTACGGTATGTTTGGAAAGCCTACAGGAAAAGACGTTTATATCATGGGCATCAGCCATGCAGAGTTTGGGCCTTGGGGTCTACGCAGAGAATTTACACTACTTGATGAAAGTGCAGTCTGGAAACAGATTCTAATCCAAATCGGTTAACTATATAAGGAAGTAACATGTTTAACAGCTTGATTGAAAATTTCTACAACACGTATTTTAACGCTCACTCCTCAGAGCGTACTCAAGTCGCTCACGAGATGCTAAACGCAGACGTTAAATGGTGCGTCGCTCACCCAATTAATGACGTATCTGGTGTCGATGCGACCGAGCAAGCATTCTTATTGCCTCTAGTAACCTCGTTGCCTGATGTTGAACGACGTCCATCAATTGTTATGCAAGGTGAATACGAGGGCCGTACTTGGATTAACTCTACCGGTTATTTTGTCGGTACATTTGCCCAGCCGTTATTTGGCATTCCAGCAACAGGAAAAACGCTCTACTTGCGCTACACCGAAATGGTTTGTATCCAAGAAGGTCAAATTGTCGAATCCTACCTAATACCAGATTTTATTGATGCCATGAACCAAGTGGGTGTTAATCCGTTACGAGCGAGCCTAGGCCATGCTGGATTAGTCCCTGCCCCAGCGACTCAAGATGGCATCTATACAGGTAGCGTCGACACAGAAGAGAGTGAGAAGAGCCAGAAGTTAGTGCTAGATATGTTGGCTTGCTTGGGCCGATTTGACGGAAAGCGTCTTGATTCAATGGATCTAGAAAACTACTGGCATGACGATTTTATGTGGTACGGGCCTGCTGCAATTGGTACGACACGTGGAATCCAAGGTTTCCGAGACCACCATCAAGGACCGTTTGTATTTGCGTTCCCTGATCGAAGTGTCGATATCGAGCTCAATATTTTGTCCAAAAATGACTACGTATCCACAGGCGGTTGGCCTCACATGCACGGTACACACACTGGCAGTAGTGGCTGGCTGGGGTTAGCGCCTACAGGCAAACACATAGAGCTCCGCGTTATGGATATCTGGCGTCGAGAAGGTGAATTGCTCAAAGAGAACTGGGTCGCTATCGATATCGCACACATGTTAAAACAGCTCGGTTACGATCTGTTTGCACAAATGGATGAACAATTAAAAGGACGTGCGCATGTATGAGTTTGGAGCTTTAAACTGGACTATTCTGGGCACTTATATCGTCCTAACTTTAGTTATGGGTGCGATCATTGGTAAGCGTGTCGCTTCCGCCAACCAATTCGCACTCGGCGATAGAAACATCCCTTGGTGGGCGATCGGTATTTCCGTGGTGTGTACCTACGTCAGTGCTATGTCCTTCTTGGGTGGGCCTGCTTGGTCTTATAAAGAAGGCTTGTCGGTGATCGCTATCCACTTGAACTACCCTCTGGTGATCTTCTTTATCGTTGCTGTGTTTATGCCGTTTTTCTACAACAACGGTCTCACTTCGATTTATGAGTACCAAGAGCGACGCTTTGGTAAAGCCTCACGCATCACTCTGTCTTTGATATTCTTAGTCAAACAGGCGATAAGCTCAGCTGCGGTATTGTATGCTACTTCTCTAATCCTTGAGTTCATTACTGGTATCGACGTGACTTACTGCATCGTCATTGTTACTGCAATTGCACTGATTTATACCGTAATGGGGGGAATTGCCGCCGTTATTTGGACTGACGTAATCCAAGCAGTCATTTTGTTTCTTGGAGCATTTATCATCATCGAAGCGGTTTGGAATGGCATGCCAGAACCAATGACCGAAGTGATGCAAGATCTCAAGTCACAAGGCATGACCAATGCACTACAAACTAGTTTAGATTTGAGTCAAGTTACCACTGTATGGGCTGGCGTTATCGCAATGACAATGTTCCATACGACTGTGTATGGCGGTAACCAGATGATGGTTCAGCGCTGTATGGCGGCTAAAAATATGGGTGACGCGAAAAAAGCGATGCTAATGATGGGTTACGTTGCTTTCTTCATCTACTTTGTATTCATTCTATTGGGCGTGTTATTTAACGCTTATTACGATGGTAAAGAGTTTGAGAACGGCAATACTATTATCCTTCACTATGCCAGTGAATACGGTATGCCAGGGCTGATGGGAATCATCGCGGCAGCCATTCTTGCAGCAAGCATGTCGAGCCTAGATTCAGCTTTTAACTCTATGGCTACCGTCTCTGTTACTGACTTCTATAAACGCTTCTACAAGAAAAACGAGTCAGAAGAACATTACCTCAAAGCGTCGCGTTTCTTCACGGTTATGTGGGCGTTATGTATCATCATTCCAGCCTTCATGTTTGCAACCAGTACTGGCTCAGTTTTAGAAATCCTGAGTAAAGCGGGTTCCTATTTTGTAGGTGCAAACTTCTGTATGTTCGTGCTTGGTTTCTATTCCAAACATATTACTGAAAAAGGTCTGTTAATTGGTGTCGCTGCAAGCTTCTTGGCGATTTGGTATGTTGCTGTTGCGACAGATATTGCTTGGCCTTGGTACTGTGTTATCGGTGTCTTAGTCAATACTGTTGTCGCTTACGCTGCCAGCTTATTGCTAACCGGAAAACAGACGAAAATGCACCTCTACACCGTAAAAGGTCAACAAGCAGAATATGCGCGTTTGAACAAGCCGATCAAAGAAGATGGTTGGTATGTGGTGCCGGGTAAAATCGATGCACCTTGTTGGGGACTGCTCGTGATGTTTGTATTCTCGCTCGTTCTACTTTGGGGGATTAACGAGTTCATCGAGAATGCACCGATGTTGATTAACTTTATCCGAATCTGCTCTGTTATTGTTGCGGCAAGTGTGATCGGTTACATGATTTACTCATACAAGCGCTCTAAGCCATCAAATGAAGTAGAACAAATCAGCTAAGGTTCTGTTTAAACTCAACCGGCTCCAATGCAAATAGTACTAATGCAAAAGGGCTTAATGCAAAAAGGCTCACTATCACAGTGAGCCTTTTGGTTTCTGGCAAACGCTAACGATGTTTTAAGCGTTATTCTTTACAACCCTTGAACGTACTGGTTGTTGGTTCTGATCTGCACTAAGTGGTTTAAGTTGTCTGTTGCAGCTTGGTCACCTGTTACTAGCGCTTCAAATTGCTTAATCAGCTCTACCTTGTCCGCTTTCTCTTTTGACCCCGAACCGATGTCAGTTAAGTCGATAAAGAACTCGTCAAACAGGTTTGAGAGATCCGCAACCGCATCTTGGTTTAAAAACTGCTCATGGTTGTAAATGCTTGGGTAGCCGCCCTTCTGTTTATCTACCGCAAACGAAGTGCCTTTCACATTGGTAATCGTGGTTGCTTTCTCACAACGCAACATACAACCGTCTTCAATAGCAGGCTTGTTACAACCAACAGTTCTTTGGAAGAAACACTGGCGACTGGTCATCATCAGAATTGGATGATAGATGCTGTAGTAAAGCTTAAAGCCTTCAGGACGACGAACATGGCGCAGTTGGCCTTTGTTCAGCTCGTTTGAAAGGAAAGCACCCGTACAGTTCAATTGCTCTTTCAATGTGTACAGAGCGTGCGAGTTGGTCGTGTTCATGAATGGACCCGCCACCCACTCAATGCCCATCTCATAAGCCT
This sequence comes from Vibrio sp. R11-SG3-ISO9, assembly GCF_059834255.1. Classification (NCBI taxonomy): domain Bacteria; kingdom Pseudomonadati; phylum Pseudomonadota; class Gammaproteobacteria; order Vibrionales; family Vibrionaceae; genus Vibrio; species Vibrio sp. R11-SG3-ISO9. Next base: position 17,573 of record NZ_JCBDGU010000043.1, read on the forward strand.
TGTAAGCGATACCTGTGTTGTTGGTAACAATTCGTTTCGGCTTAACGGTTTCAAGAATACGTATTGCTTCAATGTAATCTTTGCCAATCAGTACAGCTGGGAACCAGGGGATCAAGCGTGGGTTCTCAGACAAGATATCAATGTACTTGTTGTTGCGCTTTTTGTAGCTCTCAGGCAGCTTGAAGTAGATGTCCGCATCCGTCACATCACAAAGGTGCAGATCGGCAGTGTCAGCAATCAACATAGACAGGGTCGGCGTCTCGTTTACTTTGCCAAACTTAGGTAAAGCAGGAACATCAACATTCTTAACAACGTCTACAGAACCATTCAGGATAAAGTCAATCTCTTCTTTTAGCTGGGTTAGCTCTTTCAAAGAGACAAATAGACCTTCATTGAACTGCTCAAAATCATAACCTTCAAGTGAGTGAATACCGCTGCGAAGTGATTTGAAGCGTTTCTCTAAAATTTCCTTGGTAAGTGTTTTCTCACCATCTGCAATCAATACAGATTTAGACTTCACTTCAAAGTTCTCTTTGTCAGAAATAACTGAAACCACTAGAGGCTCACCTTCACAGGCACTGAACGAAAGTTTGATTGGTGTTTTGCGGATATCCAGATACTGAATTTTGCTGCGCATCTCATCACCCAACACATCTTTCGCTGCGTGAAGGTCTTTGCTGACATCTTCGATTTGAACAACTGATATCGCATCGTCAGCATTAGGATCAAACTGTTGAACCTGTTTCGCAGCCTGCTCTACCGCGTAGTTTTTACTGTTATCACGCGGGTTATCGATGAACATGTCTTTCGTTAAGTTGCCCTTCAAGAAAGAGTTGGTGAAATCACGGTTAAATACCTTGTGAAGGTTTGAATCGTCACCTATCAGATCGCCACTCTCGATAAAGCTGTCGATCTGCTTACGCCATGTATCGATTACTGTATAAACATAGTGAGCACCCTTGATACGGCCTTCAACTTTCAACGAGTCAACCTGAGCATCGACGAGTTCTGGTAAGTCAAAGTAAGCAGAGTTGTCTTTCAGATTAAGTGGGTAGCGGTTACCTGCATCAGTAATCTCGTATTCATCACGACACGCCTGTGAGCAGCGACCACGGTTACCTGAATTACCGACACTCACTGAGCTTGAGTAACATTGACCAGAAAACGCGATACACAGAGCGCCATGAACAAAGACTTCTGTTAGAACATCGTGGTCATGCGCAACTTGAGTCAACTCTTTAATCTCAGGCAGGTTTAACTCACGTGATAAGTTCACGCGTGACGCACCAATCTTAGCCAAGAACTTGATTTGGCCTTCGTTGTGCGTCGTTAGCTGGGTAGAAGCGTGAACATCGATTGTTGGAAAGTATTTCTTCACCAGATCAAACAGACCCAAGTCTTGGACAATGATGCCATCAACCTTGGTGTTCACAAGCTGGTTTAATAGCTTACTAATGTTCTTAATTTCGCTCTCAAGTAACACGACATTCAGGGTCAGAAAGATCTGACAACCGTACTCATGAGCAAGACGAATAATGCCGTTCAGCTCGTCTAAAGATAAATTCGAGGCGCGGTTACGGGCGTTGAATGTACCCAATCCACAGTAGACCGCATTAGCTCCTGCTACGATAGCTGCTTTAATCGCCTCTACATCGCCACCTGGGGCTAATAACTCAATTTTTCTGCTCATTTTTGAAGTCGCTCACTTACTTATAATTTTTAAGCCGCGTATTCTACCCACATCACCAACCCTTTACCACCGCACAGCAACTTTTAAACCTAATGACAACAAAGACTCTTCATGACTTGCCTATCCTTTACTCACTGCGTCGCTGCCCTTATGCAATGCGTGCTAGGCTAGGAATTCTCCTTGCAAATCAACAAGTCTTAATCCGTGAAATTGTCACTAAGGATAAGCCAGAAGAACTGCTGGAATGCTCACCAAAAGGTACCGTTCCTGTCTTAGTCTTACCCAATGGAAAAGTTATTGAGCAGAGTTGGGATGTGATGATGTGGGCGCTTCAACAAAACGATCCTCAAGATCTTCTTCGTTCGAGTAACCCTTCACTCAGTGAACAAATCCACCAGCTCATTCAACACAATGACAATGAGTTTATTGGTCATTTAGAAAAGTATCGCGCCTCTGTTCGCTATCGAAATGACGACATCGAGCAGCGTAGAAACTTGTGTGAAGTCTTTATCACTGAGCTTGAAGGTAAACTCGCCCAGCACGACTATTTGTTTGGAGATTCACCTAGCTTAGCCGACTTTGCCGTGATGCCTTTCGTTAGCCAGTTTGTAAGAGTAGAAAAGAAATGGTTTGTGCAGTCTGAATACCAGAACGTCGGACGTTGGTTACGAACTCACCTCGAAAGTAAATTCTATACCCAAGTAATGAAACAGTACCCATTGTGGAATGACACCAAACAAGATTGTCTTTTTATATAAGACCAAATTGCAAAAGTGCCGCTCACACCGAGCGGCTCTTTTATTTCATTAAGTTTTACACGATATATCGCTGCTCAAAGATTATTGAATCGCAATTGAAATCTCGACTTCAGTTTCACCTTTGTACAGCTCAAAGTCGGTTGTGTACGTTCGTGTATGTGGGCAATCAGGCTCGTTAAAATACGCCCATACTTCTCCCCACAGATCGATCACCGCTTGTGGCAACTCGCCTTTTGCAGAGAAAGTAAGATATTTCCCAGCCTCAATCTTTGTTTCGACAAGTTGGTCAATGGTGTTATCAGTGAGCGCATTAGTACACGCAATCACATCAAAATCACCTGTAAAATCCGACTCATAATTGGTGTACACACCGTATACTTTTGCTTCTGGGGTCAGCTTAGGAAAAGCTTGGTCGTAAAAGCCTTGCCACAACTCACCAATTTTCGCCTTAGCTGGGTCAACTTCATCGGTATTATTCGTTCTTACCGCAAAGCCATACGCTTTTACTGCCTCTAATGTTTGTTCTTTCACTCTTCTATTCCCTAAGCCATACTAACGTATCAATTGTTAAGCCGAGTCAATTTTAGTCTTGGATCTCTTTATGTCCGCACTTTTCACAAACAACATGGCGAGAAAATTCATCCATCGCAGCGATAAAACCGCCAAGAAACCAGCCTTTGACCAGACCGGAAATAAACTCAAGCCACTTTTGATTTGGTTTACCCGCGAATTCACTCTCCTTTCTCACCAAAACAACAACATGTTGCGTACGCTCACGACAAGATGTGCAGTAGCAATGCTCAATCGAAGTATTCATATGTCACCCCTACAAGGTTTTGAAAAATTTTTGCTTAAAATGGGGGTTATCGACACACACTTCTAATTCAGCAATCCCTGTCAATACAACAAGTTGTTCTTGTCCAGCGATACTTAACTTAATGCATTCATCTTTGTCTTGGTTACGTTGGGTATCTAAAGCAACACCCTCGATCTGTTCTCCAGAGTGTAAAGTGAGCTTAACTGGGTACCTGTGCATACACACAATTTCAATATAATCGTAATCACTGCAACTAATCATAATGCCTCCCAATCTTTCACCACGTTAATGCGGCATACCGTTCTATGCAAACTGTTTATTAACCATCGTTTACTCAAGTCACATTGAAACAGCACATACTTAAAGTACTCGTTGTTTTAATCATAGACCCACCTTTAAACACCGAACTTACTTAATAACGTTCGTTTTATTGCGCTATCTATTCGTTTGATTACACTGAAGTTATTGGACAGTGAATAATATGGAACGTTATGAACTTAAAACCCCTAGCCGCAAGTGCTCTCGTGCTCGTCTCTACAACAGCAAGTGCGGTGAGTTTTATAGACCAAATCGATGGTCACTTAGACATGGGTGAATACCTAGCTGAAAATGCCTATGGCTTTTTACCCGTCCCGATTCTGATTACAGAGCCAGCGGTTGGCTACGGTGGTGGTTTCACCGGTATCTTCCTTCATGAATCAGAAGAGCAGAAAAACACACGCAAAGCACTGGCGGAGAAGTCCCTTGATGGAGGCGCACAACTCTTAACACCTGCGATCACCGCAGTCGGTGGCTTCGCGACAGAGAATGGCACTTGGATGGCATTTATCGGTCACAAGCGAAGCTGGAAAGAGGATTCGATACGCTACCTTGGTGGTTTGGGTTATGGTGATATCAATATGACTTTCTACCGACAAAGCTCATCAGATGCTCTTTCCCCCCTAGCCCCAAATGAAGGTATGGAGCTTGGCTTAAAAGGCATGGGAGGGATACAAAAGCTTCAATTTAGAATCCACGACTCTCCGTGGTTAGTCGGCCTATCTCAACAGTTTTTTGCACCTAAATTGTCACTCAATAACCACCCCAAAGCACAAGAGATCCTAAACAATATTGGGAATACCTCACCGACTTCATCAGGCTTAGGCTTAATCGCTGAGTACGACAGTAAAAACAGCTTTCTAAATCCAACTCAAGGCTATAACTATGTCGCCGAGTATCTATGGTTTGGTGATGGACTTGGCAGTGATTACAACTACCAAACGTTCAATCTAGAAGGACTGAATTATTGGGAACTCAACAAAGAATGGAATCTTGCGTTGCGCGGACAATACAAATCCTTATCAACTGATGAACGCTTTCTATCACCTCAATACTATCCAGACATTCAGCTAAGAGGTATTGCAAGAAACCGTTATCAAGGAGAGCATACCTTTGCGGCAGAGGTGCAAGTAAGCAAACAATGGACGCCGCGTTGGTCAACAGGTGTGTTTACTGGGATTGGTTATGCTGGCGACAGTGACAGCGATATGTTCGACCAAAGCTCACACTCAGCGTATGGCGTTGGTTTCCGATACCTTATCGCAAGACGTTATGGCCTAATATCAGGGATTGATATTGCGTTTAGCGAAGAAGATACCGCACTCTACTTTCAAGTCGGAGCCGGTATCTAGCTATATCACGATTCAATAGACCGGGTGGAAGGAATTAAGCAAAGGTCTTCCAATACTGGTACAAGCCATCGATATCAGAAGAGCACATCAAGGACATTGCACCTTTGATTTGCTCTTCATTCCATTCCCACCACTTCATTTCTAGCAACTGTGCAATTTCAGTTTCACTAAAACGATAGCGGATATGACGAGCTGGGTTAGAGCCGACAATTGAGTATGGCTCAACGTCTTTGGTTACGACAGCACGACTGGCGATAATGGCACCGTCGCCAACCTTTACGCCACTCATGATCATCGCCTCTGTGCCTATCCAGACATCATTACCAATCACGGTGTCTCCAGAACGTTCAAAGCCGTCGAGCGCTCCTTCGAATTTTTCATCATCTTGGTAGAAAAATGGAAATGTACTCACCCACTGATTTTGATGACCTTGGTTGCCCGCCATCATAAAAACGGCACCAGAGCCAATCGAGCAGTAGCTGCCAATGATTAATTTATCGACGTCGTCTCTATCGGGCGTAAGGTAACGGGCACAATCGTCGAAACTGTGATTGTGGTAATAACCAGAATAGTAGCTGTGTTCACCAACAATGATGTTCGGATTAGTCACTTGGTCTTTAAGAGACTTGCCCGCAAAGGGACTTTCAAAATAGTTATTCAAAGGTAGCTTCTACTTAACGGAAGAATAAATTCAAAATCAGCGTTACGAATCATCGCCACAACTGTCACAAGCTTGATAGGTTCTGTCGCCTTCATTGATGACGATAAAAGAGGATACACACTGTTCGCACAACACACGCTTAGGATAGGCGTCTTTTTGTTTCTTGGCGTTAATATCGCCTTCAACAACGTAGATTTTTCTCATGGTAATTCTCGGCAAGATACAAATATTGCCCTTGATTGTTTCAACAGGGTTTCGTATCTAGTTATAGATTCGCACTTAAACTAATAGTCAAATGCTGCGTTGCCTGAATTGTATGCCGAAAATCGAGACAACGCATTGAAAATCAAAATAGAAAGAAAAGATTACTTAGGTTGCCGCTGTTACCCAGTCGATCGCATCGTCATATTCCGTGAACTGTTTGACTTCACCCGCGATAAATAAGCTACCAACTTTGGAAGCGAGCTCTTGCCAGCCCTTATCACCGTATATTGCAACTCTGCCTAGATTGGTTCTAAGCTTGATACCCAGTTTTAAGTCGTCCCATGCGGCGCGGATATCCCAGCCGTTTAGCTCTTTGATATCAGCAACCATTTTAATGTTTTCAGAACCAACGGTTTTCAGTGCCGACTCTAGTTTGGGGGTTAAGGCGAGATAATCTTGGTGGGTCAGATGGCCTGTTGCTTTGAACATCAGGACATATTCGTGGTCGATTCGCTCTACTCCAACGGATATTCCATGGCGATCATTATTCATAATGCATTCCTCTCTCGTTAGTCTTCAAAATCTACCTAATAGCTTACGATATCAGTTGAGTACTTATTGAGAGCCAGTGGCAAAAAAACAGTAATCGGTCGGTTTTTGTTCTCAAATTTACAAGATATTTAAGCGCTTGTATAAGCCAATGTAATTCTTAACTCATTGATATTCAGGCAACGCTGAGTGAACTATCAGGGTAATAGAAAGTTCTTCCTTTAGAACAAATAGATATGAGCATTTTGTTTAATATGAGATCCGCTCGAAGGAATTTTATTGGTGAAATTCTATGCTATTTATAGACCCTAGATAAGAGAGGTGAGCTATGGAATACAAACACATACTCGTCGCGATTGAGCTGTCACAAGACACAAATATCTTAATTGATAGAGCGACATTTTTTGCCAACAAACTCGATGCCGATCTTTCTTTCGTTTATATCGATGGAACACATGGTGAGATATACCCTGAGCTGGTGGATATCAAGCAGCACACTGGCGAACTCCCATTTAATGAAGATGCTGTTAAACAATTAAGAGATTTCGAAGCGTACTCTGAGCACAACATCAAGCACCTGTTTATGGGTACTGGTGATTTGACGGATAAACTGAAAGAGACCGTCGCTGCTAACCAAGTCGACTTTTTGATTTGTGGTCACCACCATGACTTTTGGAGCAAAATCATCTCACACTCCAAACAGCTTATTGATAAGTCACCGGTCGATATTTTAGTGGTGCCAATCGAGTAGTGGTTACGTGATTTAACTTCAAACCCTACCGAGCATCGCGCTTCTGCTTCAATCAAAGTCCCGCTCGGTAGGCTTCCTTCCCCTTTGATTTTTCTAGCTCTTTTAACATGCTTACCTGATCGATCCCCTTTAGCAAACCGTAATTATCGCTAGTTATCTATTCACGAGATCCCAATCAAGAGAACCACAGTGATGAGAAAAATTGGCCTTTACTGTTTTACTAATGACTTACGTTTTACGCACAACGAGCTTTTATCACTGGCGTGTGATCAAGTTGATGAACTCATCGGCGTCGTTATGCCTATCCAAATCTCTCCTTTCGTTCAACATCACTCTGGTGAAGACCAAATTGGGGAACAGAGGCTATTGTTCTGGCAACAATCTATTGAGGATCTCGCAAAACGATTCGAAGCCCAAAATCAAAGCTTATTTAGAATGCACTCCAGCGAAGCAGACGACTTAATTCAGTTGATAGAAACCTGCCAAGTGAACAACATTTATTGTAATCAACATCCCGGCAGTGATGAATCCGAACTAGTACGAGAGGTGCAGGAGTCATTACCCAACACAAAGGCTATCTCTACCAACAACAGCACACTGCTAGACAAAGCTGATCTACCTTTCGATCTAAACAAGCTTCCCAAATCATTTACTCGCTTTCGTAAATTGGTTGAGGCAGATAACAAGCTGTTAAACATCACAGAGCATAGTCCCACACCTGTGCTCCCTAAATTGCCAAATGTGTTGAGAGATAACTTAAACATCGCGCCTAATATCTCTGCCATAAACACCTCAGACACGAATCAGATTACGCACGCATCGAGTCAAACACGCGTGGGACTTTTTGACGGTGGCGAAAATGCCGGGATCGCCCACATAACAGATTACTTCCGACACTCTTATGCTAGCCACTATAAACAGACTCGAAACGCGCTCGATGGTATGAGTCACTCAACCAAGTTCTCACCTTGGTTGGCATTGGGCTGTTTATCACCAAAGACGATTGTCAGCACACTACGCCAATATGAACAACAGTACGGATCAAACGAGTCAACGTACTGGATTCAGTTTGAGCTTCTGTGGCGTGAATATTTCTACTGGCGTGCTAGAGCTGCAGGCAATGCACTATTTACTAACTCACAAGACAGTCACGCTTTAAGTACCAAAGCCCACGATATAAGTACCAAGGACAAAACAGCTTTCAATCGATGGAAAATGGGTAACACCAACTACCCTATTGTCGATGCTTGCATGCGAGAGCTGAATGCCACGGGGTATATATCTAACCGGGGCAGACAACTAGCGGCGAGTTGCCTTATCTACGAGTTGGGTTGTGATTGGCTTTGGGGCGCAGCCTATTTTGAAACTCAACTCGTCGATTACGATGTTGCGTCTAATTGGGGAAATTGGTCTTACATTGCAGGTATGAATGGGCAACAGACTCGCCACTTTGATCTTGAAAAGCAGACGCAAATGTACGACCCGCAACACGAATTTATCCAACGTTGGGCGACCACTAACGAACTGTACCAGATTGCCAAATAGGATTAGAGAATGAAATTCAACACTGTACGCCTAATACTGGGTGATCAACTTAATATTCAGCACTCTTGGTTCTCTAATCGTGACTCCAATGTCTTATACATCATCGCGGAGCTCCATCAGGAAACAGGTTACGTCAATCATCACAGGCAAAAAGTCGCTGCGTTTTTTAGTGCAATGGCGGTTTTCGCTTCAGAGCTCAAAGATGAAGGGCATGAGGTGCTGCACCTGACATTGGATGATACCAAACAGTTTCCATCTCTAAATGAGTTGATAGAGCACTACACAACAGAGTTTGACGCCGAGAAATTCGAGTATCAACGACCTGATGAGTACCGGCTGCTAAGCCAGTTAGCTCAACTCAAACTACCGAAAGCGGTAAAGCACTGTACCTGCACCGAACACTTCTTGCTGCCGTTTGACGAGATTGAGCCGCAGTTTCCAGCAGGTAAGCACATCATGATGGAACATTTCTATCGCCGAATGCGCAAGCGCTTCTCTGTGTTAATGGACGACGGTAAACCTGTGGGTGGCAAGTGGAACTACGATGGCAACAACAGAAACAAACTCAAACCAAAAGATATCGAAGCACTGCCCTCACCTTTGATGTTTGCTAATGACGTGAGCGACATTGTGGAGCGAATGGACAGACACAATGTACAAACCATCGGCGAAATCGATCAAACAAGACTGTTATGGCCGATTAATCGTGCCCAAAGTTTGTCTCTGCTCGCGCACTTTTGCCATACCTGTCTACCGCTGTTCGGTCGCTTTCAAGACGCAATGACCAAAGATCATACTTCTCGTTGGAGCTTGTACCACAGTCGTCTGTCTTTCAGCTTAAACAGCAAACTGATTACGCCCCAAGAAACCATTGATGCGGCACTTGCTGCTTACCACAGTAACGCAAACATCGATATTTCTCAGGTGGAAGGATTCGTGCGTCAAATTCTCGGTTGGCGGGAGTACATTCGCGCGGTTTACTGGGCCAACATGCCGCGCTACAAAACCATCAATCACTTCCAAGCGAATCGTAATCTGCCTCACTATTTTTGGGACAGTGACACCAAAATGCAGTGCATGAAGCAAGCGATCAAGCAGTCACACGAGTTTGCTTATGCTCATCACATTCAAAGACTTATGGTGACCGGTAACTTCAGTCTGATCACTGAACTTAATCCAGACCAAGTGGACGAGTGGTACCTCGGCATATACATCGACGCTATCGAATGGGTAGAAATGCCAAATACACGCGGTATGGCTCTGTTTGCTGATGGTGGAATTGTTGGAACTAAGCCCTATGCGGCGAGTGGCGCTTACATTAATAAGATGAGTGATTACTGTAAGGGTTGTCACTACAACGTGAAGTCGAGAAGTGATGAAGATGCCTGCCCGTTCAACAGTTTGTATTGGCGTTTCATGACTAAGCACCGAGAGCAACTCACTCGCAATCCGCGAATGGGGATGATCTTCCGCTCTTGGGACAACATGGACGAACAAGAGCAAGATAAGACGCTACAACGTGCAGAAAATTACCTCGAACATTTGGAGGATTTGTAATGGAAAACGCTATCAAAACCGTGTTAGTGATTGGAGGTTCTGGCGGTATAGGCAAAGCCGTAGTGAAACAGTTGCAAACAATCGCGCCTACAGCCAACATCCATACGACTTTCTGCAATGGCAAGCCAGACTTCTCTCTCGATAATGTCACATGGCATAAGGTCGACATAACTCAAGAATCAGACGTTCAACAGCTCGCATCTCACTTCAGTTCTTTAGATTGGGTGATCAATTGTGTTGGCATACTTCATACAGCAACTCATAGACCAGAGAAGAGCTTAAGCACCATCGACCCAGAGTTTTTCGTAGAGAACATGAAGACTAATGCGCTTCCGACTCTGCTAATTGCAAAGCATTTTACCTCTCTATTGAAACGCTCACCTGCAGGTAAGCTCGCAACCATTTCAGCTAAGGTTGGCAGCATCAGTGATAACCGTTTGGGTGGTTGGTACAGCTATCGCTCCTCTAAGGCGGCACTCAATATGCTAATTAAGTCCATCTCCATCGAGTGGAGCCGTATTGCCAAGAGAGCAACGATCCTCTCTCTACATCCGGGAACGACCGATACCCCGCTCTCCAAACCATTTCAGACCAACGTTCCTGAAGGCAAACTGTTCGATGCTGATGACGTAGCGCGTCAATTATTGGGTATTATTGATAGATCAACGCCAGAAGAGAGTGGTCGCTTCTTCGCATACAACAGAGAAGAGCTGCCTTGGTAATTTACAGCTTGTGGATGCTGCCTTTGTTTCGGCGGCAACGTTCTGAGCAATATTGCACTTCGTCCCAACATTTTTCCCACTTCTTGCGCCACGCAAATGGACGCAAACACACTGGACAGAGTTTAGTGGGAAGATCGCGTTTCTTTCGCATCGAATTTCTCTAACTTGAGGTTGTTAGAAGCTATACGTTCAACAGTCGCTAAGGGTTTGAAATATTGTTGAAATAACAAAGAAAACAACTGAAAAGAGGCAGATTCACTGCCCCTTTGTACTTGCAAGCTGTTAATTACGAGTTACTAACTGTCACTAGCTACGCGACCTTAAACTCTTTAATCATCTCACTAACACCCAAGCCCGAATGCTTAGTGATTTTAAGCTGGACGGGTACTCGCTCTTTTAGCGCCTCGACGTGACTGATCACACCGATCATCTTGCCAGACGCATTCAAGTTATCGAGCGCATTGAGAGCAATATCTAACGTGTCACTGTCCAGAGTACCAAAGCCTTCATCAAGGAACAGCGAATCAATACTGGTTTTATGGCTCACCAAATCAGACAGCGCTAATGCCAAAGCAAGACTCACCAAGAAGCTTTCACCACCTGAGAGCGTTTTGGTATCACGAACCACATCGCCCTGCCACGTATCCAGCACTTGCAGCTCTAGTCCATCTTCCGCTTTACGTTTTAACTCATAACGACCGTGCAGACGCTGCAACTGCTTATTGGCAAGGTAAACAAGGTTCTCGAGAGTTAACCCCTGTGCGAACTTTCTAAACTTGTCGCCGTTCTTTGAACCAATCAATGAGTTCAATTGCGAGATATCATCAAACGCTTGCTGTTTCTGATCAATCTCTTTGAATAAGTGTTGTTGATTCTCGCGATTCTTCTTATCCATCTCTAGATTTGCGTTAGTCGCACCGATTTGACTGGCCGTCGATTGTTGCTGTTGCTGGCAATCGGAGACTTGTTGCTCCACTTGTTCAATTTCAACCTCTTGCCATTTAGCTGCGTTAGCGTGTTCGAGCAGTTCTTCAACGCTTTGCTTAGCGGCTTTGAGTTTGGCTGAGCTACTGACGATCGCGTTATCCAGCTTCTGTTTAAGAGCAACAAGATCTGCTCGAAGTTGTTCGTCCAATAATGCTTGTTCAAACTCGGTTTCAGACTCAAAAGGACTGGCTGATAGTGCTTGGGTCCATGATTCATTGACCACAGTGAAATCACTCTGTTTCGCAGTAAGCTCTTTCGAGAATGCAGCTTGCTTAGTTTGCCATTCACGCAGAGTTAGCTCGCAACGGTTGAATGCCGCTTTCAGAGTCTCAAGCTCTTTGGTGGCCTCTTCCAATCGATCGTTCATCAATTGCTCTTGCTGTTGAATCTGCTTGTCGCCAAACAGTGCATGACGTCCCTGCTGGACCTTAGTAAGATCATCTGAGGTCTTCATAAGATCTTTCTCGAGCTGTGCTAACTTATTGGTTTGTTCACCTAAGGAAGCTGCCAGAGACTGATGTTTCTCTTGTTGAGCGACCAGCGTTTTATCCAGTTCAGCTTTCTGTTGGTAGTTTGATTGCCACTCTTGCGACGCCGCACTTTTTACTTCAAGCCATTGTTCAATGTTCTCTAGTTCGGGCGCGCTGTTTCCAGTTTCAGTAATACTTTGTTGTAAGCCCTGCCATTGAGATGACTGAGTTTTTTTCAATTGCGCATTTTGCTCTTCGGCATCGACACGTTGCTTCTGCAAATCCGCAACACGAACTGATAACGCTTCAACTTTGTTAAGCGCATCTTTCAACGCTAGCTCCATATTGATGCGCTGTTTCTCTGCCGTTTGGTAATCTGCCTTGGCTTGCATTTGTTGCTGTTGAAGTTGAGTGACTTTATTCAGCTCATGCTCACAACGATCAACAAACATGGCGACGGCATCTTTATCTGCAATCTGCTCTTGCGTAACAACCCACTCCATCAATGGTGCGCTGTTAGCTAATTGTGCATTCGCGTATGAACTACTTGCACCCGTTTGAGTGAACTTCTCTACCAACACAGCCCAAGACTGCTTAGCTTGCTCCGCATCCGAAGTCAGGTTTTTAATTTCACCTTCAAGGTGATTCAAAATTGGTCCCAGAGAATCCAGTTTCTGACGAAGATCCTGTCCCTCTTTTTTAACCAGCGCCAACGCCTCTGATTCTTGGGTTTGCTGCTCAAGCAACGCGCTCACGTCTTGAGATTGTTCAACCGAGTGATCCGTTGAACCACACAATGGACATTCAGAACCTGGCTCTAACATTGCGCGATACTTAGCGAGTTCACCCTCTTGAGCAATCAAGGTCTTCAAACGTTCAAGCGACTGCTCTTTCTCTTTGTAGCGCTCAACCAAGACTTCACGTTGCTTTGTAAGCTCTGAGTTTTCAGATGTCTTGCGTTCCAACTCGATACGCTTAACTTGTGCTTGTTCGGTCGCCGATAAGTAACGACGTTGAACATCAGTTAATGCATGAGTTTGACGGTTCCACGCTTCTAACACGTGTTTCAAGCCATTTAACTGCTCTTCACTGTGTACCTGCTGAGATTGCTCCCATAATACTTTGGCAGCTTGCTCTGCCGTCGCTAACGCAGACAACTCTTGAGTATTCTTTTGTTGGTCTTGAGTCAGTTGCTTAGCTTGCTGATCTTGGGTACTGATTTCATGAGCAAGACGCTCTACTCGCTTTTGCTGTTCCGTTTGCTGTTGTTCAAGTGTTCGGATCTGAGCAACGTTGGTTTGCCACTGGCCTAAATAGCGGTCGAGAGATTTGCTGCTTTCGTTCGTCGATAAGTACTCTGTCAGCGTTTTCTCTCGGACTTTCAACTCTTCAAGTGACTTTTCCGCGTTTAGAATCAAAGACTGTTTCGTCGCTTGTTCCGCTTTAAGCAGTGATTTAGATTGCTTCTGCGTTGCCAACTTTTCGTTGAGCAAAGCAACTTGCTGATCAAGTGGGCGCACTTTTTCGATAGTCGCCACAAGCTCAGTTTGTTCTTTGCGAAGTTGATTTGTGGCTTCTGTTTGCGCATTCAGTGCTGTTTCTGTTTGACGCTTCTCTTGATTGCCAACTTCAAGCTGTTTATTGGCATCTTCCAGTTGAGTACTTAACGACGCTACCTCATGCTGCACGCGATGAAGATCTTTATGCACCGGACGCAGCTTTTCAGCAGGCTCACTTTTCGCTAACTGCTCTAGCTGCTGGCTATTGGTTTCCAACTCCCCTTGAGCCGTTTTCAGTTCGCTTTCACTATTCTCTAGAGATAGTTTGGCTTTGTTGAGTTCTCGCCACCAAGCCAAATGTTCTGACCAACCTTTAAGCTCTTGGTCGAACTGTTTTAATGCGATTTCTAAACTCGCTTTGTTTTGAGAGAGTTCTTCAACTTGTTCAGCGGTTAACAGGTTTACACCTTCGGCTTTCGCTTTAAGCTGGTTTAGCCCTTCTTCACTGGATTTGTAATGCTCATAGATACGCTCTGAGATCAGGCTGTAGATTTCAGTACCCGTCAGCTCTTCTAACAGTTCAGCACGATCATTCGCATTGGCATTTAAGAACGCCGCAAACTCGCCTTGGGAAAGCAGAATAGACTTAGTGAAACGAGAAAAATCGAGACCTGTCGTTGACTCAACCAGTTTGATCTTCTTACTGAGCTGAGTTTCTAACACCTTATTGCTGTCCGCGTCAGCAAACTCGCAAGTGGGTGTTTGGAGTGCGCCATCATGTTTATTGCGAGCTCGTTTCTGATGGAAGTTGGAACGGTAAGTTTTACCCTTCACTTCAAACTCAATCTCGGCAAAACACTCGCCCGTACCACGCGTCATGATCTCGTTATTGCCTTTCGCGATACTCTTTAGACGAGGCGTTCGATGGAACAAGGCCAAACAGATCGCATCCAAAATGGTGGTTTTACCCGCGCCCGTTGGCCCGGTAATAGCGAACAATCCGTTTTCAGCAAAAGGAGATTGTGTGAAATCCAGCTTCCAACGACCTTTGAGTGAGTTTAGGTTCTCAAATTCTAACGATAAGATTTTCATAGCGGTTTACTCACTCTCTCCGTCATTCACTTCTGTCATCACTTGTTTGAACGTCACGGTCATGCGCTCTAAACGTGCTTTTTCTGATTCAGTTTCGAAGTTTTCCAGTGCTATGCGTTTTTCAAACACTTCCATTGGGCTCAGCTCTGACAGCGTTTCTGCCGATTCTTGATTCAAAGTTTGACTACGCTTCTCTCGCGCTCGTCGTAATTGCAGTACCTCTACATTGAGCTCTTGCGTCAGACGTGAAATACGTTCTTGAAGATCAGACAGGTAATCCTGCGTTTGTACTTCTATCGACAGCCATACACTCTGCTCGTCATCGAGACCAATATATTGGTTTAACTGTGTCTCAATGCTTTCAAGATCGCCTTTAATCTCGGCAAGTGGCTGAAAGGTTGGAACATTCAATTGGGAAATCGCGCGTTTCCCTTGTTCAAACTCGACAATACATACCTGTTTGGTTGATTTGAGTTCATCAAAGCTAAGTGGAATTGGAGAGCCGCAGTAACGGATATGATCTTGCTTCGCCACGATTTGTGGTCGATGAATATGACCCAGTGCGATGTAATCGGCTGGTGGAAAGCCATCTGCGGCAAAACCATCTAAATTACCTACATAAATGTCACGAACTGAATCAGACTGTTGCACACCCATAGCGGTTAAGTGCCCCGTTGCGACAATAGGAATTTCGCTCGCATTCTCGTATTTTTCACGCTCCGCAACCGCCGCTTGGTAAACACTTGCGTAGTGCTGCTTAATGGCATCACCCAGCTGTTTCTGTCTCTCGACACCAGAAACACCAGCTTGGCTAGTCAGTACGTCACGTGGGCGAATAAATGGAATTGCGCAAACCAAAGCTTCAACCTCTCCAGATTTACCTTTCAATGGAAGCACTTGTGTTGGGTAGTCGTCATTGGTGTTGGGAATCACATCGGTTCCCATGTACTTGAGCAGTTGCTGTGTCTCTTTAAGTACTGACACAGAGTCATGGTTCCCGCCAAGCAGCACCAGTTGGCAATTTAACTTGCTGCAATCTACGACGAACTTGTTGTACATCTCGCGCGCATAGCTTGGTGGTGTGCTGGTATCGAAAATATCGCCCGCAACGATAATGGCATCAATGCTCTGCTCAACAACTTGTTGAAGTAGCCAATCTAAAAACTGTTGGTGTTCGTTTTTACGACTCTTGTTATAGAAGTTTTGGCCAAGATGCCAATCTGACGTGTGAAGAATTTTCATGGTGTCTCGCTACGGGGATCGAATGTTCTTAATCTATCAAAATCGCTCCGGCATATCTCTTTAATAAGCTTATGAAAAGGCAACTAATCATCGATATCTGACTGTTCGTCCGCAATTTGACCAAAGTACCCCGTCAGTGACGAAATTCGACTCACATTGAGTCACAAAATCAAAATCAGATATTTGAGTTAAAATAATACAAATGTAATTATTAGGTTTTTCCATAATAAGAATAACCAGTATGATGAAATTAAAACCAATCACCGCCGCGGTCATAACCGTACTACTCGCTGGCTGCGGTGGGGGCTCTTCCTCTTCATCTCCGAGTGAGCCCGCCGACCCAAACCACCCAACCGATCCCACTGAAACCATCGCACCCTACAGCATTGCTAAATACCAGAGCATCTTAGATAACTCAGATCTGCAAGTCTCTGATCCGAAAGGTAGTGAAGGTAATAAGACTTCTGAGGTCAAAAATGGAGCATTCGACAACTATCAAAGTGACTACTTCTACGCCGAGGAAGACACCGAATATCTTGTATTCAAAATGTCGAACTACAAGATGCGTTCAGAGGTACGCGAGCTTGAGAACTTTGATGTTAGTGAAAGCGGTGTTAAGCGCACTTTCTACGCAGAAGTTAAGCTACCCGAAATTGACCTCGCTATGGCCCACTCACCCGCTGATCATGATGAAGTCACTTTTCTGCAAATACACAATAAGGGCACCAGTTCTGATGGAACAGGTTACATCCCTCACCCCTTGGTTCGTATTGTTTGGGAGCAAGAGCGAAACGGCTTAACGGGCCACTACTGGGCAGTTCTTAAAAACAACGCGTTAGACTGCAGTTCAGATCCAAATGCCGAAGGATGCAGCGATTCCTATACTCGATATGACTTAGGTGAAGCCGACTTAGATGACTTTACCCGTTTTGAAATTTCAATATTCGAAAACACCTTGTCTATCGAAGTGAACGACGAATCCAAAGCCAATATCGACATCTCTTACTGGTCGCATCTTCTCAGTTACTTTAAAGCTGGTATTTACAACCAGTTTGAAAATGGTGAAGGTGAAGCGAAGTTTAACCAGTTAACCTACGAGAAAGAGAATATTGACACCTCGGCCAAGTGGAATATTGATGACTGGAAGATCACTATCCCGCCAAGTAAAGATGATTGGTACGGCAGTGGCGGTACGAGTGCAGCAGAACTAGAGCCTGAACGCTGTAACTCAAGCAAAGATGTACTATCGAACAGCAGCAACATTTATGACGGCAACATCGATATCTCCTACTTCAACGTGGCTGATGGTCAGATGCACTTTCGGGCTGATATGGGATACGGCACATCGACAGCAAACTCTAATTACATTCGTTCTGAGCTGAGGGAACTTTACGTTAGCACAGATAACCCAGACTGCAGCACCAGTGACGAAGACACCAGTTGGTACCTCAACGATCTTCGTACCAATGCAAAAAACCATACCCTCGAGGCTCAACTTCAAATCAATGAGTATCCAAATCTCGACTTCAGTGAGCAGCGCCCTAAGGTTGTATTGGGACAAATTCATGGCTGGAAGATCAGCCAAGCATTGGTTAAGTTGCTTTGGGAAGGTGAAGATAGACCGATCCGAGTCATCCTCAACGACAGTTTTGAGCGTAATAACCAAGACTGCGCGAGCTGTGAACCGTTTAGCGTAACCTTAGGCCAATACGCTGCTAATGAAGAGTGGCGCTACATTATCCGTGCAACACAAGATGGGCTGTTCCTCGCAACCACAGACACCGATGGCAGTAACCTTGTTTCCCACCAAATTGACTGGGGAGCTAACTACACTGACATGAATGGTGACACCGTCACACTAAGTAGTGATTGGGCGAGCGATGACATCGCGTTTTATTTTAAAGCCGGTATCTACCCTCAATTTAAACCTGATGATAAATACCAAGGCGAGATCTTCGATGTCAGCTTTAGTGAAGTATCAACTGAACATGTGCAGTAACTCTCTATAATCGGTGTGGAGCTTAATAGATTAGCTCCCCACTCTATCGTAAATAAAGCCATAGACTCCGTTAAAGATTCTATGGCTTTTTTATGCGCATACAAAAAAGCCAGCAACAAAGGTTACTGGCTTGATAGCTTCTATCGTTCTTTTTACTAGAGAGCGCTAGTTGGATTAACCTTGGAACTCACCGTATGTTGCGTCTAACTCGTAGAATGTCGCTTGTACGTAATCATCTGGCTCACCGTACATGTTCTGGTTGTAAACACCGGCTTTGAAGTACATGTAGCGACCACCTTCGTCGTAGCCACTGTCACTCATGTCTACCACTTGAACAGCATCTTCTTTGCCTTCACGCATCAGAGTCACTGTCATGATGTTACCCTTCACGTCAATCTCGTAGCTGAACATTTCACCAAGTGCGATACCGTCTTCACCGATTTCACCCGTCATGTCACCGACTAGATTGTAGTAATCTTCTGTGCCCGTCTTAGTTTTTTCGTGAGCAAAGTAAACAGTACCCGTTGCTTGGTTTGGAAGCTTACGGTAGTAAAGGCGGATTGGCTCGTCATCTTTGTCGTGGATTTGACCGATGATGAAACGACCCACTTCGTGAGATTGACCTGTTGTTGTTGCATGGTCGATCTTCAGTGTTGCTTTAAGAGTCCCGTCTACACCACCAGCAGCTTGCTGATCTTCAATTGGAGCAGAGCTGAATACCCAGTTATTCGGGTTCACACCTTTAGTTTTGTGTGACTTCTCACCTGCACGCAGCATCGAACGGAACTCAGTACGAGCGTATTTGGTGTTCTTAGAAGTGCGTGAGCCTTTCACGTAAGTCTTAAACACCATACCGCCATCTTCTGCAGTGTAGAAAATGTCTTCGTTCTGGAAGCCATGTGCTAGATCCCACTCATCAACGTCATCTGCACGGCCATCACCATCGTGGTCATAAGGTGTTGTCAGCTTCCAACGTGTTAGGTCGAAGTTCTCACCAGGTGCATTAGTTGCCAGCAACGTTGCAGGCAGCGTTGGTGTCGGCATTGGCTGAGAAAGGTCACACTCTACCGTTGTCTCACAAGGGCGCACGAGTGGCGCACCGAAATCACCTTTACGGTTCTTTTTCAGCAGCTCTTTTTGTGTTTTCTGGTCAGCCTTCATTTGCGCGATCATATCTGCTTCTGCAGCTACGACAGCATCTGAAATAAGGTGACTTGAAGGACATGCGTTAATACCACAGTTTACAGCCGCAAGCTCTGTTACTGAGTTCCATTGGTTTTTAGTATTACCGTAACCCACGTAACGAACATAACGCGCTTTTACCGCTGGCTCGAACTGGAAGCGTTCTAAACCAATCGCACGTCCTGAGCTTTTCTGATCTTTAAGTACAGTAGTCCAATTCTCACCGTCTTCACTCATTTGAATGTCAAACGACGTCACGCGTTCGTTACCTTTACTGAACGACGCTTGAACCGCATCAAACTCGTGAACTGAACCGTAATCCAACGTTGCGTGCTCACCGTTACCGTTTGCAGCCCAGCGAGTCATAATGTTGCCATCAATAAGTTGACTAGGTGTATTACCATCGTGGCTACTTGCCGTCACAGCAACTGGCGTTAGAAGTGGCTCACCCGTTTCTTTGTTGTTTGGAAACTGCTCTACTACAGGTGCTGAAGTACTCGCGCAACCAACGGCTAGAACAATCGAAGATGCAAGCAAGCTTTTTAGATAGATACTTTTCATTAGACCTTTCACCTTTAATGCTTAAGTTTGAATTATTTGTATTATAAGACGAGGACAAGATACCTTATTGATATGAAACCCAAGCTCTAAGCCACGTTCCATGTACCGTATTAGCTATGTCCTTCACGCTAATGACACAAGTATAAACATACTAAAGTAATACAAATAGCCCTAAAAAGTCATAAATGAGATCGCGCTCTTATACATCACCATCGAATCATAGATAAATGAGATCGGAGTCTTATTGAAGCAAATTAACCGGCCAAACCTTCTTGTTTTGTGCTCTGTTTTTGCTCTTAAGATAGGCATAAGCTAGGTTATTTGGGCGGGTAAAAAACAAAAAAAGAGGCCTAAATGGCCTCTTTAAAACTCAATAAACGGTGATTTAGAATAATTCAGAATCTAAGTCGTCGAAGTAACTGTATGTGCCACTGCTCGAGTTATCACCTACATAAGCTGCAAACATAATTGGTGCACCTTCATCAGCTTCAGCAACGAGAGGATAAGTCGTGCCATCTTCTTCATACGACGTGTACTCAGTACCATCGACCGTAATCGTCACATCATAACCAGAGCTGTCTGAATTTGGCTCCCATGCCATTGTGACGTCCACCCAAGCATCTTGAGCATAAGACGCTAGGTCTTTTTGGCTGCCACTTTCGTTACGGAATTTGAGCGCAGAGCTACCAAATGCCACTTCTGTAAATCGCTTGCTCGAAGATGCAGTATCTGACGAACCTAAGAACAAGTATGTTGATTTCACATAACCATCAGATGGAATGTACACAGACATCGACACCGAACCTGATTCAGCACCACCATCTTTAAAGGTACGAGATACAACAGGTTTTCCTAGTGTTGAGTTGTCATGCAACAATAGTGAGTTGTCACCTGAATTAGCTTGTTCAGTACTTACTTCTGCAACAATTGTTGTCTCATCATCACCGTCTTTATCACCCTTGATAGCGTAAGCGCTGTTTGCGGCATCAATGCGAGTGCCTGCCGTGTAGCTATCGAAGTCATCTGTTACTTCACCTGGTTCTGGCTCAGGATCTGTTGGATCCGTTGGGTCTTCTCCTTCAGTAACCACTGTCGCTTCCGCACTGTTATTATTGTAAGGGTCTGAACCACCTAGAGCAGCACCGTTTGCGTAGCTATCAAAATTGTCTTCGAAAACCACTTGATTATCAGTCTCATCGTTCGAGTAAACCATGAAGTTATCGGCGATAAGTTCATAGTGGGTCGTATTCGATGTATCACCCAACTTCAATGAAATAACCGTGACTGCTGACTTATCGAATGACTCAAAGCCATTTCCACTATTGTCGTATACAGTGTCATTGATAGTGAATGTGTAGTAGCCATTTGCCCAGCTCACTTCAACCGCTAAGTCTTCCCCTAGCTCATAAGTACCTACTGGCTCTTCAGAAATTTGCGGTTTACCACCACTAACAACCGTTGAACGGTAGAAAATTTCACCCGCATTGAAAATAACTTCACCGTGTAAGTTAGTGTTTGAAGTACCTGCGCCGTACAAAGAGATGTAAGCGTTGTTACCACTATCATTCGCTTCTTCATTTGTGTCTGCATCGACTTGGTAGATTAGGTCTACTGATAATTTACCTGAAGCAATGCTAGATACTGTCGCAGACTCAGACAGTTTTAGACGCAGCTCACCGACGTCATTTTTAGCGCCGCCAAAGTTTGTATCTAAGATTTGAACGACATTATTAATCCCGCTATCTTCATTGGCATCAACAACCGCATCTTTAACTGAGTCATTATCAACTTCATCTGAACCCGATAGGTCAACACCGTTATCTTCATCAACAAATGTCATTGATGCAGGTGTGTCTCCCGAAGCTTCTGTTAGCGTGAACTCACCAGATACTTCCATTGTTGTGCCACTATCGTAAAGCATAAATGAAATAGTACCGGCGTCTTCATCGTAGTCATTGGTTGATGCTGATGCATCTTTGATCACGTATGTACCAGGCGTTGCGTCATCGTCGTAATATTTGTGATTGCCGTCTTCGCTAAATACGTAAACATTGGGAAGATCTGTGCTGCTGGTTGAAAAGCTCGTCGCTGATGCAGCTGTACCCAGTTGCCAATAACCGCTGGTAATTTTTAAATCCGGTGCCGGAACTACAGGATCTGTCGGTACAGGTAAGCCATCGCTATTACAGCCAAAAAGTAAGCCAGTAGACAGTGCGACTGCTGTTGCCACTTTAGAAATCTGCATAATAAACTCTCTTGTTCGTTATAACTTTTATATATTCTTAGACAAAAGGTTTTCTCATCCGTATTGAGGATATGACAGAGAAACATAGCTCCACTGTGCGCAGAGCTAACCTTAAACTATTGCCTCGTTACGCATTAGAATGAGTAAGCAATACCCACGCGGTACTTCGCTTCACGGTCACTTGAGCGAGAGCTAATATCTGATGACCAAAGTTCGCCAAATGGTTTCCAAGAACCGAACTTGTAGCTCACCTTGATACCCGCATCCCATTCCCAATCATCGTTGTCGTATAGAAGTACGTTATCTAGAGATTTCACATAGTTAGCTTCGTAAGACAGGCCCAACTTAGGTAAAGATTCAACCTTGTATGAGCCCGTTAGAGTGATCTTTGATTTCTGAGCAGATTCTAGCTTCTCACCAGTTTCGTTGTCCGTGTCACCAAAACGAGTGTGGTTACGGAAATCTGAGTACTCGTGACGGTAACGAATAGCGGTGGTTAGACCCATATCCGCTTTGTAGCCAACACGGAACTGAGGTTTGAAAGTGACTTTTTTCATTTTCCAGTCACCGTCGTTGTAGTTTGGCTCATCCCAATCCCATGCGATTGGCATACCCATTTGTAGATACCAATTGCTGTTCACTTTGTAAGTAGCAGTGTTATCTAACTCCATGTTGTAGATATACCAGTTACCGTTGTAGAAACTTTTGCTGTTGGCATTCTTAACGCTACCCGAGTCAGCATCGTAATAAGAGTCGTCTGTATGGAATTTGATTTCTAGGCTTGATGAGTGCTTCCACTTGTCGTCTAGCTTAAAGCTGTCACCCAATTTCACACGATGTTGATGGCGCGCATCGACATGGCGAGTTTCGCTCGTTCCATCTTTTTCGTAGGTGTAATCGGTAGCAGCACGATATTCGTAACGGTAATCAATTGACGCGGCCGATGCCATGCCGGCAAATAGTGTTGTAACCACTGCAATAGCCACTTTAGAATTTTTCATATTCCCTTCTCTTCTTTTGTTACGTAATTGGATTAAGTCTTATTGTTAGACAAATAAAACTAAGCTTCAAATAGTGCTTACCGATAGAATGACCTCTCTCACAATAACCACGATGATTAAGTCGAAACTAAAACATAAGTCACAGAAGCGAGGGGAACATTACGCCAAACCTAAACATTTATTCATACAAATAAATAAAGATCATTGAACAAAAACAGAGAAAAATTCACGAAGACTCCCTATTTAAAAGGACGGAAGATAAAATCAATAAAGATAAAGAAAAGCTAAAAAATGTGAATTAGACAGGATAAAACATACAAATATAAGCTCCAGTAATGATTTAATCTAACAAAATAAGCCCATTCCAAACCCAATGCGATATCTTCGGGTTGAATTGAATGAACCTCACCAGCACTACCAATCAAGGATAAGATATGACATATGTGGAATATAAAATGATACAAATTGATTACTTGATATCAGGAAGTCGAATGATGGTTTAGAGGTGGCGTCCGCCTTAAGTGGGACGCTACTCAGCTAGTACGTTCAAAAACGGTGAGGTAGATAAAAAGAGAAGTAGAAACCAACCGTGAATATGCGATTGGTTAGATTAATACTGGACGCGTCTAGGACGAGAAGTCGTGTTTGAAGAACGAGGGATATCGTAATGAATAAATACTATGTGGGATGTTTACTGCTTCGAATCTGCCATTAATGTGGATTGACTAAATCTAGCAATACACTGTCGTGCTCAAGAGACTTTGCGCCCTTTTCAAGATGTCGATGAGCCATAAATGCATCCCCCGCATTTAGGATTTGCTTATTGCCATCCACTTCAACCTCGAAACTCCCTTTTACCACGTATCCAATCTGCTCTTGTACCGTGTGATCGTAGACAGCACCGACCGCCCCTTTATCAAAACAGAGGTGAACGGCCATCAAATCTTTAGTTAATGAAACCACCTTGCGCTTCAATCCATTACCTAAGTATTCCCACGGGTGATTGTCGGCTTCATAAAAGAGATTCATTGTTCATTCCTTGTCGCTAAATCTGATGAGCTGATGGCTAATTAAGCGAACTTTAGTCTATGCAAACAACTTGTCATACAAATAATCGATAATTATGTGAATAGCGTCACCCTCTTTCTTTTTATGCAATCGATTTGTTTTGACGCTTTACATAAGTCGATCAAAAAAGCCAGCTAGGTGCTGGCTCTTCTGAGATTTTTTACATTAAGAGTCGAGATAAACTATGGCGCCATTTGACCTCCATTCACATCGAGAATTTGCCCAGTGATATAACCTGCGCACGCATGAGATGAGAAGAACGCGAAACTCGGAGAAACCTCATCCACACGTCCAAACCGCCCCATAGGTATTGAGCTAGCTATATTGGATTTAACGTCATCCGATTTAGCGTCATGAAAAGCGGTATCAATCGTTCCTGGAGAAACGATATTGAAACGAATACGATCCTTGGTGAACTCTTTAACCCAGTTTCGATGGATATCATGAAGCCAAGCTTTTGATGCTGCGTATAAACCTGCCCCTACACCTCCTCCTTCGCGCGCTGCGATTGAACCAGTGCTAATAACACACGATGTTTCACCTGACTCTAAAGCTGAGGCTCTTAGATGTGGAATCGCATATTTGGTGACCATCAATGCAGAACGTGCGTTAAGGTCAATTACACGATCGAAAAATGCATCATCAATATCTTCTAGGTTCTCTCTTCCTCCTAACCCACCAGCATTGTTAATCAACACGTCTAGCCCACCAAAGTGATCTGTAAAGTCAGCAACAAGGTTTTCACAGCCTGATGATTGCATTAGGTCCGCTTGAAAGAATTCAGCCTCTCCCCCCAGCGCTTTCAATTCGTTTAAGATCGCTTCAATTTCCGGAGTCCTCGAGCTGCGACCATTCAAGCCTACACGTGCTCCACATTGAGCAAAGTACTTTGCCGTTGCTAGTCCCATACCCGACGTTGAGCCAGTGATTAACACTCGCTTGCCTTTTAAATCATCAAACATCAATGGTTACCTTTTGCTGCTTTATTTAATTAATAATACAATACCACCATAAGTGCAACAATAGCCTAAGTTAAACAACGAGATCTATAACTCAAGACAACACGGATTTTATCAACTACTTTGCTTATAGTTAGTGATTAAGGCAACAGTCAGACTGAATCATGATTCTAGTTTTAGAATCCAAAAATCCACGCTATAATCATACAAATATATCTTAATGAGCATCAGTTATGTCAGATACCCTTTTACCCAACATATTGCAGTTTATCGATAAAATTGACCCATTTGATAAGGTGCCTAAAGACGCCTTAAGAGAGCTCGCCTCTCAGATACAGATAAGCTATGTCGGAAAGGGAGAAGTCATTGACCTTTGCTCAAACAAAGGCGAAAAAGCGCTCTACATTGTTCGCACCGGCGCTTTAGAGCAACGTAAGTCAGACGGTGTTTTGCGAGCGAAATTAGGGCAAGAAGACCTCTTTGGCTTTACATTCCTCGGCCAACAACAAGACAGCAGTGAAATCTATCAAGCGATCGCAATTGAAAACTCACTCATCTACTCAGTGCCCCACTCGGCACTCAAAACGCTATTTACCAAACATCCAGAATCGGCTGAACATTTCGCGTCACAGGCACAAGTCCGCCTAAAATCGGCGTTAGATGTAGTTTGGTCAAACAAAGAGAAAGGTCTGTTTATACGCCGAGTTGGTGATGTCGCTAGCGGACGCGTAGCTGTTGTTACTGCGGAGCAACCAATTAAAGACGTTGCTAAAGAGATGCTTATTCAGCGCTCTCCTTGTGCCGTGGTCTATGAAGAAAATGAAATTGTTGGTTTGATTACAGACAGAGACATGACCAAGCGCGTAATCGCTAAAGATGTCAGCACATGTCGCCCTATATCGGAAGTCATGACACTGTCACCGTTAACGATTTCTCCAGACGACCTTGTACTACAAGCGGCATCGATGATGATGCAGTTCAACATTCGTAACTTACCCGTCGTACAAGACAATAAGGTGGTCGGGCTTTTGACGACCACTCACCTAGTTCAAAACCACCGTGTTCAAGCCATCTTCCTTATTGAGAAGATCAAATACGCAGGTAGCGTGTCGTCATTGGCCAAGTTTACTCCAGAACGTCAGGCGATTTTTGAAGCCTTGGTTGAAGGCAAAGTGAGCCCAGAAGTTGTCGGTAAGGTGATGACAATGATCATGGATGCCTATACTCGCCGTCTGATTCAGATTGCCATTGATAAATTAGGTCCTCCACCTTGTGATTTCGCGTGGATTGTTGCCGGTTCTCATGCTCGTAACGAAGTACACATGCTTTCAGATCAAGACAGTGCAATTGTACTGTCTGACGACGCGACCGATAACGACCGTATTTACTTCAAACACTTAGCTATGATTGTCACTAAAGGTTTAGAGAGCTGTCACTACCCACTTTGCCCAGGCAAATACATGGCAGCTACGCCGAAGTGGTGTCAGCCTTTGTCCGTCTGGAAGCAGTACTATAAGAAATGGGTTGATAACCCAGAATACGAACGCTTACTTAACATCAGCGTTTTCCTCGAAATTCGTTCGGTTTATGGCAACAGCGAGTTTGAGAAGATTCTAAGGGACGAACTTCATCAAAATATTCAAAGCAATCGAAGTTTCCTTACTATGCTGGTTAACGATGCAGTGAATACCAACCCTCCTTTAGGCATCTTCAATAGCTTGGTTCTTGAAAAAACCGGTGAAAACAAGAAGACGCTCAATATTAAGAAGTACGCGATTAACCTGATCATCGATCTCGCACGTATCTATGGGCTGGCCGTATCTTGTGACCTTTCCGCGACAGATGAGCGATTTAGAACTGCATTCGAGAAAGGTTCACTCAGCGAAGATTCGTACAAGAACATTATAAATGCGTATCGCTTCATTCTTTCTTTCCGATTCAGTCATCAACTCGTAGCGCTCAAACATGGTGGTGAGCCTAACAACCACATCAATCCAAACAGTTTTGGTAGCTTTGAGCGTAAACACTTAAAAGATGCCTTTAGAATCATCGCGGAATTGCAGGATGCCGCAAAAGTGAAATTCGGAGGCTAGTCAATGCTGTTTAAACGCTTTCACCCGTTAATGCGGCTGAATAGAAGACGAGAACTGTTTATTGAGCAGCGCCATCAAGCCCCTGAACTCAAAGCATTAGTATCTGAGCCAGAGTGTTCGCTCGATACAACAGCCGATGAGCTTAGCTATATTGTTTTAGATCTTGAAACTACAGGGCTACAAGCAGAGAGCGATCTTATATTATCTATGGGTTGGGTTGAGATAAACAACGACAAAATCAATCTAAATTCGGCGTCACATCTTTACATCAATGAAGAGTCGTCCGTCGTACCTGAAACCGCAGTAATTAACCACATCACCCCGCAAATGCTCAGAGATGGTATCTCTTTATCTAATGCTATGACTCAATTTTTCGAAGCTGCCGCAGGTAAAATAGTCATTGCTCATGCTTGTGGCGTAGAAAAAGCATTCATCGACCGCTACTTGGATACCTACTATCAAGTGGTGAATTTGCCTATCTTGTGGATTGATACGTTAGCGATTGAAAAGAACATGGCAAAAGCGCGAAACGCACATGACTTAGACTACTCTTTGTCTTCGACTCGCGAGCGTTATGGGCTGCCAGAATATAACAATCACAACGCGCTTATCGATGCAGTCTCTACAGCAGAGCTTTTCTTAGCACAAAAAAAACGTCTCTCTCCAACGACATCAGTATCAATCGCCAAGCTCTATAGTTTGAGTCACAAGTAAAGATCACTAATACAAAAAATCTTACCCCACAAAAAATAACCCCGATATGGATGACATATCGGGGTTTTATTTATCGAAAAACAACAAGTTACTTCTTGAGTCGAAAGCTATACGATAAAAACGACAGAAGCGGCTGAACTATCAGCCGCTTTAAAGTTATTTATTTAAAATTAAGGATGTATCAACCATCATGAGGTTTGTTCTGATACTGTGCCTTTCTCTTCAACCGTGTCATCCACCGCTTTCACAAGCAGCATACCAACACCACCTACAATCGCACCACACAGGATGAACACCATACGTCCCCACATTGGGTTAGACAGAAGAGCCATAAGCATCACACCCACACCCGCTACTGCGATAAGTTTACCAAGCATTTGACGCTGTTTGTTATCCAGTTTCTTTTGTTCAGTCGACTCAGCAACCAACGGCGTCTCTAAGTTGTTGAAGAACTTATCTACATCCGCTTGACGCTCTTCACGTAGTGGTTTGTAGAACAGAGTAGAAGCTACGAAGAAACCACCTGTTAGTGTAATGTGACCGATTAGACCGATTGCAACCTTAACATCAGACCACTCACGCTTAGTTAGCTCTTCTAGACCGAATACTGCTGAAACCATTTCTGCATTGATAACGAAACCAACGATGTAAGAAACGATACCACCTACGATTAGCGTACCCCAACCTGCCCAGTCTGGAGTCTTCTTAATGAAGAAACCAAGGAATGCTGGAATTGTCATTGGGAAGCCGATTAACGCACCAACGTACATCATAGTATCGAACAAGCTCAAACCTTTTAGAGAGTTAATGAACTGCGCGATAAGGATGATAGCGATACCAAATGCCGTAGAAGTAATCTTAGATACGGTTACGAGTTCTTTCTCAGATGCCTGACCTTTACGAACAACTGGTTCGTAGAAGTTCTTAACAAAGATACCTGAGTTACGGTTTAGACCTGAGTCCATAGAAGACATCGTTGCTGCAAACATTGCTGCTACAAGAAGACCAACCATACCTGCTGGCATGTACTCTTGTACGAAGTATAAGTAAGCAAAGTCACCCGCTTTAGAACCAGCCTCAGGGTACGCAGCAGATAGGTCTACACCTTGACCTGCAATGAACCAAGAAGGCATGAACCAGATGAACACGCCACCAAGCATAAGTACACATGCAAGAAGTGCTGCTTTCTTAGCGTTCTTAGAGTCTTTCGCCGCTAGGTAACGGTATGAGTTAAGCATGTTGTTAGTAATAGAGAACTGCTTAACAAAGATGAAGAATGCCCAAATGCTGAAGATGCTTAAGTAGTTAAGGTTGTTACCAGCTACGAAAGAACCCGTATCGCCCACAGGGAAGTTATTGACGATTTCACCAACACCACCACCTTGAACAACAGCAACGACAGCACAAGTAACCGTTACTGCCATGATGATAACCATCTGCATAAAGTCAGATGCAATTACCGCCCATGAGCCACCCGTTACCGACATAGCAAGTACAACCAGACCAGTGATCCAGATTGTCATCGTCATATCGAAGCCGAAGATACCAGAAGCAATGATTGCGAGTGCATTCAACCAAACACCTGCTGATACAACAGAGTTAGGCATTGAAGACCAAGTAAATACTTGCTCGTTCGCAGCACCAAAACGCATACGGATAGCTTCAATTACGGTAACAACGCGAAGTTGGCGGAACTTAGGAGCAAAGTATGCAAAGTTCATGAAGTAACCAAAAGCGTTTGCTAAGAAGATGATTGCAACCGCAAAACCATCGTTGTATGCCTTACCCGCTGCCCCCGTAAATGTCCAAGCGGAGAATTGCGTCATAAATGCCGTAGCACCTACCATCCACCAGAGCATGTTACCGCCCCCACGGAAGTAATCACTGGTGGTACTAGTAAACGTTCTGAACATCCATCCTATAGCGATAAGAAATAAGAAATAGATGCCTACAATAGCTGTATTGAGTTCCATTCTAATAGACCTTTTGTTTTTCTATAATTAGTTTCGACCTGTACATCATAGCTATAAACCCACCCTATTGTACTACAATAAGTCAAAAGTGTGATTAATGGCAGATTAATATTATTTTTGTGAATTCGTCGATCCTAGTGAGTTTCTAGTGTCATTTGAGGCGCTTAACCCTTTTAGAGAAAGGGATTAGCCCGTTTTATAAATCAACTGTGTGGTCTTTTTATCTA
Organism: Vibrio sp. R11-SG3-ISO9; assembly: GCF_059834255.1. Lineage (NCBI taxonomy): Bacteria > Pseudomonadati > Pseudomonadota > Gammaproteobacteria > Vibrionales > Vibrionaceae > Vibrio > Vibrio sp. R11-SG3-ISO9. The sequence goes on from NZ_JCBDGU010000043.1 coordinate 47,809, forward strand.
CCTTTTTCCCACCACAGATAAAAACCAGAGCCTTGTCATACATATAAAAAAGCCCACGTCCGAGAACAAGACGTGGGCAAAACGGATAAACCGCCTGAACAAAAGCAGAAAGAGAACGTTCAGAAAGACAAACGATACCCCCACGGAATTCTACGTTCGCCTCATAATTACTGGCGTTACTCAATTTTCTAACCAAATTCGGCTAACTACTGTGTTCAGTAAAATGGGAACATAACTCATTTGTAACTTCGATGAACCAAACATAAGCCAGTTCAAAAGCAACAAATGATTGAGGTGTTTAACAACAACATATATGGCCTCCAAACACCTCAATCAGCATTATTGTATTACTAATAATCTAAAATGGTTAGTTTTTGATTGCGAAATAGAGAGCTAAGTCAATAAATGAGCAATGACTCATTCGGTCGATGTATTGCTACTTGTGGCATAACAAGAGGGGATCTGAAGGGAAATCGTGATAGTTGTAAATTCTAGTTAAGTCACATAGTTGGTGATTATTTGATTTTACAGATAGATTTTTCTCACAGATTGCATAACCTAAAAATAATACAATAACATTACACAAGATTGGTTATGAAGAGCCGTTTTAGAACGACACAATCAATGTCTAAACTCACTTGTCTATTCGCGTGAAAAATTATGAAAAATAAAAAAACGTTATTTCCACTAGGTTTTAAAGGCAAACTCATCCTGATGGTGGCCGCTGTCACCACTGTTTCGCTAATCGCTTCAAACTGGTTCTCGTTCAATCTTGCCAAAGAGCAGGTTGAAGAGACCATTTACAAAGAGATCGACCGCTCTCTCTCTGTAGAAATCAATGAAATTGAGCAAGATGTACAGCGCACCATCTCTGTCGTGAACTCGACGGCAGCAGAGCTCAAAGCCGCAAACTTTGAGGTCGAGAATCAGGCGTTGATGCACTACGCTGCTAAACTGGGCGGTATCGATAAGATGGTGATTGGCTTCGATGATGGCCGTTCTTTTACTTCACGCCCTTCCGAATCCTTCCCAAACGGTATCGGTATTCCTGAAAAGTACAACCCAACGACTCGTCCTTGGTATAAACAAGCAAAAACCCGCTCTGGGCTCTCTTTTAGCGACCTGTTCTTTACTAAAAGTACGCAAACACCAATGGTTGGAGTGATGTATTCCTTTAAAGATAGCGTGCTTATGGCCGACCTTCGCTTTGATGATTTGGAAGATAAACTCGGTGAACTCGAAAAAATCTACCAAGCACGAGGCTTAATCGTTGACGACAACGGCATGATCATCGCTTCGACCATTGAGAGCATTGCACCTCAAAGCATGATCAGTTCCTTACCAGCCATCACTCAATTAGCGGCAGCAACACGTCAATCAGAAGTATTTATTCGCGGCAATATCGACCAGAAAGAGATGATGTTGATGGCTAAAGTCGTCAATATTGGTGATTCAAATCAATGGCATATGATCTCTGTTATCGATCCTAAAATTGCAATGCAAACCCTTGATAATGTGGTCTTTAATGCTCAGATGTTAATAGTCGCAGCTGTCGTCTGTTCAATTGCGGTGATGACCTTGCTACTTAATATGCTGTACCACCCAATCATCTCGCTACGTAACATTGTTCATGACCTATCCCAAGGTAACGGTGACTTAACTCAGCGTCTAGAAGAGAAAACCAATGATGACCTTGGCAAGATCGCCCGAGACATCAATATCTTCATCAGTGGTCTACAGAGCATGATCACCGAAGTAAAACAGAAGAACGTGGTGCTTGAAGGGAAAGTTGGAAGCATCGAAGGTTGTTGCCAAGAAACCAACAGCGTGTTGCAAGTTCATACCAACGAGACTAGCCAAGTGGTCACGGCGATTGATAGCTTGTCTCACGCCTCTATTGAGGTCGAGAAAAATTCTCAGTCTGCAGCTGAGGCCGCTCATAACGCAGCCACCTTTAGTGATGAGACTAAGCAGATCAATGTACTGACGGAGTCCTACATTAATGCTCTAGAAGAGCAAGTCGATACAACATCTCACGACATCATTGCGATGGCAAACGAATCACAGAGTATTCAATCTATCGTGACCGTCATCGGTGGTATTGCAGAACAAACCAACCTACTCGCACTCAACGCATCGATTGAGGCTGCACGTGCAGGTGAACATGGTCGCGGCTTTGCAGTGGTCGCCGATGAAGTAAGAGCGTTGGCGAATCGCACTCAAGAGAGTACCTCTGAAATTGAGGAAGCGCTCTCTAACCTCCAAGGCCAATCTGAAGGCTTGGTGAAGTCGATTGAACTCACTAAATCCAATTGTGAGAAAACACGCAATCAAGTGATTCAAGCTGTTGAAATGCTCTCTAAATTGAGTGAGAAGATGGAAGTTGTCAGCCACTTCAACAGTGATATCTCAAGTGCTTCAGCAGAGCAAAACGCCGTCACACAGAGCATCACTAAGAGTGTCCATGAGATTGACCAAATTGTGCTTGAGCTCAATAAGCTCAGCGTGAATCAAGTGAATGAGTCCGTCGAGATTAAACAGCTCAACCACAGCATCAGCACCTTGATGAGTCGTTTTAAGGTTTAACCTCTAAGCTAAAATATAACCGACAAAAGCCAGAAAGCCGCTCCCAACAGAGCGGCTTTCTCATTGTTATCGATTAGTCGAGTTAGAAACTACTCTTTCCTACTTAATCTTATTAAATAAACCGCATGACAAGTACAGTGCTCGCTTATCATCAACTTGCTGACTCTCAGGTACGTAACGAACTTCACCTATCTCAAAATCGAACGGTTCATCTGAATAGAGAAGCAAGGGAGTATTCAAATCAGAAAAATCTAAGCCATTCTCAGCCAAGCAACTCAAAGGCACTTTAACGGTTAACCAAGGTTCGTTATTGTTCTCCAGCGCTTGTGAGAGCTCTTTCTCAATTGACGCGATTGCACCACATGGGTAAACGCAGTGACTCGCAAGTTTTAAAGACTTAGGCACTGAGCCGTAAACCGCAATGTCGAACTCCAAGTCTGCGCCTGCAAATAAGTAATCCGTCAGATCAACACCTTTTTTATCCGGTGTTTGCAGATAGAACTGCATCGGTAGCGACTGCCCTAGGCTGACAGAAAGCGCGTCCTGTTGGTGTTTATAGTTGATTGGTGTGGTGTGCGCGGTACCAATTTCCGTCACTTTTGAGCGAGAGACAAATGTACCCTTCCACTGCGTCACCTGACCGCTCACTTTAGGCACAAACTGATCACTGGCCAATCGTCCGAAGACCTCCAAATTATGGGTCGCTTTGGTTTTTTGGATCTCTTTACCACAGCCAAGTCTTTCTTTATCTAACTCTATTTCGCTCAAATGCAGAGCTTTTTGGTAACTCAAGCCATAGCCATATTCGAACAACGGTGAACTCTCCTCTGGAGAAAGCTCGTTTTCTGGTATCACATAGTCTGGAATCCGGGATTCAAAACGGCTTACATTACTCACACACTTATAACGTGGCCAACTAAACGATAATCGTCCAGTAAAATCTTTGCCGTTCACACCAAACAACACATCGGTGATGCCCATCGCTTCGGTTCCTGGTAACCAAGCTGCTACGAAAGCATCAGACAAATTGAGCTCCGGCGTTGTATACAGAGGTCTGCCTGAGAAAAACAGGGTAACAACCTCAAAACCTTGCCTCTTGAGTTGTTCGAGTAAACGTAAATCGCGTTTATAACTGGCTTTAAGCTCTGAATAAGCAATGCTTTGGTGTTCCTTGATATCACCAAACATCTCCGCATAAGGATCTTCACCCATTACGACAACCGCAATGGCATCCATCGGCGCGGTCTCTGGGTCGGTAAACACCCTTTTCTCGCCAACTTGCTCAACGAAAGCCTCAAGTACAGTTTCACCGTTTCTATAGTCAGAGCGTCTATTCTCATTACCCTGCCAAGTTAACGTCCAGCCCCCGCTCTGCTTCTGCAGATCATTTGAAGCACCGCCGACGACAAGATAAGTTTGGTTATTTGAGTTGAGCGGTAAAATTTGATTGTTGTTTTTGAGCAATACCAAGGATTCGCTGACCGCTTGCCTTGCCACCAGCCGATGTTTGTCTGCACCAAGTAAAGATTCATCACCCGCATAGAGTCGATAGGAAGGTCTCGGTTTGAACCATAGCCCTGCTCTCATTTTCACTCGCAGTATTCGAGTCACTGCATCATCGATTCGAGACATCGGAATTTCGCCACTTCGCACCTGCTTTATGACGTTGCGATAAAAACCTTTCCAATCTTTATTATCTGTCACCATAAACAGGTCATTACCTGCCAGGACTGCTTGCGGGCAGTTGGCATTGGTACACCCTTTTACCTCACCATGCCCATTCCAATCGGTCACCACAATACCGTCAAAGCCTAGTTTACCTTTAAGTACATCCGTGACAAGGTAACGACTGCCATGTAGTTTGCCACTATGGTTTGAGTTTGCATCAGAGTCGCTATTTCCATTTTCGTCAACTTGCTGCCAAGAGTTAAATGACGTCATAACAACTTGCGCACCAGCCTCTATAGCGGAGAAATAGCCTGGTGCATGGAGGTTACGCAATTGATCTTCTGTTGAGTGGTTGACTCCCCGATCTACACCATTGTTAGTCCCACCATCGCCGAGCCAATGCTTAACGGTGGCGATCACTTTAGATTCGGTTTGCAGCTGTTGCTGATTACCTTGTAGCCCTTCCACGATCGCAGGCGCGTAGTGATAAGTAATGTCTGGAGACTCTGAGTAGCCTTCGTAGACTCTTCCCCAACGGTAATCTCTTGGCACAGCCACCGTAGGAGCAAAAGTTAAGTCAATGCCGGTCGCTGCGACCTCTATTGCCGTTACTTCACCAATCTGTCGAAGTAAGTCGGGATTGTTCGCCGCACCTAGGCCAATATTGTGGGGAAACAGTGTCGCTCCATAGACATTGTTGTGCCCATGAACAGCATCGGTTGCCCACATAAATGGAATTCGGAACCCTCGTCCGGCATAGGCTTCATCCAACGCAAGCCAATAGCTGTCTGCTTGTTTCGCCCACTCTTGTGCCGTTGCGTATTTATCTTCATTCGGCCAGCCACCACCACCGTTAAGTACTGAACCGATCTTATATTGCTTGGCTTCTGCCGGCGTCACTTGTCGATATTCAGGCATGATCATTTGCCCGACTTTCTCACCCAATGTCATCCGACTTAAGATATCTGCGATACGAGCTTCAATCTGAGGATCTTTTACAATCGCACTCTCTAATGATGGCCATTCTGAATAATAGGGAGTAGTAACCCTCTGTTCTTCGTTTACTACATTTACTTCAATCGGAAGGTCCGCAATCGCGCATGGAGCAGTAACTAAGCTTACAGCAACGCCTCCTAACAAAGCCTTATAATTGTGTAATATCACTTTGTAATTCCCAGCTAATTGACGATATTCAATAGCTTAAGTGTAGAACAAAAAACAAAAGCATAGACATCAATAGGCATATCAATATTAGCAACCTAGTGAGTATTCAAATAATCGAAGAAGTTCGGTGTGTTGATACAAAAAACCCACTGATCATAAGATTCAGTGGGCTCTGTGGTTTAGCGTTTAAGGATTGTTAGATAATTAAGCTGATTGCAATAGTTGCCATCATAACACCAACTATAAACTCTAGTATTTTCCATGACTTAGGGCGGCTGAATAGTGGAGATAGAAATCTCGCCCCAAACCCCAATGAAAAGAAGAACACGAATGAAGCAGTGATCGCTCCAATGGCAAATTGCATCTCATTCGGTTGGTACTGGGTGGAGATAGACCCAAGCAATACGACGGTGTCTAAATACACATGTGGGTTTAACCAAGTAAATGCCAAACATACCGACACCACTTTAAGCAGAGAGCCTTTGGTTTGAACATGGGTTTCTAGTGCGTGGTTTTCGGTAAACGCAGAACGAAAACTCAATATTGAATACACCGCTAAAAACAGCGCACCACCAAATCGAGCGATCTGTTCTATTTGTGGAAACTTCTCAACAATTGCACCAAAACCTGCCACACCAAAACTGATCAACAGTGCGTCTGACACAGCGCAGGCTAAACAGACAATGAAGACATTTTGATTTTTCAAACCTTGCTTCAGTACAAAAGCATTTTGGGAGCCAATCGCTAAAATCAGAGACAAGCCAAGGGAGAAGCCTGATAAATACGTGGTCATGCTGATTAAATGTCTATCGTCATAAAGTGACTGTGAGGATCGAGCTTGTAGTCCGCAAAGGGTTCACAATAACGAAAGCCAAACTTCTCGTAGAGGTTACGAGCTGGTTTAAAGTACTCTTCAGAACCAGTCTCTAAACTCAGTGTTTGATATTGACGAGAAGAGGAAACCTCGAGTACATGCTGCAGCAATTTGCTGGCAACCCCGCCCTTTCGTGCATGACGAGATGTCCGCATCGATTTAAGCTCTGCGTGCTGTGGCTCAAGCTCTTTGATTGCTACACAACCAAGTAAAACATCAGCCTTCCATGCACTGAAAAACGTAATGTCTGAGGATTTTAGTGCACCGACATCAAGAGCGTGAACGCTTTCAGGTGGTGAAGTCGCGTACATGTCGGCTAAGTGTTCTTCGAGTAGCGCTATGACATCGCCGCCCGACAAATCATCCTTTCTGATTTCCATTGAATCCATTCCTTTGTATTGCTGAGTTTCTAATGCAGCCTTTATATTAACTGTCTTCTTATTGATGAACAGAAAACTAGCCTCAGAGCATAACTGAACCCTTATTTATAGTTCAAGCTCGAAGATAAACCTTTCAGAGCAGCGACTTACCAATCAATAGCAAAACCATTTACTCGTCTCGATAAATCCTTTTTGTTTCTCTTTCTCAAGTACGTTCCTTACGATGCGCCACTTCTCCAACATTATCCACATCATTACGGGTCAACATGCGTACTAATGCTCTCTACACCGATCTTTCTGGTTACTACGATTTAATGTGTCTCGATATCGACTATCAATCACAAAGTAACTGTGTGCGTAGATTACATCAAATCTTCGGCAATACCGGTCGTACTCACCTTGATCTCGCTTGTGGTACCGGCCCACACGTACGTCATTTTATTGATTACGGTTACACCAGCAGTGGGCTTGATTTGAACCAACCTATGTTAGATATCGCAATGACTCGTTGTCCTGAAGCTCAGTTTTCACAACAAAACATGAGCCACTTTACAGTAGATGAGCCCGTTGATTTGATTACTTGTTTCCTTTACTCGATTCATTACAACGATGGGATTGATAAACTGAAAGCTTGTGTAGAGAGCGTGCACGCTGCTTTAAAGCCTGATGGTATCTTCTGCTTCAATGTTGTCGATAAAGCGAAGATCAACAACAATCTGTTTGTACGTCACACTAGTAATCTAGAGCGAGACGCATTCACCTTCCGTTCTGGGTGGTACTACGCTGGTGACGGCGATCGACAAGCACTCAAGCTGAGTATTGAGAAAACAACCGATGGTCAGACGCAAATCTGGCATGATGAGCATCCGATGGTTGCATTCACGTTCGCAGAGATCGTTCAAATCCTCGAACCGTATTTCGATGTTCACTTATTTGAGCACGACTATGAAAAGCTGACGCCTTGGGATCAGAACTCAGGTAACGCTATCATCACTTGTGTCAAAAAAGCCGCCCACTAAAGCCAAAAACATTTTCTTATGAGACGAAAAAACGCAGGCCATTTTGACCTGCGTTTTTATTGGAAGGTAACTTTAGATCTTAGAAGTCTGCCGTCATGCCAACGTAGTAAGTACGCGGTTCTTCAACATAACCCATATTCTCAAGTTCTTGAGAAACTGCTTCATCAGTTAAGTTAGTGATACCAGCTCGAATGCGAACCGAGTCATTCACGTTGTATACAGTACCGATATTCAGTGTGGTGTAAGCGTCTTGAGTCAAATCCGTTTCAATCTGGCGTTCACCACGATATCTCGCACTGACAAACGCCGTTAGGTCGTAAGTTGGGGTCCAGTTCAGTTTTACCAAGCTCGAATGCTTGTAACGTTCAAGTAACTCTTCGCCCGTTGATTTGTCTTCTGTGTCTAGGTATGTGTAGTTACCTGATACATCCCATTGTTCTGAAATTTGGAATCCACCAGCCAGTTCAACACCTTGGATAACAGCTTCTGATACGTTGACATAGGTGCGGGTCCCGTTACTTACGAAATTACCACCATTATCAACACAACCTACACCGTTACCACCCCATGTTCCGCCAGATAGACACTCTGTGTCACCACGGTCGATCAAGTCTTGGATTTCATTTCGGAACAATACACCTTCGATGTTCCAACGAGGCTGACTATAAAGCGCTGCTAGTTCATAGTTCCAGCTCGTCTCTGGGTTTAAATCTTCATTGCCGACAATGTCACACCAACCTTTACAACTCGCAACAGTATAACCAGCGTGGTTCTGAGTCAGCGTTGGCGCTTTGAATGCTTTACCTACACCACCCTTAATCACTAAGTCATCTGTTGTTTGATGAACTAAATAGACTCGGGGGCTGAATTCTTCACCGTATTTTTCGTGCTTGTCTAAACGGCCACCCAAGGTAGCAGTTAGTTGTTCAGTAACGTTCCATTGATCTTGAATGAACAAAGCACCTTGATACGCTTCCGCTGGAGCACCCGTGACATTTTCTTCGTTTGTTAGCTCACTCAATTGGTAGTCAACACCTACCGTTAGAATATGGTTGTCACCAAGATAGCTTGTAGCCGACGCTTCAAAGATCTGTGTTAGCTCTTCTACATCACGTGTTGAACTACCAATATCCGCAGCATTTTTATCAATCACATTCTCACGAGAGTAGCGAACTTTAGTATCACCCCAACTCCAGTAGCCACTGTGTGTAATTGCTTGGTTGTTACGTTTCACATTGGAGTTTGAAACATTCAGGCCGGTCGCATGTTCTGCCGCGGTGTCACGTTCATCGTCGCTGTAACCAAGATCTAAATCGATGGTCTGGTTGTCCGTTGCATGCCATGTCAATGTAGCCAGCAAACTCAGGGTATCGCGGCCTTCTAGAGCAGTTACATCCTCACGATCGTGTCCTGCACTGTGAGTTCCAGAATAAGGCTGCCACGCATCACGGCTAGTTTGGTTTACAGAGAAACGAGCAAACAACTCATCTTCAATCAATGCACCTGACGTGGTTAGTCCGACGGAGTGCTCTTGTCCACCATTACCATCCATTGGCGATGATGTATCCATGCTCAACGTCGAGCTCCAATCATTCGCTGGCGCTTTGGTGATGATGTTAATCGTACCGCCCATACCATCAGAACCGTACAACGCCGACATAGGACCTCGAATGATCTCAACACGTTCAATCGAGTCAGCTGGAATGGTTGAAAGGTCGAAGTCGTTACCACGAATGATTGCACTTGCAGAACTTAGACGTCGACCATTTACCATGATCAAAGTGTAATCCGAATCCATACCACGAATAGAGATCATCTGACGACCTGCTCGCGTGCTGTCAAAGTCTGACTCAACACTGGTAGAGTCAGCCACAATGTCCGCTAGTGTGATACCAGGGTTATTCTCAATATCCTCTGCCGTGATTACCGACATAGAAGCAGGCGCTTGTTTTAGAGAGGTTTCTGTACGAGTTGCGGTGACAACCATCTGTTCATCAGTTTCTGTAGAAGCTTCGTTGGCAAAGGAAACCGTTGAAACAGAAGAACAGATAAATGCTACGGCTATAGCTAAAGGCTTTGGAGAAAAAAGAGAACGATCCGTCATAGTATGATGTCTTTAGTTGCAAGTGATAATGGTTTGCATTAGACATTCGGTTACCATTTACATCAATGAAAGTTTCATCCCCTTTAGTAATTCTGACTATTTATTTTTCAAATACAGATTCTCTTTCATATCCATTTATTGATTAATCATTACCTGTGAATCAGTGCTGATTATCGTACACAAAGTGATACTTAGTTGTATAACTCTTTGAAAATACGTCGGATCCATTGACACATAGGATCATTGTGAAAACGTTTGTGCCAGTATAGATAAACATCTTCTGAAGGATGACGAAGTGCCTTTGGTACCCTTTTACACACAAGTTCACGTTGCTTCGCAGCTTGCTGGGCAAAAGGAGTTGGAAGGTGAAATATGATATCCGTAGTTTCTGCGATATCAGGAGCGACATTGAAATTAGAAAGTTGGACAGGAATCGACAACTTACGTTGCTTGTCGATTAATCCGAGATCTTTAAAACGACTTTCAACCGACAGTTTTTTATCACCTTGAAGTGAGATCTGTCCTAACTGACTATTCAGAAGGTCATCGACCGTGATCTCTTTGTCTGCTAGCGGGTGGTCTTTACTCATCAACAAGCGATAATCGCGACTGGTCACAAAGGTGCGATACAGGTTCTGCTCTGAGCTAGACGGCTCATGAGTCGAGAGAACAAAATGTACGTCTCCCGAGATCAAACTCTCGAAGTGGCGTTTAGGAATTGAGTCGATGTCCACAATCATGTTCGGAGCCTGACGACGAACCTCCGCCATCACTTTTGGCATCAAATGAGTGATCTGAGGTACCAAACCAAAGAATCGAACAGTCGCATCGCTATCACTTGGCTCAAACACATCCCCTGCTACAAGCTTTTCCAATCGCCCTAATACCGATGTTAAATCTTGTTTGATCGACTCAGCTTTTGGTGTTAGTTCATACCCATAAGTACCGCGAACCAACAAGTCATCATTGAAAACTGTGCGAAGCTTTTGCAATGAACGGCTGATCGTCGGTTGGCTCATGTCCAGCGCTAATGCCGTATTTGAAACATGCTTTTCTTCTAACAGGTGCTTGAGGATAACTAATAAGTTGAGGTCGACTTGAGCCAGATTCATAGAATAGATACTTAGAAATGGAAAATTCAGATTTAGAATAATGCAGCGAGCTCGTTATGAACACAACGGCCGTGGACACTTGTTATCTAGGTAAAGTGTAACAGTTTGTAGCAAAAGCAGTGGATTGTGAAAAATGACTAGGAAATTAGATACAGAGCAGCCGCACTTTAGTACGGCTGCTAATTAGATGATATTAGAGTGGTATGTTGCTAGTCGCTTAACATCGACAAATCATCATCAACTGGGCTTTCTGCGTTTTTATTATCGAAGCTAGAGCTGTCATCCATAACATCTACACCCATGTCGGTGTTATCTTGCGTAGTCCAATCGCCTTGCGAGCTGTCATCACCAGACATTGAGCGTCCAGCTCTATCTGCGCTTGTTCCCTGCATTTCGTAACTTTCATCAATGTGGATCGATGCACTCGCATCCGCACCTTCGACTGGAACATCATTGACATCAATGCCCACCATCTCTAATTGAATTTCCCCTTCAAATGCCTCATCCACTTTCAGTGCCATTGGCGCATCAAGATTGCTCACGCTATAGCCGCCTTCACCATCTGAAACCCCTTGAACAGGCTCTACTCCATCAGGTAAACCGGTTACCAGCATATGCTCTACATCTCCATTCCCGCTGATATTGTCTGGAATATCAACGTCGAACGTATCGCCCGGCGCCGCAGTATAATCTGGCTCTTGGTTTGAGCTTGTTTGAGGCGCTGGCTCCCTCATTGCCATCGCAATCACTGGTTGTGGCTCATCAAGTGGGTCTTCGTTTAGCAGTGTCACTTGGTGTTGACTGCCATCTGAGGTAGTAAAATCGATATCAATGTCACCTTGGTAGTTAGGATCTCCCCAGAAACTCCACGTCCCATTGTTATTATCGATTAGCGTACCACCATCGCCAGTGTATGAAACTTCGCTGATGGTTGTGGTTTCACCACTATTTGGCACCAACTCAAGCAGATCTTCACTTTCGAGCAGTGCATAGCTCTCATCACCAAGAACGAATGGAGAAGGCTCAGGTTCACCTCGGCCTAACTCTGTTGTCACCTCATTGTCAGCCGGATCTTCAACTTCATCGAGAGAAACGACGGATAAAGTGACCGAGAATTCACCGTTGTAGTTTTCTGGTGGTGTCATGGTCAGCGTATTGAGGTCCCATTTACCAATATCAATCGCCTGATTTTCCTCAGTGATCACGACTGTATTCTGACCATCACTCACAGTAAAACCAATTGGATAGCCTGTCATTGTTACGCTGGTCATGACCTCTGACGTATCAAGCTGTTCGATATCAATCCCGAAGTGTGCCGTTGTATCCTCTTTAAAAACTAATGGGCCATCAAAGCTTGTAGTGATTGCCACACCATCTGCTACTGGGCGAATGTAGACATTCATGTCCATGCTGGCTTCAGTGTTACCATCAGTAACTACCACTTGAAGACCTGTGGTACCAGCAAAGTCGTCAGTCGGAGTAAACGTCCAAGTTCCGTTACCGTTATCAACAACAGTACCTTCCGCTTCCTCCCCCGTGGCAGTAACGACACGAGACACAGTCAAGGAACTATCTACATCACCAAATAGGTCAATCAAGTCAGAACTATTGAAGGTAATGGCTCCATCTTCATCCACTGCTAAATGCGCATTACCGTTCTGGAACGGAGCATCATCTACTGCCATTATGTTGAGGTTTACAGTACCTTCTGTGGTCGCTTCACCATCACTGACTTCATAAGCAAGATCGATAGCGCCATTGTAGTTTTCCGGAACCACAACTTGGTACAGTCCGTCTTGAGTTGGTGTAATTGATGCTTGTATCGGCGTTCTAATAGACAAACTTTCCAGCGTGAACTCGGAGTCATCCACGTCAGTAACTTTTGAGAGAATGAAAGCTGGGTCAATGGTAATGACTTGATCCTCGACACCTTCCATTGAGAGAGTTGGAGCTATCGGTGCGTCATTGACGGCTTCCACATTGAAGGTCAAATCCGTGGTGGTCGTCGAGGTGTCGCCATTTGAATTTTCAACAGACGTAGCAGACAGTTGCAGGCTGACTTCGCCGTTAAAATCTTGTGGTGGTGTAAACTGCAGATTATCTAGATTCCACCCCAATACATCGACGCTGTTGCTATCGGCAGTCGCGTCAAAGGTATTTGTGCCATCGGTTAGGGTACTCCCCTCCGGCAAAGCATCTAAAACTATAGACTGCATGCTTTCCGAACCGTCGAGATCCGTAAGCATCGTGCTGATATCAATACGGATATCATTATCTTCTGTCGGTACTTCAGTCACCCGAATATTGTCTAACAAGCCCCCTAAGCTGTTGTCATCAGGAGCGTTAAACTCAAGTCGTGGGTTATCAGTGGTCGCAGTCAGCTCATAACTATAAGTGTGCCAGCCTACTGTATCCTGGCTGATGGTATCGATAAGCTCGCCATCAAAATACAGCTCAATATCTGAATCGTCTTCCCAGTTGCGTCTTGCTGAGTAATCAAAAGTAAGAGTGACCGTTTCTCCGGCTTGAAGGTCAAGGTTTTGGTAGATATTAGACTCATCGCCTCTGTGTACTTCTAACTCGATGACATTGCCACGGTCGCTATCACGAATGCCGGTGTAAACTTGTTCTCCACGAATTTCCAAGCCGCCATGAGTATTATCCGTGCTCCACTCATCACGAGCATTACTGGTATCAAAGTCCGTATCAACCATCGCACCTAGGCTGGCTGAAACATCAGGCGCGTCAGCGACCGCTTCCACATCTAAATTGAGTACAGCGGGGACGGTGTGTGTCCCATCCGTGACATCATAGGTAACGTCAATGTTGCCGCTATAGTTTTCTAGCGGAGTCACTGTAAACGACCCATCTGGATTTGCACTTACAGAGCCAATCGCAGGATCAACAGAAACATTCAATGCTGTCAGATCATCGCCATTGATGTCTGTTGCGTTAGCGAGAAGGTCATCTTGAGTAAACGTAATGGCGTTATCTTCGCTTACTGAATCAGATAATGGTGATACTTCTGGCGCATATTCGTTGGCATCAATATGTAAGGTTTGACTTGTTGTCGCGGAGTCTTGATTGGAGCTTTCTGTTGAAGTTGCTTCAATCACTAAATCAATGTCGTCGCTAAAGTCTTCTGGTACTTCCAATACTAAAGTTTGGTCCAATACAACAGAAGGAATGATCGCGGGTTCACCATCTGCCACCACGATTTCACCGCTGTAAATCGCTTGGTTAGTTTCACCTAAATCAATTGAGAAAGAGAAATCGTCATAGTCACGGTCACCACCACCATATAGATCTTCAATTCCGTAAATTAACTCACCGTCGTCGTTCATAGTAACGCGAGTATGTTCTACGCCGTCTTGATTGAGATTTGTGCTGGTGCCACCATGGAATACTGCATCACCATTTTGGCCACGCACCACACTTTCTGTACCATCTTCAGCAATGTAGATTAATTGTGGATCATTTGAAGTGATACTTGCCGGTGAACCATCCTCATTTCTAAAGACAAATTCACCACCTTCCAGTGATTCAAAATCGTTGTAGCGACCACCGTTCGGGATGACGAATAGGTTGAAACTCTGACCCTCTTCAAGTTCGAACGAGAAAGAAGACTCTCCCGGTATTAAAGTACCACCAGCGCCTTGTTGTGAGGCATCACTATACACCATATTTACGTTGGTGATTGAGCCATCCTCTTCCACCACATAGTAACCTACCGAGTTCTTGTAACCTGCACTCTCACCCTCAAAAGTCACTGTGACGGTAGAGTCAGTAAAACTGGTTAAGCCGCTCGATTGATCATTAAGAATCGCGTCACTATCGTAGCGAATTACACTACCATCCGGCGCCCCACCAACCGTAACACTTAGTGCTTCAGATCCATCTTGATCCACCAAAGAGGCGTCGATATCAAACTCAACCACATTCTGATTATCGCGAATCACTTCACCATCTAGGTTGTCTGCACTTGGTGTCACACTGAGCTCTGGAGCATCTGCCACGGCTTCAACATTTAGCTGAAGTTCATTGTTAACCGTATCAATACCGTCGGTGACGTCGTAGGTGATAGATATTGGCCCATCAAAGTGCTCGTCCGGTTCAATGGTAAAGGTTCCATCATGGTTATCCGTGAGTACCCCATTTCCGTCAATACTCAAGTTAAGTGCTGTTAGAGATTCACCGTCCAACTCCGTAACATTGGATAGAAGCTGTGCTTGAGTCAACGTAATTAAACCATCTTCATCAACCTGATCTGTTAAGACGCCATCTACAACTGGCGCATCTTGTTGAGGGATAACATCCACAGATACTGTCGCGGTATCAAACGAACCATTCCCATCTGTTGCAGTGTATTCAAATTGAGCTTCACCGAAGTAGTTAGGTGCTGGTGTAAAAGTAATAGAACCATTTTCGCCTAGTTCAACTGCGCCTTGGCTCTCATCCACCATGCTCACTTCAACTATCGACAACAAGTCACCATCTGCGTCAGTGTCATTGGCCAACAAGTCATTGGCATCAAGAACAAGCACACCATCTTCTAGCACCTGAATAGGTGTCGTAGTAATGGTGTCATCAACGTCAATCAACTGCTCAGTAACATCGATAGGCTGATCAGCGGTATCATAGTTTAGGTCTAACGTTGTAGCACTTGTCACTTCACTGCCATCACCCTGAATAGTGACCAGCTGCAGTTCTTCTGTAAGCGTGCGAGATACCGTCATATTCTGCACAACATATGTGCCGGTTCCACCAGTAGTGCCAAGTTCGAAGTGATGAACAGGTTGATCCGTTGTGAAGACGTACTGATCTTGGAACTCACCAGATTCTCGATAACCGCCTTGAGAATCGATAACATTCCCCTCTTCATCGTAGGCGGTGATGATTACTTCCGTTGCGTTTCTATGAGATTCATCAAACCAGCCGCCAAGCCCATCGAGTTGGAAGGTAATTTGATTAACATCCTCACCATCAATCGTGACAACAAGCGTGTCGTTATGGGACAAACCATTATTCGATTGGTCGCCAATACCAGCCCCTACGGACGTTCCAGCGCCATTCCAAGCTGTCAAATCCCCACCAGTAACTTGAGTCGTGATTGTGACGTCATCTTGCGTAAACACAGCCGTGTCACCATCAACTACGCCCCAATCAGATGCTTGTGCGGTTCCATCAAACACATCCGTGCTGGTATCACTATCGAAGCTACCTACCTTGATATCAATCGTCGCTGACTCGACGACATCTACATCTGGAACAAACTGCAGTTCAGTATCAGCAGAGTATATTTCACCGACAACGACATCTTCCCATACATCGTCTTCATTGAGATATTGAAGTACACCATTCTCAGGCTCGGCATCTAGGCGAATGCTTGGCTCTCCGGCATCAAGCTCTGAGTCGTCGTTAGCTATGACCGGGTCATTAACAGATACAACATGAAGATTCGCGGTGGTTTGCGCGGTTGCACCTTCGTTGTCTTCAATCACAACATCAAACACCACGTCACCATGGAAGTTTTCATTAGGCGTAAAGCTAAAAGATCCGTCTGGATTTTCTACAAGCTCACCGTCCTCACTTGAGTATTCGACAGATTGAAGACTCACAGGCCCCTCAACATCGGTAGAATTAGCAAGCAAATCATCCGCCGTGAAATTTAATACGCCATCTTCATCAATTTCGTGATAGGTCGGCGCTGCATCAGGAAGATCGTTCACCGCTTCGACATTGACGTCAAACGATAAGGTATCAGTGGTCGTATCGCTATTATCAAGCTCGTTAGAATAGATAGGTCGATCGGGAGTAACATTGACATCAAAACTCTGGGTATCCTGCTTGCTATCACTCGCCTCACCCGAATTCGCAGCGCGGCTTTCACTCGAGCCCTCACCACTTTGAGGTTGCGACGAACTTGATTGCTGAGCAGGTTGACCCGCACCTTCATTACCTGCAGGTGTATTTCCGCCTACTTGCTGCGAACCGACATTTTGTTGAGCTCCACCACTTTGTTCCGAGGATTGTTCCTCTTCTTGATTCTCCTCTTGCACCTGAGAAGGCGGTGCGCCACCCTCGCTTTGACGTCCTTCTGCTGCAACAGGTTGGACCCCTTGCTCTCCACCCTCGCTCTGTTGCTCTGCACTCGGCTGTTCGTTGCCTTCTGCTTGCTGCTCACTATTTTCTTCTAATGGTGCTACTGAGTCAGAGCCGGTGGCCACTGTATTTGCAGCTGTAGATTGCTGATTATTTTGATTTCCGGGATGAGATGACGAAGAAGGCGACTTGTCCTCTGTGGCAATTTGCTCAACTGCATCGTTCAATTCGTTGTTTTCTGGGTTCTGACCAACTGGCATACGCACTCCTTGTCAATGACTTATTGTTTCTTATTATTCCTATGCTATACGTAGCATAGGACACCAAGCACATAACACAAGTTGATCAAAGCCGTATGGAATAAAAAGATGATCCGACGCTTATTCTGTTTAATACATATTAAAAATTAACGAGTTAGGCGTCTCTTCTAACAAATCTGTACTAGAGTAAAAAGAAAACAAAAATGCGTTGCATATGGACCGCCAACCCGAGCAGCGAAATTACAACGTCAATAAACTCGCTTGATACTCAATACTACTCGCTATACTGCGAACAATTCAAAGCGAAGGGCAAGGATGGCTGGCTTATGAATGAACTAGATAAAATCATCGAGCGCTCGATTAACCAAGAGCACCAATCAACGCTCGATACGTCAAACTCCCAAGACAAAGTTACAGTAAATAAAGTCTTTGTGATCATTGCTGTTTTTATACTAGGCATCGTGATCTGGGCGACCCAAGCAACCATTGATATTACGGTGTCAACAAGAGGCGAGGTTTTACTCGATTCGGACGTTGAGAAAGTACAGCATTTAGAAGGCGGTATTCTAGAAGAGCTCTATATCTCTCCCGGAGACCTTGTCTACAAAGGTCAAAAAATAGCAACATTAACTTCGCAAGACCGTGTGTCGGAATTGCAATCCACTCGATACGAAATATCTCAACTTCAGGTCGAAAAACTCAAATACCAAGCTCTCATTCATGACACACAACCTGACTTTTCACGTTACGCAAACTACCCTGCCTTAGTTGAAACGCAAACCCTCTCATGGACAGAAGAAAACAATCGAAATCGATCTAATGATGAGCTGTTCTTACATGATATTCAGCATAAAAAAGGGTTGATCGAATCAATGAACCGTCGTGTTGCCTCTTCAAAGCAGCAACTGGCCGTGATTAATCAGCAACTGAAGATCAAAGATCAGCTTTATAAAGAAGAGATGGCATCGCATATAGATGTGCTGAACATGAAGGTACAGCACCTGAACATGTTGCGTGAGATCGAGAACCTTAATGAAGGCATCTTAAACGAAGAGTTCCAACTTACTCGCCTAGAAAAGCAATTGAGTGACAACCAAAAGAATCGTAGAACCGACTATTACACCAAACTCACTGAAGTAAACAACAACCTTAAGATCAAACAAACTCAACTTCCGTCGGTAACCGACAAGGTGGAAAGGCTATTAGTGTTCTCTCCTGTTGATGGCAAGGTCGACAAAATCAACTTCAATTACCAATCCGCCGTCATCCCTCCTGGTGACAGCATCGCAGATATCACGCCACTCAACAATGAGATGCATGCAGAGGTCAAGATCCCGCGTAAGGACGTAGGCTTCATCGAAAAAGGACAAGAAGTCAAACTCAAATTCGATACCTATAACTTTGCCAAGTACGGCATCTTATCTGGCAACATCGAATCCATTTCTCGCAGCTCTTACGAAGAAAAAGAGCAAGAGTACTACATCGCCAAAATCAAGATTACCGAGAACTACCTAACGCGTAATCAAATCCAATATTACATTGCTCCTTACATGGAGTTTACTGCAGACATTAAAACCGGTAGCCGAAAAGTGATCGATTACGCCTTGAAGCCGATCATGACCGCGCTCGATGAATCGTTTGATGAGAGGTAGCGGCCATGAGTCAGTCAAATAGATACACCCAAAAACTGAGTCACTTACTGTTCATTGTGATCGTTGCTATTTTGAGTACAAGTGCGGTTTATACCGTTCAAACCATCTACAACAACAATGAGCGTAGCAATGCGCAATCGCTACTGTTTGGTAAATCTCATGAAGTGCTCAGTGATATTTCAACGCTCAACTCAACTCTAGACTTGTGTAGTACCAATATTGAAAGCTGCGAACAAGAACAAGTTAACTTATTGATTACCAAACTTCAGGGTGAACTATCAGAGTTTCAACAACTGATCTCTGAAGAAAAATCGCTAGCCCTTTTAACAGGGGTTTTAGGGTTCGATCTGTTAGAACTTCATTTCCAAAAATACCAAGAGACTGGCGACTTAAATCAACTCAACAGTTCGCTGCGTGTCGCATCCGAGAAAAGCGTCAATACCGTCAACAGCTTCATGGATAACTACCACAACCAAGCAGCGCAAAACTCACACCTGCAGTTGTACACGATCGCTGGTTTTAATCTGGCACTCTTTTTGGCGCTGTTTGTTTACTTTACCCAAAACAGCCGACTATTAAGCCGCACCCGAGCACAGAAAGATCAAGCGCATGCGACCTTCAAACAGATATCGAGCAATCTAAAAAGCATTGACCACGAGGCGGTAAAAGCTCGTATCTCAAGCGTCGAAACCTCGAGCATTGAAAAGAACATCTACGCCAAGCTGCTGTCGAGTTACGAACAGTTAGAAGAGCAGAAATCGCAGACCGACCTTTATCAACGCTTATACAACCTACTCGGTTACGAAGTACGCGGTATCACCAATACTATTCAAGGTGGGATTAAGTTATTGGTTAAGGACAGCGATGAAAACGGAGCCCTGCTTGCCAAAGAGATCATCTCGGCTACGTGGACATTGGAAAATCTTGCAGACAACTTCAACCGCTTATCAAACGTAGATGCGCTTAACGATGACAAAAACATCGACTTCTACGACTTGATCAGCGAGTTGATTGTTCTTACTGCCACCAAATCTAAGCAACAGTCCAAAACGCTTGAGTGCTTTGTTGAAAATACTATTCCAGCTCAGCTTTACGGCAGTCAAACTGGATTGTTCTGGATATTGCTACTCCAGATTTCCAACAAAATCGCTACGCCTACGCATTCTAATGCTTTACTGCATGTCGGCTGCAATAGCTCATCACAAGTAGATAAGCTGCGTATTACTCTGTCCCTCTATTTTTATCGCGATACCTACACCCAAATTGAGCAGTTAGACAAGCTCAACTGGAACGATGCACAAATCAAAGACATCACCAACGTTGAACTAGCTAACAACCTACTTACCGGGATCAAAAACTACTCCGCGGTATCTGAGTCACTAGAAGAAGCGGAAAAAATGGTGATCAATTTTGATGTCAACGCTTCTCAGTACGCGCCTCTTACTAATCGCCTGGAGGGACGCACCATTTTGTTGTGTGGTACCGACAGTTTACAGCTCGATATATTGAGCCAGACTTTTGTTAATGAAGGCGCCAACGTCGTTTTAGCAAGCACGGCTAACGACATCTTTAAAATGATGAAGGATTTAAAACCTCACGACGGTATATTCTTAACAGACCACATTAAGGGCATCACTCTCGATTCCTTCTGTAAGACGCTTAAAGCACGATTAGCGGCCAAAGAGATCAAATTGATGCTCTCTATGTCGAGTTCAGCCGATCTAGACGATACATACAACCACGTTGATTACGTGTTCTACCACCCGTTTACCCCTGTCGACTTCATCGACAACATTGTTAAGACATTAGACAGTGAAAGTGAGAAAGAGAGCCAGTCTGATAAGCAATTCTTGATCGTTGAAGATGATAGAGTGCAGCAGATCATTCTTAACAAAATTCTCTCCAACTTTGACTTCCAGTGCCAAGGTGTCGATGACGGTGCCAAAGCGGTTGCGCTTATCAAAGAGCAGCAGTTCGATATCATCTTTATGGACTGCATTATGCCAAACATGGACGGTATCGAAGCAACAACCCACATTCGCCAATACGAACGTGATAACCACTTACCACCCACCACTATTATCGGTGCTACCGCGTTAACCAGTAATAAAGAGCACAAACGCTGTGTTGATGCAGGCATGGATTACGTTATCAGTAAGCCATACAAGAATGATGAAATTTACTCAGTTATCAAGAAATACATGGCGATTAGGAAGGTGGGTTAATGAAAGCAGTGTTTGATGCAAGAAGGTATAACAGGTCGACACTGGGGTTATCCTTAATCGGCTTATTCACTCTTGCAAGTAGTATCAATTCCCAAGCTGGTGAGCTGTCTGTAGTGATTGACGAAGCAATTGCAAAGAATTACAGCATCATAAATTCAAGATATGAAATTCAAAGTACCGAGTTTGATAAAGACATTAGCTCTGCCTTTTTCTATCCGACAATCAATGCCAACGCCAATACCACGTGGAACGAATCAGACGTACGTTCATTGCAACCGAGCAACCAAAACTACAACAGCAATGGTTACACCCTCTCGGTATCTCAAACCTTGTTAGATGTCTCGCGTTATAACACTTACCGCGAATCGGAATTGGAC
Organism: Vibrio sp. R11-SG3-ISO9; assembly: GCF_059834255.1. Taxonomy (NCBI): domain Bacteria; kingdom Pseudomonadati; phylum Pseudomonadota; class Gammaproteobacteria; order Vibrionales; family Vibrionaceae; genus Vibrio; species Vibrio sp. R11-SG3-ISO9. Next base: position 69,332 of record NZ_JCBDGU010000043.1, read on the forward strand.
GTGCAGATCAGCAAACTGCAACATGACAAATTGGTCAATGATACGGTGGTCGAAGTCGTAGACAATTACTTTTCATATCTAAAATTTCATGCCCAAAGAAAGGCCACCGATGCGCAGTATCGTTCATCCGAGTCTCGTCTAAAACAAGTAACTCGTAACAATGAGCTAGGTAATTTACCAAAGACAGATGTTTATGAAACTCAAGCGAGGAAGAACACCACCAGCAAACAGATTTCGGACATCAACAAACAGATAAACTTGTCGCTGAATCAGCTGCAATCAACGTCACAGACCCAAGTCGTCCCCTCTTTTGACGTAGCGCTCAATAATCAATATCTACCTATATCTGACTCAGAAAAAGCACAACTAAAAGGGAAATTAGTTGAAGCGAACTTCGACATAACGATAGCAAAGTCGCTATTAGATAAATCAAAACGAACCCTAAGCAAATCACGTTCAGACTTCTACCCAACGCTACAAGCTTCTGCCAACTACGAGTATGAAGACAGTAACCGTGACAATTCTAAAACCGACACCACAACCTACAGCTTAACCGTCGATTTACCTATCTTTGAAGGTGGTAGCGACTATTACGAATATCAAAAGAACAAGGGGCGAATTCAGCAATTTTCCGCTCAATACGACCAAGCACTCAACGACGCACAATTTGCGCTCGACGATACAGTGCTGACCATTAATGCCAACATCGAAGCCATGTCCTATTTGCGAGCAGCTGTAATCGCAAACTATCGCGTTTACCAAGGCAATAAAAAAGCTTACCGACTTGGTACAAAAACCTTAACCGACCTACTTAATTCGGAATCAGACCTTTTTGACAGCATTCGTGAGTACTACACCAATCAGTATGATTATGTCATCAACGTCACCAAACTTAGAGCCCTGTTTGGAGCCATCGATTTGGAGGAGCTCAATCGTATTTCTGATCGGATGATCCCTATCCAGGATACTTTTGACTTATCGATCATCGACAGCTTGTCAGCGGAAGGAGAAGGATAATGGACAAACTTAATTACCTTCCCAAATTGAGTGTTGGTGACACCAGCTTCTTAGTGATATCAAGTATATTGACCACCATTCTTGGCTTGGTACTGCCATTTTCGATATTGATCATTTTCGACCGTATCATTCCCAATGAATCCAGTTCCTCTCTCTATTTCATCTTCGTGATTATCCTTGTGGCGATCATGCTCGACTATAAAATCAAAAACATTGAAGAGTCGATGGTATCGAGAATAGGCAACCGCTTTGAACAAACGGCGACCAACCAGATATTCAATGCCATCTGTCACTCAGACACAGCTCAATTTAAAAAGCTGGATACTGGGTCTTACTTGGAAAGGCTGACTACCATTCTTGGGCTTCGTTCCTATTACAGCGGTGAGCTCATCGGTGCACTTATCAACGCATTCACTTGTCTTGTTACTCTGCTGATCATTGCGGTTATCAATCCACCAGCAGGGTTCATCTTAGTCGCGAGTGCTCTGTTTTTGTTGGTTACAGCTCTTCATCTATCAAAGAGTAAAGTCGCTTTAATGCAGAAAAAATCTGATATAGATGGCACCACTAACTCGAATATCATCGATATCATCTCTAACCCGCTCGATATCAAAGGGCGTTCGATGGAGTACCGACTTGAAAACCTAATGAACACCATGGTCAAAGAGCGTGAGTACCACACCAGCGAATTTGAAAAGCAAGAATCAAAGTTCAGCCTAACCTTAACGCTTATTCAGCAACTGGCTGTGATATTAACCGTGGTAACCAGCGCCATGGCTGTAATCAACCTCGATATCAGCCAAGGGGTAATGGCAGCCATCATCCTTCTGACCAATCGTTTCTTTGGCCCTTACCAACAGACCATGCGTGCCATTAGCCAATGGAAGGTCAACAAGAGCTATATTATGAGGCTGAACGAAATACTGGAGATGGCGAACGAACACACATCCAACCGATTAGTAGGCGTACCGCCAAAACATGTCAGCTATCAAGGTCAAGAACACTATCAGTTTCAAGCCAACAAAATCACTGTACTTTCAGGCCAGTCTGGCTCAGGTAAGTCTTCTATTTTAAGAGGATTAAGTCAGTACTCACATGAGACAGCAATGGAAAGACAAGTCGATGATGACATCATAGATAACATTATCATGGTCACTAAACACAGCACTTTCGTTGATGGCACCATCATCGATAACATCACCTGTTTTAGACCTGAACTGCACAAAGCCGCTTATTCGTTGTGTGAAGCATTAGGAATAAAAAGCGATATAGACGATCTTAAGCAAGGCTTTTATACCGAGATAACCACCACAGGCATCAAGCCATTCTCACGCAAGGTTAATTTTGCATTGCTCATTGTTCGTGCACTGCTCAGCAACAAGAAAATCGTACTCATCGATGACTTCGACCTCTCTTATGATGTCGACTTTTCGGCCAATTTGCTCTCATGCTTGCGCCCAAGGGTCAACTCTTACTTGTTCGTTATCGCGAGTAACAAGATAAAACACAAAGATCGTAACATCGAACACATCAAAGCTCGTGAGGTGGCATAGCATGGATACATTGATTGCTTTTGACGAGATAAAAGAACGTCTACTCCACTTTCGAGAAGGCCACTTATCGAGTCGTTACGCCGAGAACCCATTATTGCTCGGCTTAAGCTACACCTTAGTCGCTCTTCAATGGGAAGGCACGGCAGAGCTGTTGTCAGATACGTTTATCGCCGATACAGACCACTTTAAAGCGTTTGATGCCACACTGTCACGACTCGGCTATCAATGCCTGCACAAAAAGATCACCAATCATAGGCAGCTGGAAACACTCAGCTGCCCAGCATTTATCACAATCAACCGCCAAAACTACATTTTGTTGGGTGTCGATAATGAGGTGCTACACCTATACGACTATGAAAATGACATCCCCATTGAGAGCCCACTTCCGGCCAAATTTAAGGCTCGTGTTTGTGCTATATCGAGCTATTCACGGATATTTCGTGAACCACCACCTGAATCACAAGACAAACGGAATTGGGTGAAACACATCTTCTATGAACACAGTGCTGAATTTAAAAGTCTCGCTCTATTGAGCCTTTTCATCACTCTGTTCGGAACCATACAACCGTTTTTTATTATGGGTGTGTATACCTTTGCGTTAACCGCAGACTCCGCCTCAACCTTATATTGGCTTGCCTCTGGCGCAATTGCTGTCGCTCTAATGGAACACTTTTTGAAGCGACAGAGGATGAGTATTCTCAACACCTCCGGACAAGAACTTGCCCACTATATTTCGTATCACGTGATCTCTAAGTTATTGTGGCTGCCTTATGCTATGACCTCTAGCGCCACCACCTCTTCACAGTTAGCGCGACTAAAAGATATCGATCAATTTAGACAACTAGTAACCGCAGAATCGAGCTTAAGTTACTTCGATCTGCCGTTTATCTTTATCTTTCTTATTGCCATCTTTGTGATGTCTGGTAGTGCTGCAATTACGGTTCTGATTGGCATTGCACTCATGGTGGTGTTTTGTATTTATGCTCGCTATATCTATCTGCAAGCGACATCTCGAAGCTCTCGTGCCAACGCAATGGTCTCTTATCAATGGAACGAGCTTTTAACGAATGTAGGCTCAATACAAAAGCTGCCGCTGCTCTCTGTCGTCAAATCCCGATTCAACGCAGCATTGACCCAGCGCCTCAAAGACTCTCATCAAGTTTCAATTACCAACTCTAAGATTCAACAACTTGGTAGTAGTCTCATTCAAGTAATAGGCACCGCTAGTATTGTGACTGCGGTATCTGCGGTAATGGCTGGGGATGCCAATCCGGGTGCGATGCTGGCGATCATTATTCTGGTTTGGAAGACATTAACGCCTATCATGGGAATCTACAATTCACTCGCCAAAATCGACACGATTAAAGCCTCTTCGGCCCAAATCAATGCTTTGATGTCCCTTGACGATGACAAAACCAAAATGGAAAAAAGCCCGCCTATTCAAGAATTGGGGGGACGAGTTAACATTAAAGGGTTGTCTCACCGTTACCCAGGCGTTGGAAGCGGGCTAACCAACCTGTCTGTTGCAGTCACTCCAGGGCAAAAAGTGGCGGTATGTGCTCCTTCCGGTGCCGGAAAAACCACCTTGATGAATATACTCGCTGGGATAGAAACTCGTTTTCAAGGCCAGCTACTCTACGACGGCTACAACGTGGCTCAGTTTAACAACTTTAGACTTAGAAGCAGTCTTACTTATATCCCATTTAATATGCATCTGTACCCGTCTACCGTTCATGCTAACTACACGGTATATAACGGATATGTCCAAGATGAGACCATTGACGAGATGCTTAACTTCTTTGACCTGTTGCCCTATTTACCACAAGGTAAGAACACCCTATTGAGTACTGAATTCCTTGACCAACTTCCTGATGGCGTATATCGAAAACTGGTATTGGCAATCGGTCTAGGAGACTGCTACAAAAAGGTTCTTATTTTGGATGAGCCCTTTGTGGGCGCCGAAAATGAAAACAGCCGTTATCTAACGCTTTTGTTTAAGGAGCGACTGGCGAGCTGTACTGTGATGTTTACCACCACTAGTAAAGCTATGGTCGCCGTTTCAGACAGATGTCTACTACTAGAAAAAGATGGTTCACAGAAGTTTTTCGGTACTCCAGATAAAGTACTGCAAGCAGCTCCTTCAATGATTAACTAATATCTAAGATTTGATGGCGTCTCTACTAAAAACGCTTGTTCTAATAGAAAAGAGCGACCGATATGGGTCGCTCTTTCGATACAAAATGCTAACGAGAACCTAGGTTACTCTTAGAATCATAGTTTAATCCAAGCATCATCCCAATACAGGCTATCTCCCGGAGCGTAAGACGCGCTCGCACACCACGCGGTGTACGGCCAAGGCTTACATTCGTAGACACCGTTGTCAGCGCCTATCACTCGGTCACCCGCTTGATACGCAGTGCCTGCTACATAGTCAGGATACTCTCCCGGCGGTGGTGTTGTCGTCTCATCAGTCACAACAAAGCTGTTTTGTGATGAAACCGTTTCGCCATCTTCAGCAACACCTTCAAGTAGTAGCTGATACGTGCCTGCCTCAACCCCTTGTAATTCAATGGTTAAAGCGGATTGGCCATTAACTTGAGACTGAGACTGCTCAACCACTTGATTCGAAGCATTACGAACACTCACATCAACCATTAACGCTTGGTTGCTAACTAACTGTAGGTTCAGCGCAACTTGACCATTATCCAATGCGTATGAAGATGCTAAGCCCGTTACACCCAGCGTAGGGTCGACATCGGGATCAGGCGTTTCACCACCACACGAAGCGTCTGAATCTTTACTCCACACACCCCACTCGCCCGTTGTGCCCGGTTCTTCACCTCGAGTCCACCAGCCCGCTTTCCATGTGTGTCCATCGTGAGAGACTTTGTCGCCTTCAACATAAACACTATCTGCATCCCAAGGGTTTGCGCAGGTTGATCCATCAGTCACTGTCACAGTCCGTGTCGCTTCAACGGTTTGAGCCGCACTGTCAGACACTTTATAAACTAAGGAATACTTACCGATAGTATTTACATCCACTTGCCCTGTAACTTGTATTGATGCTGTTAAGTCACCGTCTTCCGCGTCGTTGGCTGTAACGCCCTCCAATGCATCAAAATCGCCGTCTAGCATTACCGTCGTATTCTCTACTCCACTCAATACTGGCTTCTGGCTATAGACCTCTACAGTACGTACTTGGGTCGTTTGATTATCATCGCTATCGGATACTTTATAAGTAAGCACGTAAGTACCAATTGAAGCAGTATCCACGTAGCCTTCGACTACGATTGAAGACGTTAAATCACCATCTTCTTTGTCATGTGCAGAGACACCCTCTAACTCATCAAACGCACTTCTATGTAGCACTCGAGTATTCTCAACGCCTTTAAGGATTGGCTCACCGTCGTTACCCGGAGGTGGGGTTACTTGGCTATGGATAAATGGACCATAGTCATTAATAAAGGTTTCGTTGTACTCTTGCCCTTGCGCGTTGGTGCCCATGTCCCAGTTCACAGACCAAGTCATAACGCCACGCAGCGGCTGGCCCTGCTCTGATAACTGTTCAAATGCAGAATACAGATCTTGTGGTTCTTGTACGTAACCAGTAGCCGCAGCATCAATGTTAGAAGGGATACCAAACACTAACTTGTTGTGAGGAATTTTATGAAAGCCTCGCGTGCCGTTACTCAATGAATCGGAGATGTAGTAGATAAACTCTTCTTTCAATTCATCGTTATTTTGAGCAATCCAACCGACACCCTCTACCCAGATACCGTCACCACCTTGGTTGTAGAATTGAGGGTTAATCCAGTCATAGTAACCTTCAAGGTTATCGATGTATGGGACGTATTTACCACCAGCAGTCAGGTATGGAAATTCAGGTGCCATGGTAATGAGAAAGTTTTTGCCCTGCTCTCGGTAATGATCTTTTACCAGTCTTAATGCTGCTGGAATGACAGTTTGGTTATCCGCAGCCGTTACAGCCGCTTGCTCTAAATCGATATCTAAACCATCAAAACCATATTTCTCGGTAAGACGAATGATCTCTTCAGCAAACGCCGTCTCATCTCCCGTCTTAAGTTCAATATGAGCATCAGCACCACCAAGTGCGATAAGTACTGAACGCCCTTGCTGATTAAGCTCTGATATTTGGTTAATGAACTGCTGCTCTGAAAGGCCAATAGTTGGATCGAGCTTAAAAGTAGGAATGCGACCTTCTGCAACATCATAAACCTTCATAAAAGAGACGTTCACAATGTTGTACATCGGGTTTACTGCATCTAAAGTGACGCAAGGCGCCTTGCCTCCCTTATAACCTGCTCCATCGCACCAGTTGTGCCAATATCCTACTACCACACCGCCATTAGGGTTGGTCATTGGAGTACTGCTCGCATTTGCCATTCCCGGTAGTGCGACGATACCCACTGAAATTGCGAGTTGTAGTGCCGTTCGTTTCATCATAAACATCAATCCTCGTTGAATAACTGTGCCTATCACAGCGCCTAACAATGATTTTATGCATGAATAAAAACAGACTAATAATGTATTTTTTATAAAAAGAGTATCATTTATATAAGTTGTGATTTTAACTCACAGATAAAGAAAAAATATAATCTTACTTTTGACTAATCTGAATTATTTACCCGTCTTTTTTACTTATTTAAATAACCAGAAGGAATTGTTTGACATGGGATTATTTAGATTAAATATATTAATAAAGCCTAATAAAACACGCTTCGAGGAAATTCGTCAGCCCCTCCACTCACTAGCTACACCACCGTTATGCGATACAAAAGCCCCTCACCACCAGATAAACAACAGTATGCATATTAACTTCTACACATTGTACAATATTAAACCAATTAAGGAATTGCTAATTTAAAATATGTAAAGTGCCCGCCGAAATTAATGAATAGGAATTCACAAAGTTATGGTTTCATTCACATTATTGATAACTCATCCTGTTTCAATTGATATTGATTTTATAAATTAAAATACATATTCAACTCGCCGAGTAAGTGTCCCATATACTATGACCATCAAGTACCAGAGCATTGCCAAGACCTCACTCCATTTTATTGCTTCTTTTTGTTGTTCTATGGCTCTGCTTCTTCCCATCACACCCTTTCACTACAAGAATGTGAGCGAGAAGTCGGTAGTACTCGCAGAAGCCAAATTAGATGAGATAAAGGCGCAGTTCGATTCTTTTATAACCACGCAAAATGCTAGCCTTCCGTGTAAAGCATTTGTGCGAGAGCTTAGGCAAGCTGTATTTCACACGGACTGGGTAAAAGAAGCGGCGATATATAATGATCGAGACTACTTTTATTGCTCCACAACCGAAGGCGACGTTTGGTTTCCTTTATATCAAACCATCAGCAACCGCATAAACAATGACCCGAATCTAACAACACTTTCTTATACCAACTCTGCTATTTCTCAGTCGAAAGCCATTATGCTGATCTTCAAAGATCACGTAAGCCAAGAAGGTGTCAGCCTATTAATCCCACCGCATTACATTTCTGACATTGTCGAAGATCATCTGTCCCAATACGGGCTGAATTCAAAGGTTGAAGTCATTCATCGAGACATCTCTGCGCTCGAGCCAATTTCATACATTAAAGCTTTAAAAATAGAGTCTGACACTTATCCACTAGCCGTCATCTCTTATGCTGGTTATGGCTATTACCTCAACTTCCTTCTTAAGTACTCTTGGTTTGGTTTTCTTTGTGCTGGTGTCGCGACCATCGTTGCGCAGAACATTAAGCACAGAAACCAAGAACGGAGAGGCCTTGAGTATTCACTGTCTAATGCACTTAAAAACAAACACTTACATGTTCACCTTCAGCCTATTGTTGATCAGCGCACTTCACAGGTTGTTGGTTGCGAGTCACTCTTACGATGGAATGACCCAGTCGAAGGCAGTGTCTCGCCTGCGATTTTCATCCCGCTCGCAGAAAGCCTAGGGTTAATCGAAGATCTCACCTACTTTGTGCTTGAAGAAGTGTTAAGCACATTAAAAACAAACAGCTCTCTATTTGAGAACAGATACATTAGCGTCAACATCAGCCGCAATGTCGTCTCAAACCCAGAGTTCGCCGACAGTGTTCTTAGACTATTCCGTAAAAACCCAGAGTTGTTGAACAAACTTATCTTTGAAGTCACTGAGGATGGTGAGTGTCTTGAGAAGGACATGGTGACAATTAGAACCAACTTAAACAAACTGGCTGAAGCTGGCGTAGAAATCGCAATCGACGACTTCGGCACTGGTTACGCGGGGTTAGACTTTGTACGCCAATTCCCCTTCAGCGTCCTTAAAATTGACCGTGTGTTTGTAAAAAACATCTCGGATTCGTCGAGCTTAGGAGTTCCTATTCTTGAATCTATGCTTCAGCTGGCCGACTCACTTGGAATGGAAGTGATTGTTGAGGGTGTAGAGAACGAATCGCAAGTCCAAACGCTCTCAGGGTTGGGCGTAAAATACATCCAGGGCTTCTATTACTACAAACCCATGCCAAAGAAACTGGCTTTGGAAATATTGAAGCAGCAAGATCTGATTCGATATGAAGGATTTAAGTTGCTTCCTTCTTAGATATGCCCCTTAAACATAAAACGCCTGCTATCTTGTCTTGAATAAGTCAAAGGTAGCAGGCGTTATTGTATGGACCCGTTACAGCCAATCAGCGTACAACAAACACCGAGCAATGGGCGTGGCGAACAACCTTCGCTGCATTAGAGCCCAGTAGATAAGAGCGAAATTTTGGTTTGGCAGATGCCATCACAATCGCGTCGGCTTTCGACTGTTTCGCTTGAATAACCACTTCGTCAAATACAATCCCATTACGTATGATGCTTTTACCGCGGTGTGGTCTTGGCACCAACTCTTCCAACATTGTTTGTACACTGTCAAAAACGCTTAGGTGTTTATCCGAGAATGTCGACCCACTTACCGTCGGTACCATGCTGTGGTGCACTCGCGCATCATCCACATAAAGCATATCAATCACACCGTTTTCCGAGATCAGCTTGAGTGCCATTTCGACTTCCCTTTTGACCACTTCTGGATAGGCAAGATCAACAGGCATTAAAATTCTGTTCAGACTCATATCAATTTGCCCCCATAACCTTGTTAGGTAGCCACATCACCATTTCAGGAAACAACATACAGGCTATTAAGACGCATAATTTCAGCAAAATGAACGGCAAAATGGAGCGATAGATATCCATCATACTGACACCCGGCGGAGCAATACCTTTTAGATAAAACAACGCAAAGCCATAAGGGGGTGTCTGCACTGCTATCTCGATGTTTAGAATCATCAAAATTCCAAACCAAATAGGATCATAACCGAGCGATACCACTATTGGCGTGAACAGCGGTGCGCACATCAATACGATGATCAGTTCGTCGATGATAAAACCGAGCAACAACATGATGACTTGCAGAAGGATAATCACGCCTAATGGGGGCAAACCGAGATCTTGCGTGATTTGGGCGACCATGTTTTGCACACCACTCAGCATATGGAAGTTGCTAAACAGAGAAGCGCCTAAAATGATCCACATCGATACGCTGACCAACATCGCTGTTTCAAAGCCAGAAGATTTGAACATTTCAAAGCGAAAGCGCTTAAAAACAATAGCCAGAAGAATCGCACCAACAACACCAATAGCCCCAGACTCAGTCGGAGTCGCGATACCTGTAATAATACTGCCCAACACAGCCACAATAAGTAACAGCGAGAACATTCCGTCACGAGCAGTTCTTATCTTCTCTTTGCCCGTCATTGAGCTTTCCGCGCCCGTACCTAAAGGTGCTTTCTTCGGATTGAACTTACAGCTGATAACGACATAAGCGATTAGCAAGGTTATGGAAATCAAAGCTGGGATGATCGCCGCTAAGAACATGCGCCCCACGGAGTTCTGGGTTGTGGCCGCGTACATGATCATCGGGATACTCGGTGGTATTAGGATTCCCAATCCGCCGCCTGCCATAATCACACCTAGGGCGAGACGTTTATCATAACCACGTTCTAACATCGGTTTGAGCGCGATGCTTCCCGATGTCATGATCCCTGCCCCAATGATGCCCACCATGGCACCAATCATGGAACAGACACCAATGACGCTGATCGCCAATGAGCCACGGATACGCCCGATCACCATCTGACTCGCGTTAAACATCGCATCCCCGATACCGGAGCGTGTAAGAAGTTGTCCCATATAAATATAGAGCGGGATAGCCAACAAAATAAAGCTAAAGAAGTTACTCTCTATGGTGGTTGGCACTAAATTAAATATGCCCTCTCCCCAGGTTAGATAACCCATTCCCATAGCGATGCCACCAAGTGCTAGACCAACTGGTGCACCTAATGCAAAGCTAAACAAAATACAGCCGATAAGAAGCAGCGTTAATACCTCAATACTCATGCATCCCCCGCCTGTTCAATTAATTCTTGTGGCTGTTCGATACTTTCTACTTCTCGTTCAATCAGGTCGTTGCCTGTGATAACGAAATAGATGTCCTGCACCATGTCGCTGGTAAACTGGGCAATGAACACCGCGCTCGCGCACATCATCATCACCCAAAAATGTGCCATTGAAGGTGCCCATTCAGACTGGCGTCGGTAGTTAAACTCCACCGCCTCTTCAAACTTGCCAAATGCCATCATCATCACGACACAAAGGAAGAAAATCGCCAACGAGTAGGAAAACAGATTGAACAGTGAACGAACTCTTGTAGAGACTGACAGGTACAGAACATCAACATTGATATGCGCTTTGTTCTGTTGCGCTAATGCGCCACCTAGGGCGGCAATGTAGCCAAATAAAAACAGTGATACGTCGTATGCCCATATAGTGGGCTCACCTAACACGTATCGAGAAAACACCTCAAAGGCGACGGTGGCTGCAAGGATTGGCATCAACACCGATGCTGACACGCCAAACCAATACACAACCCGATTTATGCCCAAACAATAAGCAGTTAACACCTTAGTAAACATAACCTTCATCCCTAGCAGCAAATAGGAAAAGGGGGCAAGCCCCCTAGATTGACAAATTCACTGATAATTCGACATCTACCCTATGATTTGAAATCAGTGATAAGCCAAATTTTTATTCGTTGTTTTGTACAATTTTGATTAGGCGTTGGCTGTATTTGTCAGCGTCAGCATATTCGCTCCATAAAGAGCCAGCAGCACCATTCCATTTAGCGATATCTTCAACACTCGGTTCTGGGCTCCACTTCATGCCTTTTGACTCCATATCAGCAATCGCTTGAGACTCCCATAAGCGGGATTTTGTCATCTGCTCACGAGCGTGAACTGAGCTTGCTGCACGAACAATGGCTTGAAGATCTTCAGGTAGCTTGTTCCACGCGCTTTTGTTCACAACAATAGGGAGGGCCTGCGCACCAGCGATTGGCAAGCGGTACATGTACTTCGCCACTTCGACGTGGTTTCCGTCTCTATGGTCAATCAAGTTACTGCCTATTGAGCCATCGATAACGCCCGTAGCCAAACTGGTGTAAATTTCACTCCAAGACAGTGAAGCTGGTGAAGCACCTAGATTACGCAAGAATTTTCCGTAGGCGCCTGGCGCACGAATCTTGAGGCCTTTAAAATCTTCAACAGAGTTAATTGGCTCTTTGGTCAGTACATAAACCGGCAGCTGAATGTACGGTTCCAGCCATACCAAATTCTGTTTGTCGTAAGCTTCTTCAAGTACTTCACCCCAACCTTTCTCGTGGAATAGCGCACTCAGCTCACCGACATCATCAGTCATACCTGGCAAACCCACTTCAACCACGCCTGCAGGGAACTCTCCCGCATGCATCGGTTGGAAAGGTGCGCCCATTGTCATTAAACCCGATTTAACCGAACCCAAAACGCCAGTCTGACCAACGCCTTCACCGGCATACATCACTTGAACGGCAATACGGCCGTTAGACATGGTTTCAATGTTTTCAGCAAAGCTCTTATACACTTCACCATAAGCGGTACCGCGAGAGTATAGGTTCACAAATCGCCAGTTATGCTCTGCCGCAAAGGCCTGAGACGCAGTAAAAAATGTGCTAGAAATAGCCAATGCATATCCAGCAACGAGTTTAGTTACACTTCTTTTGCGTAGTTTGCCTAAGGTTTTAAACATGAATAATCTCCTTGATATGATCTCGCTGTTCTAGTTATTCCAAAACAGTGCTGGGTGACGCTTCAGTTCCTCGTTGTCACCTTGTGAACAATAATTACAATTTGTTTACATTCATTAAATTCATATTTATCCACCTAAAGTTTTATAAATCTCAAACCTTTGCAGTTTTAATAAGTGACTATGCAAAAAACGGGGACTCGTCATTCAACAATTTCCGGGATGCAGAACGAAAAAAAGCAGCACATCGAGTGCTGCTTCATGCGAGGTATCGAAATAAGTTTCTCGTTACTGCAATAAGATGAAAGGCATGTTTCAAACAAAACGCTGAGAGGTCATAAACTGACGACTAGATGCCCTGACATAGATATTTGATCTCCAAGTAGTCATCAATGCCATACTTTGAGCCTTCACGCCCACTCCCAGATTCCTTAACACCGCCAAATGGGGCAACTTCTGTCGATATGATCCCCTCATTTGTCCCTACAATTCCGTACTCAAGTGCTTCACTAACGCGCCACACTCGACTTTGATTCTGTGTGTAGAAATAAGCGGCTAAGCCATAAGGTGTGTCGTTCGCTCGCTGGATAACTTCCTCTTCATCACGAAAACGGAAAATGGTCGAGACTGGGCCAAATAACTCTTGGTGTGCGATGTCCATCTTTTCAGTGACGTTGGTCAGAATAGTAGGTTGATAGAACTGACCACCCACCTTAGATACGCTTCCTCCTAATACAAGAGTTGCCCCCTGTTCAATCGCTTGCTCGACTAAACCATGCACCTTATCAACCGCTTTTTGATTAATCAGAGGGCCAATATCAGTACCATCAGAGAGGCCATCACCAATCACTAAACCACGTACGGCTTGAGTATAAAGCTCAACAAATTGCTCATAGACCGAATCATGAATATACAAACGGTTAGTACATACGCAGGTTTGGCCAGCGTTTCGATATTTCGAAATCAACGCACCCTGCACTGCTTTCTCAATGTCCGCATCTTCAAACACAATAAATGGTGCGTTGCCACCTAGCTCAAGGGAGACTTTTTTGACCGTATCTGCAGCTTGGCGAAGTATATGTTTGCCAACAGGCGTTGAACCGGTGAATGAGATTTTTCGAACCAAAGGATGCTGACAAAGCACCTCACCAACACTTGCAGGTGTGGACGTAGTTACAATGTTTAGCACGCCTTTAGGAATGCCGGCCTGCTCGGCAAGTTTCGCCATCGCCAGCGTACACAACGGGGTATCTTCTCCCGGCTTAACCACCACAGTGCACCCTGCAGCCAACGCTGGCCCAACTTTGCGAGCGATCATCGCGATTGGAAAGTTCCAAGGTGTCACTGCCGTCACCACACCAATAGGCTGCTTAATCGTCATGTAGCGTGTGTTAGGGTTCGCAGATGGAATAATATCGCCATAGACTCGCTTAGCTTCCTCGCCAAACCACTCAAGAAATGAGGCTCCATACATCACTTCGCCGTATGCTTCTTTATAAGGCTTGCCTTGTTCTGATGTGAGTAATTTAGCCAGTGAATCTGCGTTCTCGACAATGAGGTCAAACCATTTTCTCAACAATCCCGCTCGATGTTTTGCGGTTGTTTGTTTCCATTCTAAAAATGCATCATGAGCAGCTAATACGGCTGTTGTCGCTTCTTGCTGCCCCATATCCGGCACGTGCGTTATCACTTCACCTGTCGCTGGGTTCACAACCTCAAATTGTTTGCCATCAATCGACTCTACCCATTCACCATTAATGAGGCATTGGGATACTACTAAATCTAATTGTTTCATCACTTCAGTCCCTAATTTTATAAATTCCTACAACTTCAAAGATTCTTGAATTTGTTTGACGCATAATCAGCCACTTACATAACAAAAATAATAACAAACGCTTAATCGGGATAAATGTTCCCCTTTAAACATGAAGTTTTATGAGCCTAAAACAATGACAAAGAATCCTTCGCCTGTCGGTCAAATTGGTGACTACGAAATAAAGCAGTTAAAGATATTTAAGGTCGTCGCCGATTGCGGTGGCTTTTCTGCCGCCGAAACAGAACTCAACATCAGCCGTTCAACGATCAGTATTCATATCTCTAACTTAGAATCTCGACTCAACCTCATTCTGTGTAGACGTGGCCGCGCAGGGTTCGCACTAACGGAAGAAGGTGTTGTTGTCTATGAAGCAACGGTTAAATTACTCGGAGAGCTAGAGGACTTTCGAAACACAATCAATCATTTAGATATTCAGTTATCGGGAAGTTTGACGGTGCTATTTAGTGACACGATAAGCCTAGACAAACGCGCTAGCATTCCTACCGTCATTCGTAAGTTTTCAAAACTAGCGCAAGAGGTTTATCTGACGGCTGAAGTCGCAAGAATGACAGAGATCGAAAGAATGGTAATGCAGGAAGAAGCAGACATTGGCTTTATCCCCTACCACAGAGCGCTTGATGGATTAGAGTATGAACATATCTACACGGATATTTGTTATCTGTATGCCAGCAATAACAACCCGTTGGCGCAACTCGATGATCATGAGCTGACTGATGAAGTGATCGACGGCTTTCCTGTGGTTTATGCTGGAATCAAAACCCAAGAACGTATTAATGGGCACTTAGCCAATATGAACCTAAAAGCGACCGCCTATAACTATGAGTCTCGTATGGCGCTACTGTTGTCTTCTCGTTTTATTGGCTATTTGCCTGAACAATATGCACAGCCTTATGTCGAGTCTGGTGAGCTTGTTGCTATCGCCCCTGACCGCCGTTATTACAATTTGGAAATCATGGCGATCACCAAGAAAACATCCGGGCTTAATAAAGTACGCTCACTTTTTACCAAAACAATGCGCGACTATTATCGCAAGCAAGCTACTGAGCTAGCTATATGACGGAGAATGAAAAATAGCAGAAAATGAAAATGCCTGAGCGTTGCTGCCCAGGCATTTTTATTGATACGAACATAACGAGTTAAACTCTATGTTCGACTTAAGCCACTTCTGACGCTGTTTTATTATCTTGTTGTTCTAGTGAATCTGAACTTATCTCTATTTGCTGCTTTTCAATGATCTTGTCACAAATATAACCGCCGATCGGTATTGCAGATGTTGCTGCAGGAGATGGCGCATTACAGACATGAAGGCTTCGCTCGCTTTCAGCAAATAAAAAGTCATGCACCAATGTACCGTCTTTAAGTACCGCTTGAGCTCGAATACCGGCAGGATATGGTTCCAGATCTTCCACTTTGATTTGAGGGCAATATTTGTTTACTAGCTTTAAGTAACCAGGCTTCCACCACGAGTTCTTGGTTTCAATTAAGCCCGTCTTTAGGTGCTTCACGGTAACCTTCCAAAAACCCGGGAAACGCACCATATCCATCACGTCGCGAACGCTAAAATTGATCTTCCCGTACCCTTCTCTTTTCCATCCTTGGACAGCGTTTGGCCCAACAGTGACTGAACCATCAATCATTCGAGTCAAATGCACGCCCAAAAACGGTAGGTCTGGATCGGGAATTGGGTAGATTAGATGATTCACAATATCATTGTATTTTTCTGGTAATCGATAGTATTCACCGCGATAAGGAACAATTTGGAAATCAGTCTCAATGCCCATCATACGTGTTAAACGATCCGCCATTAGACCTGAGCAAACCACCAAAAAGTTGCCAGCATAAGATGTCGCTTGTTGATTGATATTAGCCGTTACGACAATGCGCTCTGGCGATTCATTCAATCCCGTCACTTCGGAGTTTAATGACACTGTGCCACCAGCAGAGACAAACTCTTCAGCCATTTTCTCGGTCACAAGGCGATAATTAACAATGCTCGTCGTAGATACCGCAATGGCGCCTAAGCCCACAATGTTTGGCTCACGACGCTTTAATTCCTGTTCATCAATTAGCTCAACATCCAAACCATTTTCGTGGCAACGCAAATATAACGCGTGCATGCGCTCAACTTCTTGTTGAGACGTTGCGACCAGCAATTTGCCACAGTTTTCAACAGGGATGTCGTGTTTTGCACAAAACGTCGTCGTCGCTTCCACACCCGCTTTGCAAAATTCCGCTTTCAAGCTACCCGGCGCGTAATAAACGCCAGCATGAATAACGCCGCTGTTATGGCCCGTTTGATGATGCGAAAAGCCGGATTCTTTTTCCATCAACAAAATCGATTTATCTGGGAAGCGACTTTGTAATTGCCAAGCCGTCGATACCCCGACTATGCCACCGCCGACTACGACGTAGTCATACACTTTTTCCACGACTGGTGCTCCTTCACTCTTTTCGTTTTTTATTTACTTTCTCTATTTTTATTATAGTTAAGCGACTTAACGCATTACTGTCGTTCAAGTCGCTTATTGATCATCACTGTTCGAAAACTAGCGAGTAAAGTGCCCACGCTGACGCAGTAGCTCACGCTTAAGGCCTGGGTCTGCCACAAACTTATCGCGGCCATGCAGCCAGCAATGATTTTGTACCACCAACATACTGCCGACGTTCACACGGACATTAAAACAGTTAGTATCGCTTTCTAGAGATTCACTCATTTGGTGAAGGTAAAGGCCTTGCTGCATGTTTTTCGGCTGTGCAAACTGGTCGATGAACAACATATGAGGCTTGCCATTTTTATCCTCTTCAAAGAACACAGGGTGATCTACTGTGTAACCGACATTCTTACTTGGCGGTGCACCCCACACAATATCTTGCTTAGCCATTGGATGATGATAGAAACGCTCTAAATCTTGCCAATCATCAACGTGCAACAATAACGAGTCGCCCATCTGCATATTCTTTTCATCCATCTTCATCATCAATACGAAATCGGTACGCTCTTGAACGTAAGTCCCATCATTGTGAAGTTCCATACGTCGATGTGCCTGACGTAGATAACTATCACTATTGTCATCATTTTTAACGGTGAAGCGCGCGTAATACTTACCATACATCGCATCGAAGTTAGGAATCCCAATCAAATGAGATATTGCGGTCGACAAAATAACAAAGAAGTCACGTTGCTCATCACTGTCGTCAAATGCCGCTTTCGCTTCCGCATCAGGTTCTAACAAAAAAGCGCCTGTTTCCCTGTCTTCCATGGTTGCCACGAGAAATTTACCCAGTTGGTAGTCACACGCCTTATCAAGAGCATCGGCCACAGCGAAACGAAGAAAAGCTTTATATTCTAATGATTGAAGATTGTAATCTTGCGTAAGCTCAGAAAACTTATCCAGCGTTCCTTTCGCTAATGTCACGACTTGTAGACGTGAGTTTTCTGGGTGCTGCGAGATAATAAATCCACTTTTTTCTTGTACGTTTTCACTAAAAACCGTCGCGATATTCATTGTTTCACTTCCTTTTGACTGTGCCGCTGAGCGGCTTTTTCATAATATCTTGTTGTTAAACAGTTGAATGACTGACCAATGTTGAGCATTAGATATCAGCCACGCCTTGAGTTAACAAAACTATAACGACAGCGAGATCATATTAACAATATATGGTAGATATAGTTTTCATATACAAAATAGATGGCAATGAAAATGGATTTGAAACGTCTCTACTATTTCAGCCAGTTGGCAAAGACTGGAAACTTTACCAAAGCCGCCGATCAACTTGGGATTGCACAGTCTGCTCTCAGTACCAGTATCAAGAAGCTCGAACAACAATTGGAGCTCAAACTGATTAATCGAACCGAGCGACAAATGAGCCTGACCGCCGAAGGGCAAGTGCTGCTTCGTCACACCAAAATCATCTTGGAAGACGTTGAACAAGCTGAAAAAGAGCTACAAGAGTTGAAAGGATTAACCAGTGGAGTGATTAATTTCGGTGCGCCGGCAATGCTTGCTTCTTACTACCTTCCAGACGCGTTGGAGCAATTCAAAAAGTCATATCCCGGAATTCAGATTAATGTCCACGAAGCTGGTACAGCGACATTGGCGCAAATGCTTGTTAATGGCGAACTCGACCTAGCGCTGATTAGAGGCGACCGCGAACACGAGCAGATTCGCCATACACTGTTGGCTCAAGATCAAATTGCGGCCTGTGTTCCCACTAATCATGAGTTCGCAGCGAGAAGTCACATCACTTTAGAAGAGTTTTGCCAGCAGCCCTTGGTAATGTTTAAAAATGGCTATTTTTTGCGTGAAACGATCAACTCCTACTGCCAACAAAACAAAGTCCAGCCCAACATTCACTTTGAGACCAACCTACCAGAACTGCTTAAATCTATGGTCCACCGGCAGATAGGCATTGGTACTTGCTTACCAATTTTGGTTGCTAACGATCCGCAACTGAAAGCCATTCCGTTTGATCCCCCTATCCCATTACAGCTAGGGATTGGTTGGAAATCGAGCCACTACCTCTCAACGGCCGCAAAGGCATTCGTCAGCTTCTTACAAGGCACATTGCGCAACCAACAACACGACTAAAGTTTGATGACGATAAATCTTTATATTGATTCGGAGTGATTTTATTGGTGTTTTGCCGTGGATAACATTCTCGCTACATTTTCAAACACAGAGCATGTCGACCATGGAAAAGAAAGTAAATTACGACGCATTCTGGATGCCGTTCACTGCAAACCGCGACTTCAAGGCTAACCCTCGAATCATTAATCGCGCCGAGGGTATGTATTGCTACTCTGATGGAAACGTCAAACTGCTTGATGCGACTGCTGGCCTTTGGTGTGTGAATGCAGGCCACGGTCGTAACTCTATAGGTGAAGCGATGGCAAAGCAGGTCGCAGAGCTAGATTACAGTTCACCGTTCAATTTTGGGCATGATATCGGTTTCGAGTTTGCAGAACGTCTTATCAAACACACACCACCAGGTTTGAATAAAGTGTTCTTCACCAATTCAGGATCCGAAGCCGTTGAAAGTGCACTTAAAATTGCATTGGCTTATCAGCAAGCCAAAGGTAACACAGGTAAATTTAAACTGATTGGTCGTGAACTCGGCTATCATGGGGTTAACTTTGGAGGAATATCCGTAGGTGGTTTAACACCTAATCGTAAGGGTTTTGGTCCACTGCTTGCGACCGACCACCTCGATCATACGCTCGACATCGAACGCAACGCGTTTAGTAAAGGCTTACCAGAAAATGGCGTAGAGAAAGCCGAACAATTAGAACGTCTTATCCAGTTTCATGGCGCTGACTCTATTGCTGCGGTTATTGTTGAGCCTATCTCAGGTGCTGGCGGCGTTATCCTGCCACCTAAAGGTTATTTGCGTCGAATACGTGAAATCTGTACGCGTCATGATGTGGTACTGATTTTTGATGAAGTCATCACTGGCTGGGGACGCTTAGGCTCTGCCTTTGCCGCCGAAGAGTTTGATGTTGTACCCGATCTGATTACTTCAGCAAAAGGGATCAGTAGTGGTGTTGTTCCTCTAGGCGCTGTTTTCTCTAGCGAACATATCTACAACACCGTGGTAAACAGTGCACCTGAAGGCACGGTTGAGTTTTTCCATGGTTATACCTACTCAGGGCACCCTGTTGCCTGTGCTGCTGGACTAGCGACTCTGGATATCTATGAAAAAGAAGGATTACTTACCCGAGCAAAAGGCGAGATTGGGCAGTACTTCGAGCAAGGACTTCATTCACTGAAGGGAACAGGTAACATTATCGATATCCGCAATTATGGATTAATCGGTGCGGTACAGTTCGCAGAAGCGTCTCATGGTAAACCAATCGGTTTTGATATCCTTAAACGCTGCTACGACAAAGGCGTAATGGTTCGTAGTATGGGTAATACTATCGCCCTATCCCCACCACTGCTCATCGAAAAAGAGCACATTGATGTCATCGTCGAAACTCTCTCTGATGTAGCCAAAGAGTTTGCTTAGGACTGGTTTTCAGACACAAAAAAGCCCGCATAACTGCGGGCTTTTTACCATACCGAAGTATGAAAATTTGGTGGGTCCGGGCGAACTCGAATCGCCGACCCCTACCATGTCAAGGTAGTACTCTAACCAACTGAGCTACGGACCCAAATTTTGTGTTCTCTTGCTTGATTAAGTCTCGTGTGACTAAACGCTGTTGTTCTGACAAAAAACAACTTAAGGGATGGTGGGTCCGGGCGAACTCGAATCGCCGACCCCTACCATGTCAAGGTAGTACTCTAACCAACTGAGCTACGGACCCATTCCTTAAGAACGAGGAAGATATTAACGACACAGCTGAATTGGTGCAAGTATAAATTTACTTTAAATCAACCGTTTGCTCTTTATATCAACAAAGCGTCGGTTTTTTAGACTCAACCTAGCTCGTTTTATTGAGTTGGGTCACATTAAGGTGGAAAGATAGAAACAAAGCACTCGCTGTGGAGTGCTTTAAATTAGCGTGCGATGGAAACTGATGGTTATAAAATTGGTATCGCTAACGAATCTCTATTGTATAGATACCAATCAAACTAAATATGATCGCAATGAATATCAGCAAGTTATCTCTATCCAAAACTAACCCATGCTATTCTTAATTTTTGGAAGTGCATATTCTTTCGGCAATGTAAGAACCAAAGACTGCATTTTTTGCCCGCGGTCGTAGTAATTAAACAAAGTGATGATCCCTACGATAAGGTTGAACCTTCCCAGTTTGTCTGAGCTTGGTATAGAAGAAAGCAACCGATCTAGGTGAACAATCGGATCTGACGCGTGTGTCCATCTTCTATTTATTAGCTTGTCAATGAACATAAAGTATACCGATGGTCTCTCCTCACTAATAATATAGAAAGCCGCAACCATTTCAGAAGTTGGTTTGTACTTGTCCAATGTTTGTCCAATCTTTCGAATCTTGTCGCACTCATTAGATATCGTTAACAACTGCTGGTTGTGTACAAGACGATACATAGATTCGAAGTTTCTGTCGTTCTCATTGTTCTTATAATTAAATATCAACTTCATAGCACCTAATAGGTAGCTGTCTTTAAATAAAGTATCGGCATCTGTTGTTGTGCTCATACCCAAATCTCTCATTTATTGTATTTTTTATTACAAGGGGATATTTCATTTTATTATTAATAGTGAACGTTTATGTCTAAGGTGGATTTTCGTTACTCAGACACTTTTCATTCACCTCGATATAACTATGACATAACGGCTTAATGTCACTAACCACTATTACTGAATTTTTATTTTTAAAAAATGCTCCTGTAAACACTGCTTAAAAAAAAGGGTAGAAATAACTACCCTTACAAATGCCAAGACGTTGTTGTTTTTATTATTTTTATATAGAGCGAGTTGCAGAAGGCTCACTCTATTTGAGCCATAATTCCCATAAACAGAGCATCATTGCTTTGACTCTATGGTGTGTAAATTTAATGTACTAATTTCCCTCTTTAGCCTTATTGTCACTATCTGATTTTAATTATCTTATGACAAATAGTGCATCGGTATTTTTGTTTGATTAACAGTAACTTTTCTATGCTAGTTCGATGCAAGCGAACGACAGATTTGTGTTTGCAATTTTTCATACTTCTCCTAGTTATATATTTCCAACTAGACGTTTTTATTATTATTTTGTTTGAAAAATATTATTTACAAAAACAATCACACAATCAATCGATTTTACTAAAGTTTATTTGGCCTTACACAGGCTTACAAAAGTGTTTGTTTGTAATTATTGACTCTAAACATCAGTAGAGATAGGCACTCAGGCGAGCTTTCTGATTTATATATCAATGAAATCAGCACAACCGTAAGTCTTACTCTATTGATATTAGAGTTAACTAATCAACATTTTTAGTAAAAAGTGATTCTAATAAATAGAGTGCTAATCGGAGTACTCCAATAGTTATTAGAAACTAAACCATAATAAATATGAGTGTACTTAAGATAGGTAATAAATAGACAGGTATCTAAGAAAGGAAATTGACGAGAAGTCAGTAAGGCAGGCAAAAGTGCCTGCCCTA
Source organism: Vibrio sp. R11-SG3-ISO9 (assembly GCF_059834255.1). Taxonomy (NCBI): domain Bacteria; kingdom Pseudomonadati; phylum Pseudomonadota; class Gammaproteobacteria; order Vibrionales; family Vibrionaceae; genus Vibrio; species Vibrio sp. R11-SG3-ISO9. The sequence goes on from NZ_JCBDGU010000043.1 coordinate 91,960, forward strand.
TTCAATTTGAATTGTTTTGAAAATGACTATTCTTCTTCACTTTCGAAAACAACGTTGTAGTTTTCAGTGTAGGTGCAGTTTGGTTGGCGGCTACATGTGAAGAATCGACGACCTTTGTGTTCACCTTGACTAGCAAGCTTAATGATCATTGGTGAACCACACTTCTTACAAAAGCGAACTTCTTTAGAAGGTTCAATCAAATCAATGTGTGCGGCAAGTAATCTCTTCAAACGGCTCACCTGATAGCTGTGTTTAATTGACGCTCCTATCAAAGGTAAACCCGCTGATTTACATACGTGAATAAGCAGTTTTTCACGGTCTACCTTACCTTTGTTCAATTCCTTGCCGTTATCAAGTTCAATAATGACTCGCGGTTCTAGCGTTCTTGGATCGCAAACAACAAAGTCAAAGTAACTACGGGAGATTTTATTGTTAGCAATAAACCAGTTCTTTTTAGAGTTTGACTTGGCCGGTGCTAACACGCTCGTCATGCTGACTTTTGCAAAAACAGCACCGTGATTACCCACTGCAGATTTCAGTGCGTTGTAAAAGGCGGCTTGCTGCATGTTCAGTAATGCCCCTTTCTTCTGGTAAGCATGATCTTTTGTATCATCATGTTTAACCACATATTTTTGTATGAAGTAAAAAAATACAACCAAGAGAATTACAACAATAAAAATATTCGTCATTTTGCCATTGCTTAACTATGAACTAGAACCGTTAGCGTATGTATAAAAGTCGTCATAGGCAAGAAAAAGCATCAGCTTTACCAACCTCTACACATCTTAGTGACTCAATCATCAAGCTAAATACAGTACGCAGGACACACTCTGTACAATTTCCACACAGAAAGCGCCTAACCATTGATTTAGATCAAATTTACCAAGTATGTGATCAACTAGTCTGAAATTCGTTAAGCAAATGTTAAGGAAGACAATATGGAACTAAAACAAGACCCGAGATGTTATACCGATGTGTGTGTCGATGGAAAATGGTTCCACTATGACCACTGCAGCACTCGTGCTTATATGTTGAAAGGTGGCGCATCAGCCGTTTTTGAACTAGACAGAGAGCCATCTACTGAAACTGAGCTCGTTGAGCTGCTACAAGGAATAGCTAAATAAGAGCTTCAAAGATAGAGCTGTCTCCGTAATCGTTAATACCTACTAAACATCAAATTGTGCTCTGACAGCAAACTTTATTTCCTCCAAGTAAGGTTTGCTGTCATTCCCCTTCCACAACTCAAGAGCAGTTAATAAACAGATCCGTTCAACAATGAGTTTCTCACTCTCATCTTTATTCAATTAGCACATCAATTGCTGTCTTAAATTCACACTGGTGATATCAAAGCTCATTCCTACAACCGCCGTAAATTGCTACTCAGTTTTTTTAGAAATCTGGACGATTCAGAGCATTTTCTTGATTTAACTCAGACAATGTACCGCCTAGTTGGCGTTATATTGAATTTCCTGTTCCTACAGACCACTATTTCAGAAGAAAAAGTGGTCATCATAATGAGAGTTAAAAATGACCCAAGTTAATGAGCAACGTCTAGTTGAGCACTTTTGCGATCTAGTAAAAATTGACAGTGAATCACGTAATGAAAAGGCGATAGCGGAAGCACTAGCAGAACAGCTAGGTGAACTTGGCTTCACCGTTCACAAACTGCCTGTACCAGAAGAAGTTTCAAACGGCTTCAATATCTACGCACGCTTAGAAGGTTCACTAGAAGGCAGCACCGTATTTAGCTGCCACATGGATACTGTAACGCCGGGGATTGGTATTGAGCCAATCATTGAAGACGGTATCATTCGTTCCAAAGGCAATACCATTCTAGGTGGTGATGACAAATCAGGCATCGCTGCGATTATGGAAGCAGTACGTTGCATCAAAGCAGAAGGGCTCGAGCACCAAACCATTGAAATCGCATTCACTGTTTATGAAGAAGGCGGTCTGTTTGGTTCATTGAACTTTGATATGTCTTTCATCCAATCAGACAACGCAATTGTACTAGATACAGGCGGCCCTATCGGTACTATCGTTAACGCTGCACCAGGCCAACAAAAGATCGTTGCTAAGATTAAAGGCCGCCCTGCCCACGCAGGTCTAGCGCCAGAAGAAGGCATTAGTGCAATTCAAGTTGCGGCTGACGCTATCACTAAAATGAACTTGCTACGAATCGATGAAGAAACCACAGCGAACGTTGGTATTGTTGAGGGCGGACAAGCGACTAACATCGTAATGCCAGAACTAACGGTTGTTGCTGAAGCGCGTTCACTGAATGGTGACAAGCTAACTAATCAAGTTAACCACATGGTCTATACTTTTGAAGAGAGCGCTAAACAGTTTGGTGCAGAAGTTGAAATCGAATCAACTCGTGCATACGACGCGTTCGTTATTGCTGATGACCACCCGCACATCCTGTCAATTAAATCAGCATTCGAAAAATTGGGCGTTACCGCTGCAACCAAGGGTACCGGTGGCGGTAGTGATGCAAACAACTTTAACGCGAAGGGTTTAACTACCGTTAACCTGTCAACCGGTATGGCGAAAGTACATACAACTGAAGAGTACATCGCAGTTAAAGACATGGTTTCAATCACCGAGTTTGTTATTACCTACGTAACGCAATAAACCAGATAGAAATTAAAAAAGCCAAGCATCATCGCTTGGCTTTTTGTTATCTGGAAAACATGACGTTAAGTTACTTGTTAGAAGACTCCATCATTGTCATCACATCTAACGCTTCTTCGATATCTTTAACGGCTACGCGATTGCCTTTCTCTAACTGAGCAAAGACAATACTCAAAAAGTCATTCTGATTAAACAGTTCTTCATTGCTCGCATATCTCTTAAGGTACGAATCTTTTAGCTGCTCTGATTTCATTCTATTCTTGGAATTAGCAACAAACACCACGATCGCTAAAGCGATAGCTAAGACAAGAATGTACAACATTAAATTTCCTTTCTTGGTTTGATTTCAACCTCTAGCGAGGCCTTTGAGAATATTATCAATAATTACAGTGTGGGTTCTTTGTCAGATGCTCGAAGTGTGCATTCGCCCCAGTTTTGGAGCGTTTATGTGCTCTCAACCTGTGACCACAATCATCACATATGAAGTGTGTTTTATGACGTATCTTTAATGCCTCATCTATGGTGATAGGCTGGTTGTCGTCTGCATTTATTGCCGTAAATATGTTCTTGGTGGTCTTTTTCGCTTTCTTAACGCTCGTACGAGAATAGTCTGTTAATTGACTGCTACTGATTGTTAGGGGGCCAAACAGTGCGGTTTCTATCGTTATCATATTTCACCCATAAAAAGAGGCACATAGAACCTTTAACGCTCTACTTTGGTGAGGGTGTAGTATCCATATTGCTTTCAAAACTCTCTATTATTTATAGAAAGAAAGAGACTCTTTTATATCAATGAGGTAACAAGGGTATAAAAATCAAAAGGTTAACAAGAAGTGTAAAGCCACCTAATTTAGATAAGATATGCTCGCTCGAGCAGAAAAAACAAAGCCAAGCGTGGCGGCTTGGCTTTGTTATTTGAATGGAGCTTTGCGAATCTAAGACAATAGCTTAGAACCCTCGCCTTTTCCAAAACTGACCTTCATCTTTCGCAACTAAATCAAAGGTCTTATCGGCTATCACTCTGCCCTTAAGCTCAACGGTCATTCTCCATTTACCAATCTTATTGTCGATAGGCGCCCAGATCGTGTCGCCGAGATAAAAGTCCCAGTCATTGCTTCCGACATACTCTTCACCGTCGAATGGCTCGAGTACTTCTCCTTTGTCGGTGGTGATGTTTGGGTGATAGATGCAGTATCGGATCTTTTCACCTTTGGCTTTTTTAATATTGATGATATACCCAAACTCCACATCGATTTCGGCTTCTACTCGATGAGTGAATTCCTGAATCTTTGGTAGGTCTTTAGATTTTGAATCCCAAGTCGAGTAGATACCATAAGAAGTCATATCCACGACAACAGAACGTTTTGCCATTGTTCATTTAACCTTTAACTGTTTTCTTTATTTCTCTTCATGCAACAAGACACTTTGGGCCATCGACTCCGATGTTCGCAGTTTTGTTATTCTTGCCAATCTTTCTTCATGCGTGCAACTACGGACTCCGGCACTCCGTGAATATTGCCATACTGTTCACGGCACACCTCAATAAGCAGTTCAGCACCATGTTTGCGCGCCATGTTTCGGTACGCCTTCATCTCCCATCGCTTCACGAACGTGTTCGAAACAACCACATCAAGACCTTGCTTTAAGGCATCTTCCGCACGATTTTGACACCACTCATGCGCTTTGGGGAGCAGTTCCGGTTCGAAACAGTATTCACCGTCACTATTCACGAAGTACATGTCGGCTTCTACATGAAAGGCGTCGAGAGATTTTGCTCTTGTTGATTTGCCAGAACCAGGCAGACCTCGAATTAAGATAAGTTTCAAACTGGTACTCACCGATCATCAAAAATAGAGTGAAAGCAAAATGTTAACGTATCTGAGGTCAAAAGCATAAACCTAGATCATTAAGCGCTGTTTTAAGCATCAAACGTTCACTAGTGTGTATTCAATTGTCCCAACATAGGTTCTGTAACCTCATAGATGAGCAGGTACCCGGCGGATTCAATAACGAAATATTTACAAAGGTGCGTTTTGTATGTCGACAAGCGTCACAATATATTATAGATTCAGAAGTATAGACGTCTAAATATCTAGCTTAGGGAGAAAGCTGTGCCTATTCGCATTCCAGACCAATTGCCAGCGAGCGATGTTCTTCGTGAAGAGAACATCTTTGTTATGCCGCTATCAAGAGCATCGACACAGGAAATTCGTCCACTTCGAGTCTTGATCCTCAACCTAATGCCGAAGAAGATTGAAACTGAAACTCAATTTTTACGCCTATTGTCGAACAGCCCGCTACAAGTGGATGTCGAGCTACTGCGTATCGACGATAGACCAAGCAAGAACACACCAACTGAGCACCTTGATAACTTTTATCGTCAATTTGAGATGGTAAAAAACCGTAACTTTGATGGACTGATCATCACAGGTGCGCCACTAGGCTTGGTTCAATTTGAAGATGTGATCTACTGGGACCATCTAAAGACCATTATGGAATGGGCTAACAAACACGTTACCTCTACCCTTTATGTTTGCTGGGCGGCTCAAGCAGGCTTGAAACTGCTTTACGATCTACCGAAACGTACTCGTAAAGAGAAGTTATCTGGTGTTTATCATCATGAGATTCATAACCCGTACCATCCAATCCTGCGCGGCTTTGACGATACCTTCTTAGCACCACACTCTCGTTATGCTGACTTCTCACCAGAATACCTATCCGACCATACGGATCTCGATATTCTGGCGACATCTGACGTCGCTGGTGTTTACTTAGCAGCGACAAAAGATAAGCGAAATGTGTTTGTGACCGGGCATCCAGAGTACGATGCACATACACTTCACAATGAATACGTTCGTGACCTTGGCGAAGGAATGGAACCGGTAATACCGATCAACTACTACCCTAACAACAATCCTGATAACAAACCTATTGCTAGTTGGCGTAGCCATGGTCACCTGCTGTTTTCAAACTGGCTAAACTATTGCGTTTACCAACAAACGCCATACGATTTGGATCATTTCAGCGAAGAAAACTTCACCAAGGACGACTGATTCGTCTGAACAGTTCTTTAAAACCAAAGCGTTTATTCGAGCCGTTTGTCACCTCTCTATTATGAGTTGGTAACAAACGGCTTTTTTATGGCGATTGGGTCGCATTAGCTCGCCTTTTTGCCAACCAACCATTCGAGTTCTCCTATCATGTCTGTGAATTCACAAGGAGCCTCTCAATGCCTTCATCCAAGTTAACCAACTTATCCCCCTTCCTACTATTAATTGCGCTCAGTGGATGTGTGTCAGTAACAGAAGGTGAACCACAAAGAGTTGAAGCCGACCCTATTGCAATGTCTGAGTCTCGAATCGCTCTTGGGCTAGGTTATATGGAGCAAGAGAATATGGTTCGAGCACGAGAGAATCTTGAATTGGCGATTCAACACGCCCCTCGCTATTATCGCGCTCGCCTATCGATGGCACATTATTATGAAAAAGTTGGAGAAACCGATGAAGCGAGAAAAGAATATAAAGCTGCACTGAGGCTAGACTCGAACAACGGTAACGTTCTAAATAACTATGGTACCTTTCTCTGTAAGCAAGGCGATTATGATCAAGCCGACCGATACTTCAACAAAGCCATCAACCAACCCTTTTACTACTTAGTTTCGGCAAGCTATGAGAACGCTGGCTTTTGTGCACTAAAGTCAGGTGATAGTGAAAAGGCTAAGTACTACTTCACACGCGCTCTCGACCACGAGCCAAACCGTTTTAAATCAATCCTACAATTGACAAAGATCGAGGTATCACAGCAAGAGTTTCGAGAAGCAAGATTGCGCTTGTTTAAGTTCCACCAGCGATATGGGTATCAAATCCCCTCTTTGCAGATCTTAGTAGAGTTGGAATCAAAAGCAGGTAACAAAGCTTTACGCGACAAGTATCAGTCTATGCTTGATGAGATGAAAGTCTCTTAAGATAAATCCACGTCCATTAAAAAAGCCGACGACTTAATTTCATCAGTCATCGGCTTTCATTATCGTCCTGATTCGGCAAAACAGTAGCCTATTATTGTTACTTCAGCGAAATCCAAGCCTGGCGTTGCGACTTATCCATGAAGCTCCAAGCGACAAAACGACTGACTTTTTGTCCTTGCGCCATCTCAACGACTTTAACCTCTTTCGCATTAAGCTTAGCCAGTTGATCCTTTAATACGGCGACGTTTTCCTTTTTGGAAATCAGAGTTGTGAACCATAAGACTTGCGTAGCAAACTCCAAGCTCTCCTTTGCTAAACCAGTGACGAATTTAGCTTCTCCTCCCGGACACCATAGCTCTGCTTTTTGACCTCCGAAGTTAAGATCGGGCTTGGTTTGCTTACTCGCCATTGCACTCGGACGCGAAACCTTCTTGTCGAATTTACCCTGCTTTTTCGCACGATTCGCCGCAAGGTTATCGAGCTTTCGCTGAGTCCCTTTCTGCGCTTCTTCTAAAGAGCTGTGGAATGGCGGATTACATGTTGTGACGTCGTAACGTTCATTTTCCTTAATGATCCCTTTAAAGAAGGCTGTTGAGTCATGTTGTAATCGACAGTGAATCTTACCTTTCAAGTTAGGGTTGCTTTCAGCAATAAAGTTAGCAGCCTTAACTGAGACTGGATCCACGTCACTTGCGTTATAACGCCATCCGTACTCCGTAGTCCCGATGATTGGGTAGATACAGTTTGCTCCTACCCCAATATCAAGAGCTTTGACCTGATCATGTTGGTATGGCTTGCCCTGGCTTTCACTATTCAGCAGGTCGGCAACTCGATGAATGTAATCAGCGCGTCCCGGGATCGGTGGGCACAAGTAGCCAGCCGGAATATCCCAGTGTTGAACACCATAGTGATGCGCAAGCAAAGCTTTGTTCAGCAGCTTCACAGATAATGGGTCAGAGAAGTTAATTGTCGATTCACCAACAGGATTCTTCACCAACTGGTCTTTCAGATCAGGTAGAGCTTTCACCAGAGCATTAAAGTCATATCGCCCACGGTGCTGGTTTCGTGGGTGCAAACCGCTTTTAACCTGTGGTTTCTTTACCGTCGTTTGACTAGATTTCTTTATTGCTTTGCTTTGCTTACTAGACGTGGCACGTTGCTTTGATGACGCAGGTTTTTGGCCCTTAGACATCTTAGCTGATGCATTTTTTTTATCATTTTGATTTTTAGAGGCAAAGTTGCTTTTAGGTTTCTGATTCATCGTTTATTTCTTTAAGTCTAAATAGATCATAAACAGGCGAGCATCCAATTCTAATTGGTGATACTCAGGCTCCATATGACAACATAGCTGATAGAAGGCTTTATCGTGCTCTTTCTCTTTGATATGTGCGAGTTCATGAATCACGAGCATTCTTAAGAGAGGCTCTGGTGCATTCTTAAACACACTGGCGATACGAATCTCATTCTTAGATTTGATTTTTCCGCCGTGGTTCTTAGCCACATACGAATGCAGACCCAATGCATTATTGATTAGGTGGATTTTGCTGTCGTATACCACTTTACTGATTGGTGGCGTCTTCTTCATATAACGGTTTTTAATCGCCATCGCGTAATCAAACAGCGCTTTCTCACTCTTGATAGTGTGGTTTTCGGGATAGCGGGACTCAAACCATTTTACCAATCGACCGGACTCAACCATTTGTGTCACAGGATCTATAATGTGTTGCGGGTAACCTTGAATATAACGCAGTGATGGGTGCATGAAGCTACGCCTTAAAAGAGCTCTTAAGAGAGGACACAAACCAAAGCCGTGTAGTGTAACTGATCACACTTTTCTATTCACCTTAGATTCGCTACACTTTGCCCAGAACCATCAAGAGAGAACCGAAATGAAACGTGTTGTATTGTACGTAGCGGATAAATGCCCTCATTGTAAAGACGCTCAACGCTACCTAGATTCAAAGAACATCACCTACCGCCTGACCAACGCAAAAATGCAGCGTGGCCGTAAAGAGTTACAAGCAATGGGCGCTCGCTCAATCCCAGTACTTAAGATTGGCGATCAAATCATGGTTGGATGGAATCAGAAAAACTTCGACAAGATGTACAACGCCAACTACAACTAGAATCGAGTCGGCTTAAATTGCATCATAAAAAAAGCCCGCATAATGCGGGCTTTTTTGTGCAAGTAATACACAAAAATATAAAAATTGTAGAATCAAATCAGCCTTTAATTTTAAAGACAGCGTTACATTTAACGCATTTGTATTTCGCTTTAATACCCAAAATTTTATCAAACAAAGTTCTGTGTACTCTTACTACTTGCTGCTCTTTACATTTACACTTCATAGAATCTGATTAATATACTGTCAAGAATTTGAACTATACGTAATCATTACTGAAAGTAAACCAAATTTACATTTAATCTCTAAAAATCAATAGGTAATCGGTAAAATTGAGTATTTTATCCATATGAATTATGTGACATTTAGTCAATAACGATCAAAAAGTTAATGGTTATATAATTCATCCGTAAAATATCCGATTTTTACAAAACAGCCCTCGCGACTGTTTATTGACACAATTGTTGGTTAAACATACTGCTTAACAAATTCAATAAAGGTTCTATCTGCCTTCGATAAATACCCTTCTTTTCGCCATGCTAACGATAAATTAAGTTTTACTGGTTCACTAAATGGAATACCCACAACATCCGATTCATATTCAGTCACCAAACTCAGCAAAGCGGTTATTGCGAACTCCTGTTTTACGATCGACAAAATCATAGGCAATAAATTCGTTTCAAAGGCGATACTCATATCAAGATCGTGTTTCACGCGCATTTGATCAATAAAGTCACGATGAAAATATCCCGACTTAAACATGATCAAGTCTTGCTCAAAGAACTGCTCAAAGGTCAGGCTTTTTTGTGCTGCGAATGGATGGTCTTTACCTACAACCGCCAACATTTCTGAGGCCAGTAGATGATCTGTTTCTAGATCTTCAGGCACGTTATCATGGTTCACCACACCGATATCGAGCTCACCATTAAGCAACATCTCTCTAATTGAGGCGGTACCAGCATCTATCATGGTGATCTTGAGGTTTGGGTACTGACTTTTAAACGCCATAACCACTCTTGGAAAAAAGTAGCTTCCCATCATGCTTGGCGCGCCCAATCGTACTTCCCCTTTTTCCAGCCCCTTCAGCTCATTCATCGCCAGTTGAGCATCTTCAAATTGCTGTCCAATACGTTTGGCGTGCTCATATAGCACTTTTCCCTCTTCTGTTAACGTCACCTGCTTATCTCCTCGTCGGAATAACGTGAGTTCAAGGGTTTGTTCGAGCTTTTTTATAGAAATACTTAAGGCTGGTTGTGCGATATGAAGCGACTTGGCGGCCTGTGTGAAATTGCCATGGTCGGCAACCGCTAAAAAGTGACGAAGAGATTTTGATTCAAGCATGGTGATATAAAAAATATATTGAGGTGATATCTTTAATATATTTCTTTTATCAAGGGTGAGTTGCTACTTTGTTCACAAGTCGGTAAATAAATAATACAAGGTTCACCTCATGTTTGACGCAGGCACGCCACAATACAGAAACATCACCCGTTCATTGGCGATTGGCTCGTTTATTATTTTTTGTAACCTCTATGTCTTCCAACCCATTCTTCCACATATGGCTGAAGTGTTCTCAGTCAGCGAAACTCAAGTTAACTGGTTATTCGCAGCGACTACACTCGGTTTATCATTCAGCCTTGTTCCCTGGGCCATAGCATCAGAAAGCTTCGGCCGAAAACCTATTATTCTACTTAGCCTCTTTTTAATTCCGCTAGTTGGTCTCTCTATGGTGTTTACTTCAACGCTATGGCAACTGGTTGCGGCACGCGCAATCATGGGGGTTGCAGTTGCTGCCTTTGCTGGCGTCGCCGTTGCGTATATGGTCGAAGAATTAACACCTAGAGCGTTTGCTATCGCTATTGGTGGCTATATTGCGGCCAACTCGTTAGGTGGGATTTTTGGACGTGTGATAGGTGGGCTCATCACTGACTACTTCGATTGGCATGCAGCTATCCTCTTTTTTGTGGTGAGTTCATTTATTGGTGCTCTCTATATCGCTTGGAAACTGCCAAACCAACATGGATTTAAGCCGCAGAAAGGTCTGTTCTTTCACCACAACCGAGCGGTGATCACTCACCTCAAAAATCCAACACTTTGGACAGCGATGCTCATTGGTGGCGCTAACTTTGCTCTCTTCGTTAATTTGTATTCTGTAATGGGGTTCAGGCTTGTTGCAGAGCCTCATTCCCTTGCTGTCAGCTTGGCGTCGTTGATCTTCCTTTGTTATCTAGCAGGGACGCTTAGCTCTAAATTCTCTAGCCGTTGGACACAAAGGTACGATCCACTCGCGGGTATCGCCTTTGGTGCAAGTATCAGTTTGCTCGGCATGCTTGTCTCTGCCGTTGAACAGATCCCCTTCATGATTGCTGGTCTTCTCTTAATTAGCTTTGGCGCATTCTTTGCCCATACGCTCGCATATGCTTGGGTGAGTCAAAAGGCGACCAAGGCAAAAGCGACCGCAACTGCGCTTTATCTCGTTCACTATTATATAGGTGGTAGTCTGGGTGGATTCCTGCTGCTTTATTGTTGGCAACACTTCGGTTGGAATGGCGTTATGGCGGGAGGTTCGTTGTTGTATGGCTTGATCTTCATCTGGCTCTATCAACTGCACCACCATCGCGAAACCAAACCTGCAATGACACAAGCGCAAGTCTAACAAGCACTTATTTAAGCGTTTGAAAGACCGATTAGTACAGTAAGGGTAAATTAGGGTTTTGATTACGACTGATTTTGTTATGCTACGCAAAAATTATTCGGAGCAAGTCATGTCAAACACATCCTCGAACGATCTTCAGGTTATTCACGACCAAGTTCAACAATGGCTAAATGATGTTGTGATTGGACTAAACCTATGTCCTTTTGCTGCCAAACCACAGCGTAACAAGCAGATTAAGATCTTCGTTAGTGAAGCCACAACTGAAGAGGCGTTGTTGGAAGACATTATGGCGCACTTTGTGGAACTCGATAACACGTCGCCGCAGGAGCTAGAGACAACGCTGGTTGTTGTTCCAAACATGCTTCAAGACTTCTTTGACTACAACATGTTTATTGATTGGATCGAGGCGCTTATTAAGCAGCAAGATTGGGAAGGCATCTACCAAGTGGCGACGTTCCACCCTGATTACTGCTTTGGTGGTGCAGATCCAGAAGACGATGAGAACCTGACTAACCGCTCACCTTTCCCTGTTTATCATTTAATTCGTGAAGAGAGCATGGAAAAAGTGTTGAAGCACTATCCGAACCCAGAAGCAATTCCAGACACCAACATCGCTCGTGTGGAGTCTCTGACACCGGAAGAGCGACGTAAACTATTCCCGTACTTGTTTGGCGCTAGCTAGTACAAACTTTCTGCGAAGTCATTATATATGGGCGGGCTACAAATTGGTCTCGCCCATTTTCTTTGGCGAGATACAAACACTCATCAGCAACCTTTATCAAATTGTCGAGCGTCGACATTCTATTGAGTTGATCACCTTCATCGGCCAGTTGAAAGTGGCAAACACCCGCAGAGATGGTAATAGGCTCTCTGTCTAAAGTGATCGTTTTCACTGACTGTAAAAGTTGCGTTATGCGGCGCTCAGCATACTCAGGAGTAGATTGCGGGTAACAGACGATGAACTCTTCACCACCGAATCGAGCTGCAATCCCCCCCTCATCGGTATTTTCTCTTAGAACATTGGCGATCTTTTTAAGCACATCGTCACCGATCTGGTGACCATAGTTGTCGTTCACTTTCTTGAAGTGGTCAATGTCGATCACCGCAATGCTCCCGACCCCTTCACCTGCCCTAAGCTTCTCAACCTCTGCATTGAGCTTTTTAAACAGGCAACGACGATTGGGTAGTCTAGTCAATGGATCGTACAGGGCTTGATATTCTAACTTCTCATTAAGCTGTTTAAGTCGTAACTCTTGCGCTCTTCGAACCAACTCCACTTCAATCCACGAAGCCATCAGCTTCATCACGTCGATATCAATCTCTCTAAATTTTCGATAATAAGGTGTTGGACTAGAGAAGTTTAAGGTGCCATAGATTTCATTATCAACATAGATTGGTATGCCGATATAAGACTCTAAAGCGAAAGCTTTGTAAGCTGGGTGTGCGGCGTAAACATCATGCGTGCCGCAATGTTCGATTGAAATCGGGCCACGAGCTTGGCAAGTAATCTCGCAATAGGTAGCTCTATAATCGAAAGAGTCACCCTGTTGGAGCGGTACATCTTCAGGAGTGACGCAATATTGAACCGTGTAATTATCCCCTTCGACTTTAGATAGAATGCCAATATCGAGTTCAAATCGTTGTAAGCCCATCTCCAAGAGCTGTACGATTTGTACATCAAACCCTTTTTGATAGTCGTTAGTAATTTGATACAAGCGTCGAATAACAACTTCGCTTTCGCTGGCTCTATTCATAAATCGATTCTCTACTTTAGTAGATGGCTCTCATATAAGCCATTCCTGATATTGATGAGTAAAAGGGAAAAACAATCAATATACAAATACTTTGATAGCAATCAGAGACATTGACACAAAGAATATGTTCTCAACTGCTTGTCTTGTGAATAGCGCCAAACTTCTAGCTTTGCTAAAATGCCCGTCTACCAAAGACAAATGGATAGGAATATGACCCTTTCTCAACTAAACCAAACCATCTTCGATCACCTTTACCGCGATATTAAAGAGTTCCGTAGCACTTTTGATCTTCCTGTTGCTGCACCAGAAACCATGGACGACAAAGGCGATACTCTTCACACCTCTTTGGCTATCGAAGAGCTGACTGAACTTGCAGAAGCCGATTCAAAAACAGAACAAGCCGATGCAATCGTCGACAGCGTCTACGTATTAATGGGTCGTTTAGTCCACATGGGCCAAGACAAAGTTGAAGATAATCTAGCAATCAGCTACCTAATTGATTTGTTGCTTAACGTCGCGAAGAACCGCGCTATCGACTTCCTACCATGTTGGGACGAAGTGCACTCAAGCAACATGAGTAAGGTATGTCGCAACGAGAAAGAGTACGCAGAAACTGAAGCATTCTACGCTGAACAAAACATCAAGCTAATGGCCGTACAAAAAGGTGATTACATCATCGCGAAGTGTGCAGAAGATTTCGTTTCAGAAGAGAAGACCATTCGCCAAGGTAAAGTGCTTAAGTCGGTTTACTACCGTCCAGCTGATCTTGTGCCGCTAACGGCTTAAAAATATTTCCTTATAAGCGAAATTTAAAAAGCGCCTCAAGTTCTGAGGCGCTTTTTGTTTATTTCTACAGACCAAAGTGGCTGACTGAGTTAGCTTGGTTGGATTCTTGCCATGTGGTAAACCGCAACATATTCGCCATCACGAAATGCAAATGCCGCAGACTCCCCTTCAATTTGAAAACCAAACTTTTTGTAGAGGTTAATAGCCTGCTCGTTGTCGGTGTAAACCGTCAATTCAAGGCGCTTAATGTTAATCCAGTTATCACAAAGATCGACCGCAGTCTGCAATAATGCGCTACCAACACCTTTCCCCGCAAAGTTATCTTTGACCCCCATGCCCAATGAGGCAACGTGCCTGCGTCTCGGGTTAACACAGACCTCTAAGCCAAGGTTGCCAATGACTTCGCCTTGGTACAACGCGACGTAAGAATAGACATGCTCTGGAACATGGGTGAGACGCTTCTCCCAGAGCTCGAGCGAAGGGTGTGGGAGTTGCAGGGTGCCGCGAAACGCATTTGGGCACTCGTAGATCTCTTTAACACTTCTTGCATCACTCGGTTCTGTGCGTCTTACTTGTATTTCCATTTCATTTCCTTCTTAGTTCATGTTGTTTTATCACTCTAATTGCTGTTCCTTTCACAGTAACAAAACAGCGTTAAATAACAACAGGCTAGAAGAAAAATAATGAAATTAACAAGTTACATAGTAAAAGATGCTAGATAGCATTTCGACTTAAGGGAACTAGCCATTAGTAGTCAGATTTAGCTGTCAATTAAGGCCCAGAGAAAACGCGACTTCTTTTACTTGAAACTAAGGCCGTGAATGAATTATTCGAAAAGTAGATAAGTGGAATCGTCGACAGTAATACTCTTAATTCGGGTATTAAACACTTGCTCAAGCTGCTCTGGGACCATCACCTTTTCAGCTGTGCCAACCTTTTGTAACACACCTTTATCTAACAAAAGCACCTGGTCAGCATGCCTTAAGGTGCGATTCAAATCATGGTTCGCCATTAAAACTGAAATCCCTTGCTTGGCGACCCGGTCGATAAGCTTATAGAGCAATGCTTCTTGCCCAATATCCAGCGGTGCAGCTGGCTCATCAAGAATCAGTAACTTCGAATAGGGATTTAACGACGGCCAAATCTGAAGACACATACCCGCCAAACGGACACGTTGCCATTCGCCGCCAGAAAGGGTCTGTATTGAGCGGTGCAGCTTATCGCTTATCTCGAGCATCTCGCTAACCTCTGTCAGCACCTCAGACACGATCGCACTGTGAGGCTCTGCAGAACTTGGCAGGGACAAAGCAAGAAATTGAAACACCTCTAGGTTGAACGCTGGTCGTGCGCTCTGACTTAAATAAGCACGCTGCAGAGAGAGGTCTTGCAGTGAAAAACTCGATAATTGTTTATCAACCCAAATTACCTCGCCTGTATAACCCTCTCCTATACCCGAGATCGCCTCGAGTAAGGTACTCTTGCCGCTGCCATTTGGGCCGACAACATGAGTAACCTGCCCCGGTTTTAGGTCGAATGAAAGCGGCAATAGCCTTGAGCCTACGCTTAAACTTTTAATTTGAATCATGATTTTTCACCAACATCCAAATAAAGATTGGCGCACCAATCGTGGTTGTCATAACACCAAGCGGCAATTCAGCAGAATCAAGCAGTGTACGAGCGCAGATATCTGCAAACACCAACAGTGCTGCGCCTGATACCGCTGAGAGTGGTAGCAGATATCGGTTATCAGTACCTATCGCCAAGCGTAATAAGTGTGGCACGACTAAGCCCACAAAGCTGATCACCCCACCAAGGGCAACGGCACAACCGACCAGTATTGAGACAGCGAAAATCAAACGCCAACGTAGTGCCGGTACGTTGATACCTAGCTGAGCAGCGTGTACTTCCCCTATCATCAGTTTGTCGAGTTTACTTCCTTGCAAACACAACCATATGACGACAGGAATCATCACTAAAGTAAGAGTGTGTTGATACCAAGCGACACCGCCTAAGCTACCCATCAGCCAGTACATCAGCTGGCGAAGGCTTAGATCATCACTAAAATAGAATGCCCAAGTCACCATCGCTCCCGACAAAATGCCAAGTGCAACGCCAATCAACAAGAGTTTTGCGGTAGTTAAGCGCATCGCTCTCACCATGCCCACCAGCAGGAGTGTAAAACAGAGCGAGCCGATCACCGCTGCAATCATAAAAAGTTCGGGCGTTGGAGCGAACGGTAAGAAAAACAGAACAACAACCATTGCGAGACTAGCGCCACCGGAAATTCCGAGCACACCGGGCTCTGCTAATACGTTTCCTAACAAAACTTGTAAGCTTGCTCCAGACACGGCAAGCGCTGCGCCTATTGCAATTGCAGCAAGCAGACGTGGAAGTCGTAAATCAACAAGTAACTTTTCTTCAAGTGGAGAGAGTGTATTCAACGGAGAGATAAAGAGATCACCGACCATTAAATAGAGGCCGCTGAGAACAATCAGCGCTGCAAGCATCAGATAGATGGCACGAGTCCAGCGTCGCTGTTTTTGTTGAATAAGGTGTTGGAAATCCATATCAAGCTACTTTAACTAAGTTCGCGTAACCTTACCTGTATCCCCAAATAAACACAAGGTTCGCAATAACGTGCGAACCTTGTGATATCAATCGTTTGAGATGAATTAGTGGCGTTGATTAATCGTAAACCAGTTGGCCATGATCAAATCGAGTTTCTACCTCACACACCATTAGTGCGGCACGTTGTCCAATAGCAACATTGCGATTTGGGAACACGACTGCTTCATTCTCATTTTTAGCCATCAATGGTTTATCACCGTCGTGGCCAAACACTTCACCATGTTTGAATGCAGTGAAGTTCTCAACTGAGTCTGAGAACATGAAGTCAAAATCGTCATGTAAACGAACAATAGTACGACTTACACGATAAGTAATGGTTTTCTTTGGTAGGTGCTCAGGCTCAGTTTCAGCGATAAGGTTACGCATCGCCAAATCAAATGCCGTTAGCTTATCGAGTTGGTTCTCACCAATGCGCGCCACCTGCCCAAGCTCCATTGTTAGTGCCTGCGCACCAAAGTTTTCTGCACTGTACCAACTGAATGTACTGGTTGGAGAGTTTGAAAGCAGCAAAGCCTCTACGTGCCCGCTATTAATAAAATCAATGAGCTCTTGGCTGCGAACGGGATGACGAACTTTAGGGCTTACTGCAAATGAATAGTGCTTCGATAAACGAATTGCACAGTGAAGGTCTAAATGCCAGCGCGTCTCAGGTTGAGTATCTCGATAGAACTCAGTAACTAAGTGCTTTAGATGGTTCGCAATCTTGCTTTCGCGGTTTACTTCATACTCTTTATCGTCAAAAAGACGGTTCATGTTTACATCAAGAAAACGGGTATGAGCGTTGGTCGCTTCTGGGTGAGCGATAATAAACAAACAGCGAGCTTTTACTGATTGGAAACCTGTTTCAATGTCTTCAATAATCTTATCAACCAGTTCCATTGGTGCGGTTTCATCACCATGAACGCCTGTTGAAAAAATGATGTTCTTGGTCTGTTGATCGTAATCCGCAGGAATCACTTCAAAGACACCACGTTGGTGGACTTTTAGTTGTACTCCATTACCTAGTACGGTTTGTCCTGCAAGCACTTCTTGTTCAAGATCTAGGCTGTCAAAAAGAAATGATTGGCGAAAGAGAGATTTCGTCATGCGCTACTCCTTAATTGCACGGCCGTATGTTAATAAATTGTACAAAGAAATTGTGTTGCTATGATCGCACTTATCAACAGAAACTCCGTTATCACTCACAAATACTGCCCATAAATAGTTATATTGGCCCTGGTTATAACAGGGAGAATTAAACCTTGCGAGGTTTTTAAGCTATATCAATCAGATAAGAGCCGTGTAACCTACCACAGCTCTTATTGAGTATGAACCGATTAAGATCAATTAATCTTCTTGATTGAGCAGTCTTTCAAACTCGTCAATTTGCGCAGACACCATATCGATACTCTGTTGCCAGAAGTCCGCTTCAGTAAGATCCATACCTAAGTGCTTAGCCACCACATCTTCAGCCATCATGCTGCCCGTGTCTCTAAGAAGTGCGACGTAGTCACTGTAAAAGCGTTCGCCCTTCACTTCTCGTTGCGCGTACACACCCTTACTGAATAGGTAGCCGAACAGGTACGGATAGTTGTAGAAACTCACTTGCGAGATACTGAAGTGCAGCTTACTCGCCCAGAAGTAAGGGTCCGCTTCACTCATTGCTTCGCCGTACCACGCTTTCCACGTTTTCTCCATTAAGTCACACAACTGCTTAGCCGTAAGCTCGCCTTTCTCGCGCTGTTCGTAGAAGGCCTTTTCGAACTCAAAACGTACTGGAATATTGATCATCAATGCCAAAGATGAAGAGAGCTCTTCCCACAGCATTTCTAGCTTCTCATCACGCGTTTCTGCTTGTTTTAGCAAGTGGTCACGAACAATGTTTTCCGCAAAGATTGAAGCAGTTTCCGCCAACGTCATCGGGTAACGAGTTTGACACAGTGGCATGTCACGCATAACCCAGTTATGGAAGGCATGGCCAAGCTCATGAGCAAGAGTCATAAGATCCGAACGGCTACCACTCCAAGTCATGAATACCAGTGGAGAGCGCGTCGCTGCGAACTTGGTACAGTAAGCTCCCAAGCGTTTGTTTGGCGCAGGCGCTGCATCAATCCAGCCATTTTCAACCATAAGGTCAACAAACTGCGCCATCTCTGGATTAACTTCTGCAAAGGCAGTCTTAATCACATCGATCGCTTCATCAAACGGGTAAACCTTAGATTCACCATCACCCAGCGGTGGCATCGCAGCAAGATGGTTCCAAGGTTTCATCTCATCCAGGCCATGGACTTTCGCCATCAACAGACCCGCTTTTTGGCCTACCGAGCGATTGGCTTTTGCTGTTGCCATCATTGTATCGAGTGTTTCAGGCACGATACGACTGCCATGCAAGCTCGGCGCTAAGAAATGCACATCACAGATCTTCGAGCGTTTTTTGTTTTCAGTTAAGCGCCACCCTGCCAATGCGTTAAGAATGGAAGCGAACGATTCTTGATGCGTCGCCATCGCTTGTTGAACAGCGCGCCAACCTGGCTCTTGCTTATCAAACTCACTACCATAAAGAAGGCTCGCCGCTTGTGAAAAACCAAGTTCTTCCTCTTCACCTTCAAGCTGCAGTGAGAGTTTTAATGACCCCGTTAAGTTGTCGTATAAACGACCCCATGCATCACGACCATCAACTTCCATTGCAGCAAGCAGTTGTTCTTCAGCAACACTTAGACGAGTTGCCGCTAGCTTACGGGAACTCTCGATAGCAAAGCCTTGACCCGCAACGTCCGGACTGGTGTGGTCTAGTACTTTGGTGATAAAATCCACGTCAGCGTGAACCAGAGTGTCTTCATAAGGGCTAAATGCTTGAGACATTTCAGAGTTGAGTTTTGCAACACGGCCCAAAAGCTGTTTCGCTTCGGTATGGGTTGCATCCACTGACGCGTGGCAATTTGCGAAGGTATGAATGGTTCCCAACAGCGTGCCTGCCGCTTCGGAGGTTTGAATCGCATTCTGCATCGCGATCACGGTATCGCGCTTTTCAACATGAAGATAGAGCAGTTCGATACACTGCTCGATCAATTCAATATCTTGTTCAATTTTTGAATCGTCTAATCCACGATATGCAATGCTCAAATCCCAACTTGGCGTTGTCATGAGTTCTGTCCTTATTCTGTGCGATGTTCTATCGATAAATTGGTATATATTAAAATCCAGTTTTCACTGGCTGGTGCTAGGTTGCTAACAATGGCTGCCCAATCACCTTCACACTGATATAGTTATTGTCGTCTGTTTGTGTGATTTGAATGTGTGTCAGAGACGCATTACCAATGGCAAGGTTGGAGTAAAGCGTTGGCTTCTTCCAATCAATATCCAAACAATGCGCCAAAATCATTCTAATTACGCCACCATGCGTAACCAATAATGTGTTGTCATTGATGCAACTAATAAGTTGCGACCAACCTTGAATTACTCGTTGATGGAATGCCTGTAAACTTTCCGCTCCAGCAAGTCGGTGATTTGCTGGGTCTTGCCAAAATGATTCTAAACAGCCCCATTGGTCGCTAAGAAGATCGAAAGGCACGCCATCTACATCACCGAAATTCATCTCTTGCATTTCATCGATGCTCTGCAAAGGTATTGATTTGGCTCGCGCCGCTCTCTCTGCCAAATCATAACAACGGCGCAGTGGTGATGTTGCTACTGCATCAAATTTAATCGGAAGCGCTGTGATTGCTGCGCAAATCTCATATTGGAGTGACGCGTCAACGAGCACGTCTGTCTTGCCATTGAGTGCCGCCTCTCCAAGTACTTTGCCATGACGAACGAGGTAAATATTTTTGGTACGTATCTTGTTCAATATGAGCCCGTTAGCCTTCGTTTTTTAGAACCATAGGTAAACCTGCTGCAATGAAAGTAACTTGCTTCACCACTTTTGCTAAGGCTTGATTCATTCTGCCAGCATTGTCTACAAATAAACGAGACACTTGCCCCATAGGAACAACCCCAAGACCTACTTCATTTGAAACCAAAATGATATTGGCTGGGCTCGATTCGACGGCATCGACTAACTCTTCTATCCAACTTTCGACTTGTGCATTAGTCGCTTGTTCACCAAGTTGATAAATCACGTTGTTGAGCCAAAGTGTTAAGCAATCTACCAAAACCACATCTGATGAATTTAAATCGCGCAGTGTTTTTGCAAGCTCAAGCGGCACTTCATGTTCGTTCCAACGCGTATCACGTCGTTGTTGGTGATGAATAATGCGAGCCTCCATCTCAGCATCAAAACTGGTCGCAGTTGCTATGTAGTGCAGCTGAAACGCGTCGTTACTCGATTTCTCGATGGCTTGTTTTTCAGCGAAGCTCGACTTTCCTGAGCGTGCTCCACCAAGAATTAAATGCGTGTTTTTTCCATTGTTCATGATTCGTGTTTACCCCATAAGTCCGTTATAAAACGTAGCGATAAACAGCAAGTAAGTTGAAAGTTCGACCAGCTGCTGCGCGGCGCCTAAGCAATCTCCAGTAAAGCCACCAATACGCAGCGTTAGCCAACGTTTAAGCAGTGTACGGACGACATAGCCTATGACTAACAACAAAGCGCTAAATTCGATACCAAACCATAAGCTCGGTATTAATCCAATGGTAATCAAAAATAGAGTTTCAGTGCGCGTCTGCTTATTGGCTAATGGCTTACTCTTGCTGGTATCAGGATCGCTGACATAAGGCATGTCATAAATCAGCGACGCTGCAATGGCTCGACTAAATGCGTAACTTGAAACCAAGATCATGAAAAGATCTGCGGTACTTGTTTGCTCAATAAGCTCGCTCAGAAACACCCACTTACCTAACAGAGCCATAATCAATGCAGAAGCGCCATAAGTACCAATACGACTGTCTTTCATGATGGTTAGGCGTCGCTCAAGGGTCATGCCTCCACCAATACCATCGGCCATATCTGTCAGGCCATCTTCGTGGAACGCACCTGTCAGCATTAAGCTAAATGCCATCATAAGGGTCAATGCTACGTCAACGGGTAAGAACAAACTTAGCAAAACATAGACGGACGCACACAATAGACCGAGCAGAATGCCGACCGTCGAAAAATAACGCCCGGCTCGATTCATACGCTCTTCCGAATAAGGCGTATTATGGGGTACAGGTAGACGAGAGAAGAAACCCAGTGCCAACAAAAACAGTTGCCACTGATATTTAAAGCCGCTGTTTGTCTCAGACTGATTCATTACACCGTCACTCCAGCACTCTCAAAACTGGCCATGTTGTTGTAGAACTCAGCGGCGGCCTTAATCAAAGGCAGTGCCAATGCTGCACCCGTACCTTCACCGAGCCTTAGTCCCAAGTCCAACATAGGTTCAGCATTTAATTCACTCAATACATATTGATGTGCGTGTTCTTGAGACTTGTGCGCAAACAACATGTAATCACGACATGCTGGTTCAATTAAGCTCGCCACATACGCAGCTACCGAGACAATAAAGCCATCTACCAAAATCGGTGTTTGCGCCTTTGCTGCGCCGATAAACCCACCAACCATTTGTACAATTTCAAAGCCACCCACTTCAGCAAGCACTTGCTCTGCAGATTTGCCTTCACAGCGCTCGACACCGTTGGCAACCACTTGCTGCTTACGTTTAAGTTGTTGGTCATCTATTCCAGTACCAAGACCAACACACTCTTTTGCATCTAGCCCAGTTAGTGCGCTGAGTATTGCCGAAGCACTGCTGGTATTGCCAATGCCCATTTCACCAAACATAACGAGGTTGCAGCCTTGCGCGATTTTACTTTCAATCAAAGACTGACCATAGCTGATCCCTTTCTCGACCTGTTCAAGTGACATAGCTGCTTGTTGATTAAAGTTGTGAGTACCATTACCCAACCTTTGAGTGACCAATACTGCGGTATTGCTGCCCGAAATCGCGCTGGTATCGATGGCTTGTAAAATACCTGCGTCCACAACGGTTAGGTCAATATCGTTTAACCGACAGAAACAGTTAATCGCTGCGCCACCATGGACAAAGTTCAATACCATTTGCTGAGTCACAGCACTCGGAGCAATACTCACCCCCTCATCCGCGATACCATGGTCGCCAGCAAAAACAAACATTGAAGGCTTCGTGATTTGAATTGTCTCAGCCGGTGTTTGGCTTTGTTGACTTTGAATGAACGCCAATTGAAAAGCTGTCTTCTCTAACAGGCCAAGAGCGCCCAATGGTTTGGTTTTTTGATCGATTCGATTTTGGATAAACGCCGAGTGTTGAGTGTCTAGCATGGAAATGACTTACCAATGTGATGATTTGAAGTTTTAATCGTTAAATGACTGCTTTTGCTGAGAGAGCAGTAGTTTCTTACGTACAAAAATAGTTTCTTACATAGTAAAACCAGAAAACAGAGCCCATCGTTGACTCTGCTTTCGATTATTTTGGTCGCGCTACCGAAAAAACATTAGAGAGCGTCGCGTATTCACCGCCACCAAGGCGTGACAACGGGTTTAGCGCTAGCGCATCGATTTTCAATCGCTCACTGGTTTGATCGATAATCTCTTCAGCAATGTATACCGCTTCAACCTTTGCGAATACCAAGCTTTGTGGAACCTCTCCCACTTCTTTAACTTCAAACAGCGTACAACCAAACGCCACTGAGCAAGATTTAACTCGAGGCAAAGAGAAACCTTCAAACTCGACTAACTCAATATCGTTCGCTTGTACTTCAGAATGATCGTGCTCGAGTGTTGCAGCTGTAGCCGTCATTACTTCCGCAGAGGATTCAGACGCAATATGAATAACTAACTTACCGGTTTCTATTGCATTTTTGGCTGTGTCTTTGATTTCACCTGTCGGCTTTTTTCCAACAGAAAGCATCAACAATGGAGGCTGGCTCGATACTGGAGCGAAGTAGGAAAACGGAGCAAGATTAAATACATCACCACTTGATTTGGTTAACGCCCATGCTATTGGACGAGGTACAACCGTTTGAGTCATCAGGTGGTAGATTTCATTTGCAGAGAGAGTATCGAACTGGAGGTTCATCGCGCATCCTTGGCTGTGACAAAGTAACAATCAGTGTACTTGCTATCGCCTAATCTATCTATCGATAAGTCCCTTTTGACTCCGTGTTTGTTGTCGAATTGAACAAAATCGACTCAAAAATCTCATTTTGACTGTCAATTTGAACAATCCTGGACCGTTCAATATTGCATTCCAATAAAATCAATCACTTAAAAGTTGGCATCAGTTATGCTTCTATTAAAGTGCTTTAAGTCACTCACTATGAAAAGCCAAGTGTACGGCTTTCAAGGAACGAAAGCTGAGGTACACATTTAGCAAAATAAGATTTAGGAGGTCTTTATGTTCGCTAACCAAAGTAGAAGAAAGCCGAATAAATCTGGTAAACAAAGCAAAAAGGTGAAGAAAATCCCACTCTCCTTCACTTAGGCAAGCGCCCGTCTCCAGCGCAAGCCAGAAAGCCCGCTCCCCGCGGGCTTTTGTTTTATTGCGTCAGATGCCAACTCGCTGTAAACATGAACAATTTGTAGCGCAATTCACGGATTTTTCTGGATCTTCTGAGTAGATTGTTCCAAAACTAAAGTACTCAGTATTATAGATTCACTACATTTCTACTCACTAAGGAGTCCGCATGTCCATTCAAGGAGACAATTCTTCCGTTATCTTAGCAGGCGCGACGGGGTTAATTGGTGGTCATGTATTGCAACACCTGTTAAATGAATCTTCGGTAAAAACCGTTTATACACTCACTCGCTCTCAAATAGTAACAGAGCTCGCTTCAAATAAGCTGGTCCAAATCATCAACAACGACCTCGATGTCACCCAGTGGAACGATAATCACCCAAGACCAAAGCTCGGTGTTATTTGCCTGGGTACAACCATAAAACAGGCAGGCTCAAAATCAGCATTACGTAAGGTAGATGTAGAATTGGTGACTCACGTCGCTCAAACGATGAAGTTTTTGGGTGTTGAGCGCGTTGCCGTTGTATCCAGCTATGGCGCTTCTCCCACTTCTTACTCACACTACTTAAAATGCAAAGGACAGATGGAACAAAACTTAATTCGTATTGGTTTCAAGCAATTGTTTATTGCGAGGCCTGGACCACTACTAGGTAATAGAACGAAGCCAAGATCTGATGAAAAGCTCCTACAAACACTCTCTCCTCTTTTCAGACCTTTTATGCTTGGTCGTTTAAAAAACCTTCGCCCAATAGAGTCAGAGGCTGTTGCCAAGACAATGCTGTTTAAATTATTCGAAAATAATTTCAAAAATGTCGAAATCTTTAGTTCGAGTGACATGCTCAATTTTTTGGCGAAATATCGCTAAATTGATGACTGAAACATCACTCTGTTGAATATCCGAACAACCACTCTTTTAGATATGACTAATTGATCTATCAAATTACTTTTCCTTATTTTACGTTTTGTTACAGAACGTTATTTTAGCTAACAGTACTCACGCCTATATATCTAGGCTTCCTATCGTTCTGAAGTAATTCATAAGGAAATTCAATGTCATTCCCTGCTATCGCTGCCTTAGCGGTATTCACTGGTATTCTCTTTTTTCTCTACGGACAGCAGAAAAAAGAACACACACTTTCGCGTCTAGTTCTACTTGGTCTTGTCTTTGGTAGTGGTTTCGGTCTTGGGCTACAACTGCTATTCGGCGAAGGTAACCCGATCATTAAAGAAACCTTAGACTGGGTTAACATTGTTGGCCGCGGCTACGTGGGTCTACTGAAAATGGTCATCATGCCACTGGTACTAGTGTCTATGATTGCCGCTGTTGTGAAATTAGAAAAAGGCGGTTCACTGGGTAAGATTTCAGGAATCACCATCTCTGTACTGTTAGCTACAACCGCTATCTCGGCCGTGATCGGTATCATTGTGACTCAAGCATTTGGTTTGTCTGCAGAAGGGCTCACTGAAGGTGCACGTGAAACAGCACGTCTAGCAGCACTAGAAACTCGCGCCGACCGTGTCTCTGACCTGACTATCCCTCAAATGCTGGTTAGCTTCATTCCAACTAACCCATTTGCTGATCTTACTGGCGCACGTTCAACGTCTATCATCGCTGTTGTTATCTTTGGTGTGCTAACAGGTATTGCAGCACGTAAAGTGATGGCAGAGAAAGAAGAACTAGAGTCACCGATTCGTACTTTCGTAGAAGCCGCGCAATCTATTGTGATGCGCCTTGTTAAGATGATCATGGCTCTGACTCCATACGGCATTGCAGCTCTAATGGCGAAAGTTGTCGCGACATCAAGCGCATCTGATATTCTGAGCCTACTTGGTTTCATCGTCGCTTCTTATGTAGCTATTCTACTGATGTTTGTAGTACACGGCGTATTGGTTTCATTTGTTGGCGTAAACCCGAAAGAATACTTCAAGAAGATTTGGCCAGTACTGACGTTTGCGTTCACATCACGCAGTTCGGCAGCAACAATTCCTCTGAACGTTGAAGCGCAAATCACTAAACTTAACGTACCACCAGCGATTGCAAACCTGTCAGCGTCATTCGGTGCAACAATCGGTCAAAACGGTTGTGCGGGTATCTACCCTGCAATGCTAGCGGTGATGGTTGCGCCAACTATGGGCATCAACCCAATGGACATCAACTTCATCCTATCGCTGATTGCCATCATCACAGTAAGCTCATTTGGTATCGCTGGCGTAGGCGGCGGTGCCACGTTTGCAGCACTAATAGTACTACCTGCAATGGGACTACCTGTAACTATCGCTGCTCTGCTTATCTCTATCGAGCCACTTATCGATATGGCTCGCACTGCGCTTAACGTATCTGGTGCAATGACGGCAGGCACAATTACAAGCCGCATTCTAGGTAACAAAGAAGAGCAAAACGATCTTCAGCAAGCTCAAGCGTAATTGGATTGAAAGCGTCGACTTAAGATAAGTTATGTAAACTCATTCAAGCCAAAACGAAAAAACCGATGCGCACTGCATCGGTTTTTTATTTCAAGCACAAAAAGACTAAAGATCGAGCTCAGAAATACTCGACATAGCAAGCAGTTCGTCCTCTTCCTCACTCAAGCCACTGATTCCTATTGCTCCAACAACACGGCCTTCAACGACGATAGGCACGCCACCTTTAAAGCCAGTGATATTCGGATCATTCCAATAACCGATATCCTTGCCGGTCGCTCGTGCCCACTCACCTAAATTGCCACTTGGTTGACGATCACGTGCCGACGTATACGCTTTGCTTTTTGCTAACAGGCCAGCCTGAACACTTACGTCGTCCATCTTAGCGAATGAAACCAATTCACCGTGAGTATCACAAACAGCGACGGCAATTTGCTGATGATTTTGAGTCGCGATTTCAATAGCCATCGCCACAGCTTGTTGAGCTTTGTTTGAAGTCAGCATGGTTATCACCTATGGTAGAGCTTGGCCACGAGAGTAAACAAATAGGTTGTACCACTCTTCGCGAGTTAGATTAACCTTACTCGCAGCAACACTTGCACGAATTCGGTCAAGGTTAGTTGTACCGATCACCGGTTGAATACCGGCTGGATGACGCAGAAGAAACGCTAATACGATCGCTTCACTAGTCACACTGTATTTTTCAGCAAGCTGTTGAACGTATTTCGAAGTCGCTCGAACACTTTCATCCTCAGAATTTAAGCCCTGCTCTGAAAAACGTCCTTGCGCCAAACAGCCCCATGCTTGAAGTTGAACACCATTGGTGCGGCAGTATTCTAGCGTACCCGGAGCCCAATCCGATTCATTCAAGCCTTGAGAGTTAACCAGAACAACATCGTTGAGCCAATCCAGTTTCGCAAGGCTCATCTCCATCTGATTAACCACTAGAGGTTGGTCAAGAGCAGATTGTAGATACTCGATTTGATGGCCACTCATGTTAGACACACCAAAGTGTTCTACCTTGCCCGATGAATGCAGATCTTGGAGTGTACGAGCTAACTCATCGAGCTCCATCAGCGGATCAGGACGGTGTAGCAAGAGTACGTCTAACTTTTCCGTATTTAAGCGTTCAAGAATGCCATCAACTGAACTCTGTACCCAATGTGCTGAGAAATCATAACGTCCAACGTTACCTTCACCTTGAAAACGAATTCCACACTTCGACTGCAGGAACATTTGATCGCGCAACTCAGGCTGGCTCTTTAATACTCGGCCAAACGCCTGTTCAGCTTTAGAAAATGTATAGATATCAGCATGGTCAAAAAGATTAATACCTGAAGCCATTGCCGTTTCGATAATAGCCTGTGTTTGGTACACATCGTCTTGAGAAACAGGGTTGTCGTTCCAACCGCCGCCTAGCCCCATACAGCCGTATGCAATTTCACTGACATTAGTTAGGTGTTTTGACAAAGGAAGTACGTTTTTCATTATTCATTCTCGTATTCATAAAATCAGCCTTAATCATATTGTTCTACGAGGAAAACAGAATAGCCTGAATCCGAAATGATTGTTCGCTATAATGAACAAATCGATACTGGAGATAAGACATGAATGAGCACAAGCGAATAGAAAGGTTGATGTTGTTTGTTGAGCTTGCTCAACAGCTCAATTTCACCAAAGCGGCAGAACAACTCCGTATTTCAAAAAGTTACTTATCCGAACAGATAAAACGGTTAGAGAGTGACTTAGAGTGCCCGTTACTGGTTCGAACCACACGCAGTGTCCGACTCACGCTTCAAGGCGAGCGTGCGCTTGCTCAAGGCTTGGTTATTCGCTCTCAAGTACTCGATCTCGAGCGAAGTGTATCTGATGAACATGAAGCGATTAAAGGGGTGCTAAGAATCACCGCGCCCAAGATGTTTACTGAGGTCTTTCTCTCTGACCTGTGCCAACGCTTTCAAGCGCTTTACCCGGACATCTATTTCGAGATAAACAGCAGCTACACCACATACAACCTCAACCGCGAAGATATCGACATAGCATTTCGCGCCACCAACACGCCACCAGAAAACATGGTGGCTAAAAAGCTATTTTCGTATCAACACGACCTCGTTGCTGCGCCGAGCTATCTAGAAAAGTTCGGTGAACCTAACTCACTCGACGATCTGCAAAATCATCAATGTCTTGCGACCCTACACCAACATGAATGGCCATTTAACAGTGGTAGCGTGCATGTTTCTGGTTGGCTCTCAAGCAACGAGAACCACCTTTTAAAGCAACAGGCTGTGCGTGGCAGCGGCATTATTCGTATCGCTAGTTATTACGTCGCTGAAGAGATCAAGCAAGGAAACCTAACACCACTACTCACTCATGAATGCATCGCAAACGGCAATTCCATCTACTTGTTTTATCCTCAAATGGTCTACCCAGCCAGAAAACATAAAGCTTTTGTGCAGTTCGTTCAAGACTACTTCGAAGAGCATAAAATCGAAAAGTAACTTTATTTATCAGCAGCTTACCTTGCTCCCAGAAGAGTGAATATAACGCCAGACGACACAATTTGTTACCTTTCAACAAAGGTTCAGGTGATCGTCTGTGCGTCCCCTTTCGAATAACGTTGTGATAGCCAACGTGTTTGTGTACGCACTGGAATGCACATCACTCGTTTAAGTCATGACTTAAAAGTGCCATCAAATCGAAACATGAATTTGCGTTACTGAAGCTACCCATTGAGACAATGAGTACAATCAGGAGGATGTATGAAATACTGCCCGTTCTGCTCGACCGAATTAATCGAAAGACACCATGTACAGGTGTGCCCACGAAATGAGATCGGCGAATGCCGCTTCGATGGCTATGAACAGTACGAACAACGTGTGTTGGCCGAACTCTCGTCTGACAACCTTAATGTGAATAGCAATGTCTATAGTCGAATCCCAGAAAGGTAATCCTTAGCTGAAGCCCTTTTAACGACTATCAGCTTACCGTCACTAACATCTTTCGATGGCCCATCGCCCTTTTAGACGTGATTCATAGCGATGGCTAGACAAATAAAAACGCCCTTGAAGAAACAAGGGCGTTTTTCATTCTAAGTGTTACTGATAACTCTAATGGTGTAGCTCAGGATTCTGAAAAGCATCACCTAAGCTCACAACACGTAATT
Source organism: Vibrio sp. R11-SG3-ISO9 (assembly GCF_059834255.1). Taxonomy (NCBI): domain Bacteria; kingdom Pseudomonadati; phylum Pseudomonadota; class Gammaproteobacteria; order Vibrionales; family Vibrionaceae; genus Vibrio; species Vibrio sp. R11-SG3-ISO9. Next base: position 121,540 of record NZ_JCBDGU010000043.1, read on the forward strand.
ATTTCGCAGTATCAGCTGCTACTTTTGGTTGATCAACTTCTGTTAGAAGACCTTTAATCAGGCTGACACAGCCTAGTAGTAGGATGATAGTAAACGGCAGAGCCGCAATGATTGTAATTGATTGCAGCGCTTGAATTGATTGTGTACCACCAATCCACAGCATTACCATCGCAATTGCGCCTGAAATGATTGCCCAGATAACCTTCTGACGAACTGGCACTTCTAGCTTACCGCCTGCAGTCATACCATCGATAACGATAGAACCAGAGTCAAGAGTCGTTACGAAGAATACGATAATAAGCGCAACTGCAATCACAGATAGAATGTTACCTAGTGGGTAAGCATCTAGCATGTAGAACAGGCTTAGAGAAACATCAGCGATACCCTGATCAATACCCAGTTGGCCAACCTTATCCATCACTTGCTCAATCGCCACGCCACCAAAGATAGACATCCAAGCTGAAGTAACAATCGTTGGGATAATAAGCACGCAAAGTAGGAACTCACGAACTGTACGACCTTTAGAGATACGCGCTACAAACATACCGAAGAACGGTGCGTATGCTACCCACCATGCCCAGTAGAATACGGTCCAACCATGTAACCAAGTCGTATCTTCACGGCCCGTTGTTTGGCTCAGCGGGATAATGTTTTTCACATAACCTGTTACCGCTGTCGCGACTGAATCTAGAACCGTAGTGAAATTAAGCACCGCGATGAAACCTAGGAAAACAAATGCGATAACCATGTTTAGGTTACTTAGTAATTTTACACCACCGTCCATACCACGAAGTACAGAAACAATTGCCAGTACCATAATCAGTACAATGATCAGTTGCTGGAGGAACAAGTTGTTCTCAAGACCAAATACATGGCTGATACCACTTGCTGCTTGCGTACCACCTAGTCCTAGAGAAGTCGCTAGACCGAATAGCGTTACTAGAACTGTCATCACATCAATCACGTCGCCTGTTTTGCCCCAAACTTTGTCACCAAGGATTGGGTAGAAAACTGAACGCATCGATAGTGGTAAACCTTTGTTGTAAACAAAGTACGCTAGACAAAGCGCTGCCATACCATAGATAGCCCAAGCATGCAGACCCCAGTGGAATACTGTCGCGCCCAGTGCAGCTTCACGGCCAGCTGCAGTATAAGGTTCTGCGTTGAGTGGCGTACCAAACCAGTTAGTGAAGAACGCTGTAGGCTCTGCCACACCCCAGAAGATAAGGCCGATACCCATGCCCGCAGCAAAAAGCATCGCAATCCAAGAAGCCATTGTGTAGTCAGCAGTTGCGTTTTCGCCACCTAGGCGAATTTTGCCCAATGGAGAGAATGCCAGACCAATAGCAAAAATAAGGAAAAGGTTCGCGCCCCACATGAATAGGAAATCGAAGTTCGCAAGTACTGCGCCTTTCACCGCGTCGATTGCAGCTTTTGCATCGCCGGGTGCCATTGCTAGAAGTGTTACGATGAAGAGAATTGAAAGGCCTGCAGAAGCAGTGAAAACCGTGTTGTGGACATCCATGCCCCACTTGTTAATGTTGTCTTGACCGACTTGATAATCTGTTGAATCTATACTGTATTTTTTTGACTTAAAACTCATAAATTAAGATGCACACATATTCGACAATCCGAATATAAGGACCAACTCCATATCCAATTAAAATTTGATCAGCGCGCCATACCATATAAAAGGGTAAAAATAAGTGAATTTAATCAATCACTTACGACGTCTTACTCAATCCCGAGGTCGGTATTATAACACAGAATAAAACATTTTTTTGGCAAAGCCTGCGCACTAACCCACCAGAGACAGCATAACTATCTGATTATAAAGAACTAAATAGTGGTAACTTTTTTCAAAAAATAGTTAGAGTACAAATTAATTTTCTTGCTCATACCAAGTGCATTATTCACTTCAAACAACGCTAATTAGGGCATTCGCATTTGCGGTCATTGTCTTACTCAAGTCATAAAAAAATGCAGTTGACTCATACGAGTACAACTGCATTTTTAAATCGTTTAAGGCTTAGTACTTGATTACCACATCAAGTCATCTGGCACGACGAAGTCTTTGTACGGGTCATCTTCATCAACTTCTTCTTCTGAAGCCGCCTGAGTATCAACGATAGATTCTTCGTCACGCATCGCAATCTTGTTGGCAACGCTGGTTGGGATAATCACGTACCCTTCGTCATCACGAGCAATACTTAAAATACCTTTACTTAGCTGCTTTTGAGTCAGCTCTTCGACGTATAGGTGCTTAACCAACGTACCGTCAGTAAAGTTGTATTTGATCTCGCCATCTTTTTGCTCGATCTTGTTCATCGCAATCAACTGTTTCACCTGAGCTTTGATCTCTTTACTCAGCTGTTTCTCTTTCATTTGTTGATTCAGCTCTTTATCTTTCGCTTGTTGCGCCAAACGATTCTCTTCAGCTGCTGCTTTCGCCTCGCGAGCTTGAACACGTGACTTCTTAGAGCCTTTTTTTGCTTTTTTCAGCTTTTTCTCATTAACCAAGCCAGCTTTTAGCATCTGCTCTTGGAGTGTTAACTTTGCCATGACTTTCCCAGTTCAGGATTAAAAACGGCACTATCATACCTGTTTTTTGTCATTCTGTTTATATCCTCTACTCGGTTTATGACAAGGATAAAGAGTCAAATATCTAAACTCGCGATTGCCGCGGCTTAATTAGCGTCTAAATTAGGACAAACGTTGACGAAATTGCGCTGGTGTCTGTTTCATCCAGCTCCTAAATGCACGTCTGAAATTAGCAGAATCGCTATAACCAAGACGTTCCCCTATATCTTCAACACTGATGTCGGTATTTAGCAGCAACTCCTTGGCCAATTCTCGGCGGACTTCAGCAAGCAAATCATGATAACTCGTATCCTCTTTCGAGAGTTCCCTTCGCAATGTTCGTGAAGAACAGCCAAATTCACCAGCCAATTGTTCAATGTTTGGAAACTGACCAGGTTCTTGATAAAGCATCGCTCTCACTTGATTACTAAAGATTGAGGGAGAACCTAGACTTGCCATGATGCTATGACAAGAAGATAAATAATGCTCTAAGGATGCAGCATCGTGACTCGGCAATGGCTCATGGAGTAAATCACTATTAAAACGGAGCTCGCAAAACGTTTGGTTGAATTCAACATTACAAGCAAACCGTTGTTGGTATTTGTCTCCATGGCGACATAAAGCGTAGATAGGCTCTGGATAAGAAAGACGTAGCTCATTAACTTTCAGAGGTTGACGAGTCAACTGATAGAAAAGAGAAACAATAGAACTGAAGAAATACTCACAGCAGAAAGGCAACATTTCGCCGATATCCAACGAGTTCTCGATTCGGATGATCGCTTCATCAGAGTCCTGAATCAGTACCACGGAGAATATTGGACCGTTTAGCCGAAGATATTTGAAGCCACTCTTAACGGCTTCCAATACGTTTGCGCTCGTCGCCAGCACGTAACCCAGCACACCAAAGTGGTTCAACCTCGCCTGTTGTCCAAGCCATAAGCCCAGCCCTTCTTGAGGCAATAGACGATTCACCGCCTTGAACACAATCAACTTGTCGGCAAAGCTAAGTTGAATATTAGGGTCTTGCCAATCAATGTTGGCTAAGCCAAGGGAAGACAACAACGCTTTACAGTCGATGCCTCGTGATTCTAGGCTATCAAGCAACAACGCAATATCTAAACTTCCCAATGGTTGATGGGCACTACTTGGTTGATATGCCGCCAATATTTTCTCTTCTGTCATGACTCTTCCATAATCCGTCGTCGGCTTCCCTTCTAATCAATAATTGAGTTGGCCTCTCTATTGGAACTTTACCATATCCAAATCACACAGCGTGATGGCAAGCTGTTTAATGTCCGCTAATGACCTAACCTTTCGCAAATTGGCTCACTAGAATAGTCATCATGTTAATGCAATGTAAACTTTAATCATGATTAAACCTGAAATCATCCGAAAAGCACCTAGAAGTATTATTGATTCTCAGGGCAAGCCTGTTGTCGGTCAGTTCGATACAATCCCTCACGAGCTCAATATCGAGAGGTTCGATTATCGCAATGTCATGGATAATCCAGCCAGTCGTTGGCAACGCTACTTTCATTATAAGCAGTTCCAATTTGTCAGCGTGGTTGCTGCAAACTATGTCATCGGTGTTGCGATCGCCGATATTCGCTATCTGGGTTCCGCATTCTGCTATGTATACAACATCAACGAAAACAGTCTTGAAGAGCAGTCTTGGCTTCGCCCACTGTCTCTAGACAAAGCAATAACATCTTCTCCCTACCAAGGAGTCACCCAAATTGCTCGAGGCCAAATCCAATTCAGCATTAATAAAGGTAATTGGGCAGTAGAAATAAATACTAAGCATGTTCAAGCCAACCTTGAGCTCCTAGGTCAAGAAGATAGTCAGCCGCTTTCAATGGCAACACCAACTGGCTACTCGGGCTGGACCTATACCCAGAAACACAACGCGCTTTCAGTAAGTGGAAACCTGACCATTAACAACCATGAAGTGGACCTTGAGCACGCCTTAGGAGGCTACGATTTTTCAGCTGGTTATATGCGCCGGGAAACAAGTTGGCGCTGGGCAAGTATTAACACGCATCTTATTGGAGAGTCCTCAAAACTGATTCGATTCGGGTTAAATCTGGCGGCAGGCGTAAATGAGACTGGGACGTGTGAGAACACACTTTGGATAGAGGGCATAAAACATCTCCTCCCTGTCGTCCACTTTGAGTTTAACCGTGATGACATCACTCAACCTTGGCAGATTCACTCTGAAGATCGACGAATTGATCTGACTTTTACGCCTTGCAATAAACGCAGTGAAAAACTCAATTTGATTGTGCTTAAGAGCAATTTTCGTCAGTTTATCGGCCACTTTTCTGGCTCGATAACAGATAACTATGGGGTCATACACCAGCTCGAGCATGTACTTGGATTAACTGAAGATCATTTTGCGTGCTGGTAAGCGAAGTTACTACCCAATAAACCTATCTACCCAAAACTGTTACTAATACATACCGAGGCATCCGATGAACATAGAGTCACTCATCAACAACCCAGAATGGTTACTCGTGGTACTTGCACCACTTTTCATCGCTTGTATGCTCGCTGAGTATTTCATTGGTCAAAAGCAGGGACACTTACCTGAAAACTCGCGCTATACCGTTACGGAAGTCGCTTGCAATTTCACTCTGGCAGGAATGCATCAGCTCTCCGATTTGGTGACGGGACTATTGGTTGCTCACCTGTATCTTTGGCTCTTTGGTTGGCGACTCATCGAGATTGAAATGGGGTTGGTCAGCTTTCTCTGTCTAATGATATTGCAAGATTTTTGCTATTACTGGTTCCACCGAGCGAGTCACAGAACACGCTGGATGTGGGCATCGCATGTTGCCCACCATAGCTCTGAACGAATGAATTTTAGTACTGCCTTCCGTCAAAGCTTGATGTATCCAATCTCTGGCATGTGGGTCTTCTGGCTGCCATTGGTGATCATTGGATTTGAGCCTAAGTGGGTAGTATTCGTCGTACTTCTCAACCTTGGTTTACAGTTCTTCGTTCATACACAATGGATACGCACATTAGGTCTCTTAGAGTGGGTGTTCAACACGCCTTCTCACCATCGTGTTCATCATGGTCGTAATCCACAATACATTGATAAAAACTACGCAGGCGTGCTCATCATATGGGACAAACTGTTTGGCACTTTTGAACCGGAAGTGGAAACCGTTCGTTACGGCACCACTAAGCCTGTCAACAGCGATAACCCTATAACTGTCACCTTCCAAGAGTGGAAACTGATTTTTCAAGACCTCAGAAACCGTGAATATAGCTGGCGTGAAAAGCTTAAAATGATGTTCACGCCACCGTCTGATTAACCCAACAAGCTCAGAGCTGAGTTTGGAGCTTGTTTCGCCTGTGCCAATATTGAACTAGAAGACTGTTGTAGTATTTGAGATTTGGTCAACTCTGTTGTTGTTTTTGCAAAGTCTGTATCCCTTATTTGACTTTTTGATGCCTGCACATTGAGATCAATATTGTTTAGGTTGCTGATAGCGTGCCCAAGCCGGTTTTGAAAAGCTCCAAGTTCAGCTCGATGCGAATCAACATACTCTAAAGCCTGGTCGACCAAAGCAATTCCCCTTTGGGCACCACCTTGAGAAGTTACATCAATATTAGACACAGTCTCATAGCGATATTCTGGTGCGCCCATTATTTCAAGGAAATCGCCATCGAGATTAACGTTAAAGTCAGGCCCATAAAATATTTGTAGTCGTCCCTCTCCATCAACCGATGTGTTAACAATATCCTGCTGGCCATTGATTCTTGTCGCGATTTCTTCTAGGTCGCTGCCTTTCTTCAAATCAAACGTCACCTGTTCAAAACCATATTCGTCAGCTATATCAACTGTTAGTGATGCGTCTCGAGGTAAGGTCCAGTCATCAGCTTTTCCCTCAGCTGTCCGCAAAAACATGCCACCAGCAGAAAGGCTGTCAGATCGTACGTTTTGTAGGCTCAGTACAACCGCCTCTCCACTATCAGCACCAATTTGAAACGATCTATCTTGAAACGAGCCATTTAACAACTTTGAACCAGCAAATGAAGTCGTTTCCGCAATTCTATTGAGCTCATCATTAAGCGCTGTAACCTCGGCTTGAATCGAAAGCCGATCATCTTTTGAATTCGAGCCATTCGAAGCTTGTAGAGACAAATCACGCAACCTTTGGAGTACATTGGTCGTCTCATTTAAGGCGCCTTCCGCCGTCTGAGCGATAGAGATTCCATCGTTAGCGTTTCTTACTGCCACCTCAAGACCTCGATTTTGTACATTAAGTCGATTCGATATCTGCAGACCTGCTGCATCATCCTGAGCACTATTTATTTTGTAGCCTGATGACAGCTGTTCCATTGAAGTACTGACTTGGGAACTGGCATTATTTACAAACCGCTGAGCTACCATAGCCGATACATTTGAATTTACATTTATAGCCATACTGTACGCCTAGTTATATTTATAAAAACATCAATAATTTACATGAATATTATGCATTTAATAACCTATCGGCACTTTATGAGCCAACTTTAATATATCCGTTCCTTTTTCGTCCGATTTGTTGTGCTATCTGTCGCATTTAGTACAAATACAAGCCAACACGGTTCAACAAAACAAATTTCATACTCCTTGACTAGAACTAAGTGACAAACTAGCTGAGCTCCTTTGAATGATTTCATTCAAATAAAACATGGTGTTGAACATAAATCTAATCGCGAATCAAGTCGGCTAAGCTCATTGCGTTAGCGCCCTCACGGTGTTCTAATACTTGGGAAATCAGATAAAACTGGATATATCAACGTTATGCAGCACGACTCTCAGCCGACCTACTTCTTCTTCGATTATGAAACTTGGGGGACGAGCCCAGCCAAAGATCGACCAAGCCAATTTGCGGGTGTTCGCACCGACCAAGATTTCAACATCATTGGTGAGCCTCTGGTTATCTATTGCCAACCGCCAGCTGATTATCTACCTGCACCTGAAGCTGCATTAATTACGCGAATCACCCCACAGAAAGCAATGTCACAAGGCTTACCTGAGCCAGAGTTCATCGCTAAGATTCACGCAGAGTTATCTAAGCCAAACACAACCAGCCTTGGTTACAACAGTATTCGTTTCGATGATGAAGTGACACGTTACACCTGTTACCGCAACTTTATCGAACCGTATGCGTGGAGCTGGCAAAACGGTAACTCACGTTGGGATCTGTTGGATGTGATGCGCGCGGTGCATGCATTGCGCCCAGATGGCATTGTTTGGCCAGAAAATGAAGAAGGTTTCCCAAGCTTTAAGCTAGAACATTTGTCTGTTGCTAACGGCATTGAACACGAAAATGCGCACGACGCGATGGCTGACGTTATTGCAACCATTGAAATGGCGAAGAAAGTTAAAGCTGCTCAACCGAAAATGTTCGACTACTTGTACAACATGCGTCATAAACGCAAACTGAATGAACTTGTCGACATTGTTAACATGACACCACTCATGCACGTCTCTGGCATGCTAGGTAAAGAGTGTAACTACACCAGTTGGATTGTGCCGATGGCTTGGCACCCTACCAACCAAAACGCGGTTATCGTTGTAGACCTAGCGAAAGATCCAACGCCATTGCTTGAATTAGACACTGATGCATTGCGTGAGAGGCTCTACACCAAACACAGCGAATTAGGTCCAGACGAACTGCCTATACCGATTAAACTCGTGCAACTGAACAAATGTCCTATTCTTGCACCAGCGAAAACACTAACGGCTGAAAATGCTGAAACCATTGGCATTGATCGCCAGCAGTGCCTGGCAAACTTAGCGATTCTTCGTGAACACCCAGAGATTCGCGAAAAGCTGATTGGTCTTTATTCTGTTGAACGCGAGTATGAGAAAGACGACGATGTTGATACTCAGCTTTACGATGGTTTCTTTTCTCCATCAGATAAAGCCGCGATGGATATTATTCGTCAAACTGAACCAAACAACCTCGCTGCACTCGACATCAGCTTTGCCGACGAACGTATAGAGCCCCTTCTGTTCCGTTACAAAGCACGTCACTACCCTTGGACGTTAGATGAATCAGAACAGCAAAAATGGGCGAATCACTGCCGTGAGTTTTACGAAAGTCGACTTGAAGAATACATGCTCAACCTTGAAAATCTTGCTCATGAGCATGAAAACGATGAAAAGAAGATGGCAATACTCAAAGCGGTATACCAGTACGTAGAGAAACTCGCGAGCTAAACCCGTCTTTTATAGCTCTAAAGCTTTATATGTACTAATTCAGACTTAAATAACGGTTACTCGTTAACCGTTATACATTAACTCAGAAAGAGACTCCTTTTGAAAGAAAGATTGATCCAACTTGTGTATCTAATGATCTCTTTTACATTGATCATCGGTTCACTGACAGCAGGCAACGCCATTCAAAGCCTTCTCGATACTGCGATTCCTGGAAGTATCTTTGGCATGCTACTGCTTTTCTTCGCAATGGTGATCGGAATTGTCCCTCCCCACTGGGTTCAACCTGGTGCGAGCCTAATCATCCGTTTCATGATCTTATTATTTGTACCGATCAGTGTTGGTCTCATGGAGCACTTCGACATGCTAGTTGCCAACGCCCTTCCCATCTTAGCTAGCGCGGTTGGTGGCACACTGATCGTCCTTATTTCTCTATCTTGGTTCTTAGACCGAGTGATTGCGAAGGGGAAATAGTATGTGGATTCTTCTGACTATTGTCGTATTTCTCTTTGCTCGTTGGGTAAGTCAAAAAGTAAGCTCGCCATTATGTAATCCTCTATTGATCAGCTTAGCGATCATTATTCCGGTGCTCACCTACTGGCGAATCCCATTCGAGGAGTACTATGCAGACAACACTTGGATTACCTTTATGCTGCAACCTGCCGTTGTAGCGCTCGCCTATCCTCTGTATGAGCAGCTACCGCAGATAAGAGCCAATTGGCGCATCATCACCTTTGCTTGCGTCTTAGGCAGTGTAATGTCAATGCTGACCGCTGCATTGATTGCCGCTGCGTTTCATGCAGACCTTGGCTTAATTGCAAGCTTACTAGGCAAATCGGTGACCACCCCAATCGCAATGGAAGTCTCTAGCCATCTCGGTGGTGAAGCTGCCATAGCGGCAATTTTGGTGCTTTTGGTTGGGCTATTTGGTGCAATTTTCGCTTATCCCATCTACAACCTAATCGGCATTAAAAGTCCAATAGCACGCGGACTTACCATGGGAACGGTCTCTCACGCATTAGGAACAGCAACTAGCGCAGAGAAAGATCCACGAGATGCTGCATTTAGCTCTCTAGCATTAGTGTTATGTGGCGTTATTACCTCGATATTGGCACCTTCTGTGTTCTCGCTGGTGTTATGGATATACTCATAATTGCAAAAATTTAACCCGAAGTAGCTGACAATCTATCTATGTCGTTGCTATTTCCCGAACAAAATCAGAGCGCTTTTCCAATAAATCTTTGGGAAATGCGCTCTTTTTTTCCACTAAACTATTTATTCATGCAATGTGATGCACCCGTCAATTTGTGACATCAATTACACTTTGCTGGCTGCAAACGATTTCATTTGTGACCTCACTCTAATTGTGCAACACAATGTAACAACCAACATACAATAGTGACACCGATCACAGAAAGTTTCTGAGTATTGCATAAACTTAAAGCCTAAGGTCAATTAAGGATTCAACATGAACAGTCGTATTACCCTGGCGCTGGAAAGTGCTCCAGCTTCATTGAAAGCACTTTTAAGTGACATCGTATTAGCAGACAACTTTGACGCCACAATCTCTAAAGAGCAGTTTCAAAGCTTGCTGGATGCAAGCGGTCTTTCTGATAAAGAAGTTCGTCTAGCTTTACTGCCAATCGCAGCTGCGTTCTCTTACGCACCGCTTTCTGATTTCTACGTTGGTGCAATAGTGCGCGGCCTATCTGGCCACATCTACTTTGGTGCGAACATGGAGATTGCCGGAGCACAGCTTGGACAAACGGTACACGCAGAACAAGCAGCAATCAGCCATGCTTGGATGAAAGGCGAAAAAGGACTTTCTGACATCACAATCAACTACAGCCCTTGTGGTCACTGTCGTCAATTTATGAACGAGCTGACTACGGCTAACGAGCTGAAAATTCAGCTACCAGAACGTGAAGAGCGTTCACTACAAGATTACCTTCCAGACTCTTTCGGCCCTTCTGATTTAGGTATCACCGAAGGCCTAATGACAGAGCTTGACCATAAATACACAACTGAAGAAACGACACCTATTGTTGTTAAAGCTCTAGAGGCGATGAACCGCAGTCATGCGCCTTACACCAAAAACCTAAGTGGTGTTTCGCTTCAACTAACGTCTGGTGAAATCTTCTCTGGTGCCTACGCTGAAAACGCGGCATTTAACCCGAGCTTGCCTCCACTTCAAGTAGCGATGATTCAAGTGATGCTGGCAGGTATTAGTTTCGATCAAATTGAGAGCGCTGCTCTAGTTGAAAACGCACAGGGCAACATTAGCCACTTGGCGGATACGCAATCAACACTGGAAGCAATTAACCCTGATATCCCAGTCACTTACTTAGCAATCTAACTGCATTAAGTTAACATGCGATTTACATAAGCAGCCCTCTTTTAGTCGGCTGCTTTTTTTATGCTTAAAATTCACTAAAACCACCACGCAAACGTTTGCTTTTGAGGTTGGAATGAGTATGATCTCCCCGTTCTCAATTACTCGTTCAACATGTTCGGAAGGAATAACTATGTTTGGTACCGCCACTCGTGACAATGCTACTCGTGTACTTCTATTAGGCTCAGGAGAGCTAGGTAAAGAGGTTGCTATTGAATGTCAACGTTTAGGTTTAGAAGTGATCGCTTGTGATCGCTACCCAGATGCACCTGCAATGCAAGTTGCTCACCGCAGCCATGTGTTAGATATGCTCGATGGCGATGCGCTAGAAGCGATCATTGAACTCGAAAAACCCGATTACGTAGTACCTGAAATTGAAGCCATCGCGACCAGCAAACTGGTTGAGTTAGAAGAAAAAGGCCTAAACGTCGTTCCTACTGCAAACGCAACCAAGCTAACAATGAATCGTGAAGGGATTCGTCGCCTTGCTGCAGAAGAGTTAGAACTGATGACTTCACCATATCGTTTTGCCGATACGTTTGAAGATTTCTCAGCCGCCGTTGAATTTGTCGGCATCCCTTGTGTCGTTAAACCAGTAATGAGTTCATCTGGTAAAGGCCAAAGCGTTATTAAGAGCGAAGACGACATTCAGAAAGCATGGGACTACGCTCAAGAAGGCGGCCGCACTGGGGCTGGACGAGTAATCGTAGAAGGCTTTATCGATTTTGATTATGAAATCACTCTGCTTACTGTGCGTGCGGTTGACGGTGTTCACTTCTGTGCGCCAATCGGCCATCGCCAAGAAGACGGTGACTACCGTGAGTCATGGCAGCCACAGGTGATGTCAGACAACGCACTCAAGGCTGCCCAATACACAGCAGGTAAAGTGGTTGATGCTCTAGGCGGCTACGGCATCTTTGGTGTGGAGCTGTTCGTAAAAGGCGACCACGTGATCTTCAATGAAGTATCACCTCGCCCGCACGACACGGGTTTAGTTACACTCCTCTCTCAAGACTCTTCTGAGTTCGCTCTGCACGTTCGCGCATTCACTGGTATGCCAATCAAGAACATCACTCAATACGGCCCATGTGCTTCTGCTGTGGTACTTGGTCAGGGCACATCAACGAATATCCGTTTCGAAGGTCTAGAGAACGCACTAAATGCGCCTCAAACTCAGGTTCGCTTGTTTGGTAAACCAGACATCAATGGCCGACGCCGCTTAGGTGTAGCTCTAACACGCCGCGATAGTATTGAATCAGCTATTGAAGACGCAGTAGAAAGTGCTGCTAAGATTAAAGTGATCTACTAATCTAAATCACTGCAGTACAAGTTGTCAGAAAAAAGACGGGACTCAGTGCCCGTCTTTTTGTTGTGATATGTAGTTAGTATCTCTTAAAGCTGACATTCAATCAGATAAACTTCTTCTGAGAAACGTGATAGACCTTTCTTGGCGATCTTAGGATGATCATCACCAGCAATATCTTGATTGAGTTGTGTAATCTTGTATCCAGAGAATAGCTGTTCTACTTCATCTCTTGGTACACTGAACGGAGGCCCACTCATCTCTTCTTGGTTGTAATCCAGAGTCACTAACAAGATCTTGCCACCAGGTTTTAACAGCTGCTTCAACCTCTCCACATACTGCACTCGCATCTCTTTAGGCAATGCCACTAAAGAAGCACGATCATAAACCGTATCAACCGCTTGAATCGGCGCCGTGAAGTAATCACCAGTGTAGATGCTCAGTTCATCAAACTGGTACAGCTCATGTTGACCATTAATCTGTGTCACCATTGGCGTATAAAAATGTTCCGAGAAAAATGCGCGGACAGCGATTTGGCTTAGCTCAACACCCTGAACGTCTTGATGCTTAGACGCCAACCAAACGAGGTCTTCGCTCTTACCACACAGTGGAACAAAAACGCTCTTGTCATGGCTAGGTTCAGTGTGCTTCCAAAATTCAATGAGCAGTGGATTCACATCTTCTAGGTGGAAACCAATTTGGTTTGCGGCCCATTTATTGTGCCAAAATTCAGGATTATTCATCTTTCGTTCATCTTGTTCATTTAATAATGCAAGGGTACAGGATAGACAGGTAAGAGCAACCTTGGCAGGGGTCAAAGTTCTTGAAAATGTGGAACTAACGCTTCTTTAATTTGTCTATATGTTCACATACTAAAACAAGAGAAAACGTTAAGGTTGGTTTCTGTTCAAACGGCCCCATATAGTATGTAGAGACACCATAGTTTGAACAACAATTTGCTCTTAGCGTTACTGGTTACCCCTTTTAGTTTCACCGTTTTGTAACCTCGTATATTGGAGTTTGAATGAGTGTATTTCTCCGTACCACGGCACTAATGCTTCTTGTATTGAGCCGCGCGCCTGCATTCGCAGCAACTGTATCAACTAACTCAGCAGAACCTACTCGCACACCAGCACAAAACCAAGTGTCATCGAAAGTATTCCGTCACAGCCTAAGCGGCCTGTACGGTATCAAAGCGTTTGACTCAAATCCAACTCAACCTTATACCGACTTCGACGTTCTTTACAGCAAATCACACCAAGCTCAAGCAGAGCTAGAAACCATCTGTAAAAGTACTGCCCTACTTACCAACTCTGAAGCACTATTCGCAGGCGTAAAATCACAAGCTCGTGCAGAAGAAAAGATTGCATTGGAACTGAACGGCGACGTTACCCGCATCACCGACCTTGCGCGCGCAACCATCATCGCTAACGATGTAGAGAGCCTAGTAGAAGTGTACGAAGCAGTAAGCCGCGAAGCGGATGTCGTTAAAGTAAAAAACAAGTTTAAGTCTCCAGCTGACTCAGGTTACCGTGACCTTAACTTGCTAGTTCGCCTGCCAAAAACGAATATCATCGCTGAAGTTCAGCTTCACCTTAAAGCAATTGCTGATGTGAAAAGTGGTCCAGAGCATGAACTGTATGAAATCATTCAGGGTATTGAGCGTAACGCACTGGCGCAAAACCGCCCTATCAATGACATTGAAGCAGCACAAATCAACAACCTAAGAAGCCAATCTCTAGAGCTATATCAGCAAGCTTGGCAGCCATATATCACCACTCACATTAAAGCAGCCTAGTCATTTCACACTCACTAATGAAAGGTTGTTAACTCAAACAAATAGGCGGTCATCACGACCGCCTTTTTAGTGCTTCCAAGTATCTAATCTAGCCTTATCTATTCCCCTACTAGTCTTTGTGATTAGCGCGAGAAAAATACGTGCAGTTGATCGCTTTTCTATACTTTCTTCCTTTGTCTTTTTCTGCTTCTATAGAGCATCAACCCGATGACATATAAAAGGAATTAGGTCACATGAAGGTTATGCCATCTGTCATTTTGCTTGCTTCTGCTTTACCTCTCACAAGCTACGCCAATGAATGCGGTGAATTTACCATCGCAGATATGAACTGGAACTCAGCCAGTCTAATTGCTCATATAGACCAATTTATTCTCAACGAGGGGTATGCGTGTGACGCTCAGCTAATACCCGGGGATAGCGTCCCTACAGGCACCTCTATGATCGAGAAAGGCCAACCTGATGTTGCTCCAGAACTCTGGACGAACGGCATCAAAGAAGCGTTAGACAAAGGTGTTGCTGAGAAGCGACTACGCTACGCTGGTAAATCTTTAACTAATGGTGGTGAAGAAGGCTTTTGGGTACCGAGTTACCTTGTTGAGCAATACCCCGAGCTAACAACCATAGAAGGAGTTATCAAAAACGCTAAACTGTTTGAGCATCCAGAAGATGATGAAAAGTTTGCTTTCTATGGCTGCCCTGCTGGGTGGACTTGCCAAATTACTTCAGGACACCTTTTTAATGCACTGAAGCTCGAAGATCATAACTTTGAAATGATTGATCCAGGCTCAGGTGCAGCGCTCGCAGGTACAATTGCCAAAGCGTACGAACGTAACAAAGCATGGTTTGGATACTACTGGTCGCCAACGCCGGTACTCGGTAAATATGAAATGGTGAAAGTTGATTTTGGAAGTGGGACGGATATAGAAGAATTTCGTAACTGTACAACTCAACCAGATTGCGAATCTCCGAAAGTAACCATGTTCCCTGCAGCGCCAGTTCACACCGTTACAACCGAGAGTTTTGCAACCAGCCAACCAATCGCATACCAGTACTTTCAGAAACGTGGGTTTACCAATGAGAAGATGAGTGAGCTTTTGGCTTGGATGGAAGATAATCAGGCAGACGCAGAAGAAGCAATGTATCACTTCTTGGAGACATCACCTGACGTATGGCACAACTGGGTACCACAAGACGTGGCAGAGAAAGTACAACAAGCGCTGTAAAAAGCGCTTTTATAACATTTGTTAAGATAATTTACTTAACAAGACTCATTCGCGTTACAGATACCAGAAAGAAAAAGACCACGCTGTGCGTGGTCTATTGCTTGGCTACTTCTCGATTTTAATATTTTCTACGCGGGCTTTTAGTTTTTGACCCGGTCTGAAAGTAACAACACGTCGAGCAGAGATTGGAATGTCTTCACCAGTTTTAGGGTTACGACCCGGACGCTCGTTTTTCTCGCGAAGATCAAAATTACCAAAACCTGACAGTTTTACCTGTTCGCCATTTTCTAGTGCTTTACGAACCTCTTCGAAAAACACTTCAACCGTTTCCTTGGCATCCCGTTTGCTGTATCCGAGTGTCTCAAACAGGTTCTCAGCCAAATCGGCCTTCGTGAGTGCCATAAAACTTTCCTCAAAGCTATGTTAAACCTTGCTACTATCGTCAGTAGCGCCGAAGCATTTACCCTATTCAATCAATGAGATAAGGCTGTTTACAAGGAAAGTGTATGCCAAGCTTCTGATTTTCGCCAACTTTTTTATCTCAACTCTTTAATTATTTATGCAAATCAAGAACATAACACTCTTAATTAAGTGGATATTAAACTGGAAAACATCTAACTAGCGAACAGCAATTAGAAGTAAAAACCAAATAAAATCAGATATTAAGAATATATAACTTAATTGATACTTTTATACAAAATCGAGACTTTACGCTTACCTCTAATAAAATCAGCCACTTGGTTTAACATTAATCTCAACAGAGATTATATTTCGAACACAGAATTTCATGCCATTTATGACTCAACAGGATTTAATTCGAATACTCCCATCGTAAAATAGACCTGCACATCACAAGATCCTCTAACTTTACAAACGAAATAATCTCTATCCTAGCCGCAATTTTGGTTTGCTTGCACTTAAACACGCCTACAACGAAATAGTAAATGTACTTCCCTCTCCTACTTTGGAATCGACAGTCAATGTACCATCTAGGTTTTCCACCATAGCCATTGCGAGGGAGAGGCCTAGCCCATACCCTTGCACATTACTTCTGCTGCTATCGACTCGGTACAGACGTTCAAAGATCAAGGCTTGAAACTTAGGCTCAATGCCGATGCCAGTATCTTGAACAGAGATACTCACTGATTCATTGCCCTCTTGTTCAGCACTCAATGTAACACTGCCTTGCTCGGTATATTTAATCGCATTATCAAGCAGGTTAACCAATACTTGCGTTAACTTGTCTGGGTCGGATTGAAGTCTCAGTTCACTTGCCACATCGACGATCAACTCAATCTGCTTGTCTTCGGCGACATCTTCATACCAACTCGCAACATCGCGGATAACCTCAGATACGTTCGTCTCAATTTTCTGCGGTATACGTTTTCCAGTTAGTTCATCATTGAGCTTCATTAAAGCGGTAAGCATGTTGCTCGCTTGCGTTGCATGTTCTGCACAGTCGGCTAACGCTTCTTTCATTGAATGCGGATCGCCATCGTTAATTAAGGCGGTTTGGGAAGCTAAAGTGATGCGCGAAAGAGGCGTACGAATATCGTGAGCAATAGCATCAACCGTTGTGTTTAAGGTCGTCGTAACGTGGTGAAGTCTCACTACCGAACTTCGGACACTTGAACTGATCACCTCTAACCCTTGTGGCGACTCTGTGTGCGGCTCTTTGATCTCCAACTGTCCTTTCTGGAGCTGGTCCAACAGATCACCAAAAGTGACAAGCGGAGACATAGCACTTTGTATAATTTTACGGGTAAAGACGGCCGTTACTACCAACAAAGCCATAAGAGCATAGAGTGTCATTAACCATTGATTGAACGCTATGTGGTCTCTTGCACGATTATCCAGTACCAGCCAAAAGTCGTAACCCTCACCTTCCATTTTCAGCGACATGTAGGGGTTAAAAACAAAGTTATCAAGCCACGTTCTTTGGTTCTCAATCTGATACTGTAGAAGCGAGCCGGCCAAGTCGACGCCATTAGAGTTCGACAACCTATTAGCGATATTCATGTCCCCAGCCACAAGTACT
This sequence comes from Vibrio sp. R11-SG3-ISO9, assembly GCF_059834255.1. NCBI lineage: Bacteria > Pseudomonadati > Pseudomonadota > Gammaproteobacteria > Vibrionales > Vibrionaceae > Vibrio > Vibrio sp. R11-SG3-ISO9. The sequence continues at coordinate 139,094 of NZ_JCBDGU010000043.1, forward strand.
ACTTCATTTGGCTTGTGATTATTCACGGCATAGGCCGCAATATTATTCTCTATAAGACGATGCGGGTTCGCCTCCAACACATGAATCAGTCGCTCTGGCGAGTCGTAGGTCAAAATTCGTTGATACTCAGACGACATTGAGGTCATTATCTTCTTTTCAGTTTGATATAGATCGAAGAAGAATATTGCCCCAACAATCAACTCCACCAGCAACAAGCAGAACAACAGCGTTGCCATAAGGCGCAGTAGCAGATGATTTTTAGCTTTCGCCAGAGCTTGTTCGATATTACGACTTGAGGACATAACCGACGCCTCTCAATGTATGAATCAACGGTGTTGAAAACCCTTTATCCACTTTGCTTCGCAAGCGACACACAAGAACATCAACAACGTTAGTTTGCGGGTCGAATTGATGTCCCCATACGTGTTCTAAGATAGCGGTTTTAGACATCACCGCTTCTGGGTTCTCAAGAAGTAGCTTCATCAGCATAAACTCACGCTGATTGATAGTAATCGTCTGTTGATCACGACATAAGGTGTGTTTGATGAGATCAAGACTAAGAGGACCATACTCGAGCGATAAAGCCTGAGTGGCTGGTTGCTTTCCACGACGAGTCAGCGTTTGACAACGAGCTAAGAGCTCAGGGAAAGCAAATGGCTTTACTAAGTAGTCATCAGCTCCAGATTGTAACCCCTGAACACGCTCTTCCACCGAATGCTTTGCACTTAGAATAATTACCGGCGTTGCGTAGCCTTGTCCTCTCAGCTCTGCCAATACCTCAAAGCCATCTTTCTTCGGCAACATAATATCGAGAATAATGACATCGAATTCTTCAGTCATCGCTTCATGCAGACCGTCAATGCCGTCTGTTGCGTGCGTTACGCTAATCCCTTGTTGCTGAAAGCCATTCACCAAAAATTTGGCAATATGAAGATCATCTTCAATCAATAGTATTTTCATTAACGTCCATTTACCCGTAAGCCTTGTTCTCAATACACTCTATCAACATCCTTTCTCGAATATAACCAAGATTACAACTTTGTAATGTTTCGGAAAGGCTGCGGCAATTATGACTTCGTTAGTATGACCTTGTTGAATCAAAACACCTTGTTGGTGAAACACAGGTCACTGAAACAAAACCAATCAAAAATATGTCTTAACGGAGTAAACATGAAAACAATGACACGTACTTTTATCGCAACAGCTTTCGCTTCATTTGGCTTCTCTAACTTTGCATTGGCCGCGGAAACTCAAACCGTATCGGTTACACAAATCTCTTCCAAAGCCGCATTTCAGTTAGCTCAAGAAGCGGTAAATCAATGTGAGACAGATGGTTACAAGGTTTCAGCTACCGTTGTTGATCTATCTGGAAACGTCATAGCTCAGTTACGCTCTGACGGCGCGGGTATCCACACATTAGACAGCTCTCGTAAAAAAGCCTTCACCGTTGCAAGCATGAAGCAGCCGTCAGGGAACTTAATGAAACTCATCGCTGACAAACCTATCATGCAGCCTCTACAAAACATGGATGACAATCTACTGTTCTTGGCGGGTGGCGTTCCAGTACAACTGAATAACACTATGATTGGTGCCATTGGTGTTGGCGGCGCACCAGGTGGACATTTAGATGTGGCTTGTGCTGACAAAGCGATCAAGAAGTTCTTCTAACCACTGCTTGCCCGTATCTCTACATACACAAATAAACGAATAATCAAAAAGCGCTCCAATGTGAGCGCTTTTCTGGTATTCAGACGAGTAATCTCAATCAAATCATGCCGTCGTTGTGTACAACTTTTGCGACTGCTTCTTAGTAATCAAGATACGTCTGACAAGTGCAATAACAAACACGAGGCTTTGAATCAGAACGATTGTTGGGGCTGGTGCACTATCAATATGGAAACTCAAATACGCGCCCAACACCATCGTTGTGAGGTTCACCACACACGCAATCCACAGCATGGTTGAAAAACGCTTCACTAACAGAAATGCTATTGCGCCGGGTGCGATAAGCAAACTAATTGCCAGGATAAGACCGATTGCGCTCAGCGTGGCTACAATGGTCAGCGAGAGAAACGTCAGCAAGGTGTAATGCAACACGGTTACATTCAGTCCACTAACTTTTGCTTGAACCTCGTCAAAAGAGTGCAACAGAAAATCTTTCCAGAACAATACGATACCAAAAACAACCACCGATGAGATGATCGCTACAGTACTTAGCTCTTGCGTATCTACACCAAGCATATTGCCAAATAGGATGTGATCTAAGTGTGCGTGAGTATCTAACGCTACATAAAGCACAATTCCTAATGCGAACATGCCAGAGAATACAACACCCATCACCGTATCTTGTTTCACTCGGGAGTTTTCTGCCAAGAAACCAGTCAAGAAACTACATAACATTCCAGCCAAAAATGCACCTAGCAATAACGGTAAACCCGTAACATACGCCAGAACAATGCCCGGTAGTACAGCGTGACTCACAGCATCCCCCATAAGCGCCCACCCTTTCATAACCAGAAAGCAAGACAATAACGCAGTAGGCAAAGCAACAATCAAGCAAATCAGAAAAGCGTTTTGCATGAAGGGAAATTGGAATGGCAACAACAAATCCATACTAATACTCCTTGGCCAAAGATGTGTGCTCAAGGGGAGAACCAGAAGCGCTGAGCTCGTCAGAATTTGGCTCCTTTGCTAGTGCTTTTTTCGCCCTTAAACGTGCAGCCAGATAACCATGCTTGGGAGCAAAGAAAAACGCCAAAAGGAAGATAACAGTTTGCAGGCAGATGATAATGCCCCCTGTCGCCCCATCTAGGAAGAAACTAATATAAGCGCCAGCAAAACTTGTCGTACTACCAATAATGACTGACACCAAAATCAGTCGAGGGAAACGGTCGCAGAGCAAATATGCCGTTGCACCCGGCGTTACCACCATAGCAATAACCAACAGCGCTCCTACCGTTTGCATCGCCGCAACAATCGATGCCGATAAAAGAGTGAAGAAAATCGCCTTTAGAACACCTGGGTTAAGACCTATGGATCGCGCATGGTTTTCATCGAAGAATGTCACCATAAGATCTTTCCACTTCGCCAATAGAACCACCAGCGTGACAACACCAATCACGACTAACTGAATCGTATCTTCAGGTGTGATGGCGAGAATGTTACCCATGGTGATGGTTTGAACGCTGACAGAGATGGGATTGATTGAAATAAGGAAAAGACCAAGTGCGAAAAATGAAGTGAAGACTAAGCCGATGATCACATCGATTTTCAAGCCGGATCGTTCAGACAGGAACAGCATAGTACCTGCGGCTATTCCACCAGATATAAAGGCACCGAAAGCAAATGGAAGACCGATCATATAAGCCAAGGCGACACCCGGTACAACGGCATGTCCCAGAGCGTCGCCGATTAAGGACCACCCTTTAAGCATGAGATACGCAGATAGAAACGCGCACACGCCGCCTACTAAAGCCGAAACCCACATAGCGTTATTCATATAGCCGTAACTAAATGGCTGTAACAACAGTTCCATCATAATTGAGGCTCCGTCTTTTTCGCTGTCAACGCTTTGCCGTCATACTGAATGAATGGTCGCTCATCGTCAGTAAGAATGGTCAGTTCTCTAGTATCCTCATCGTGATGAAGTGCATTACCACCCAACTTAAAGTGTCGTAGTGAGCCGCCAAACACGCGTTGGAGGTTTTCCTCGGTGTAAGTCGTTTCAATCGGACCAGAGGCCAGAACCGTTTTGTTGACCATGATGGTTCTATCGCAAAACTCAGGCACAGAACCAAGATTATGCGTCGACACCAGCATTACATGACCTTCATCGCGAAGCGATTTAAGAAGATCAATAATTTGATGCTCAGTCTTTACATCAACCCCCGTAAAGGGTTCATCCAACAGAATCACCTTTGCTTCTTGTGCTAATGCTCTCGCCAAGAACACACGTTTCTTTTGTCCTCCGGATAGTTCACCGATTTGACGCTTTCTAAACTCCAGCATATTAACGCGCTCAAGAGCTAGGTCGACGGCCAAATGATCAACATCTTTGGGTCTGCGAAGCCAATTCATGTGACCGTAGCGCCCCATCATCACCACTTCTTCCACCAACACTGGAAAACTCCAATCAATCTCCTCTGACTGGGGCACATAAGACACCATGTTACTTTTGAGCGCTTTTTTAACGCTCTCACCCAATATTTGGATTTGTCCTTTGGACATAGGAACAAAGCCCATGATTGCCTTAAAAAGAGTCGACTTCCCTGCTCCATTCACACCAACCAGTGCCGTCACTGACCCTTGCGGTACGGTAAAGTCCGCATCATAAAGGGCTGTGTAACCATTACGATAGGTAACCGTTACATCACTGACTGAAATGCCAAGGCTTTCCTCATTTTTAACATCATTCATAACCGGTGCTTTACTCCCAATATCCGTTTGAATTCATTGTGTCTAATCTTGTTAAACATATGTCTTAGTTCGTTGACGTAAGACCATTTGCTACCGTGGTCGAAGTCACTTTTAACAGATCTAGGTAAGTAGGAACCGGACCATCAGCCGTTGATAGCGAATCGACAAACAGCTCACCGCCATACTGGGCGCCGGTATCTCTTGCCACTTGTTTTGCTGGCGAGGTATTAACGGTTGATTCACAAAATACGACCGGGATATGGTTTTGTTTTACGCCATCGATAACTGAACGTACCTGCTGCGGAGTGCCGACTTGATCAGCGTTCATTGGCCATAGGTACAATTCTTTCAAACCAAAATCTTTGGCAAGGTAACTAAACGCCCCTTCGCATGTGACTAGCCAGCGATTGCCGTCAGGGATCTGAGCGATCTGGTCTTTTAAAGGTTCGATGATTGCTCTGAGTTTGGCTTTGTAAGCAGCTGCGTTCTTTACATAAATCGCTGCGTTGTTTGGGTCGTGCTTAGCAAACGCTTCAACAATGTTATCAATATAGATAAGTGCGTTATCTAGCCCCATCCACGCATGCGGGTTCGGTTTACCTTCATAAGAACCAGAAGCGATAGGAATTGGATTGATTCCCTTAGTCAACGTTACCGCCGGTACGTCTTTCATATTTGATAGAAACTGCTCAAACCAAAGTTCTAGGTTCATCCCATTCCACAAAATAAGATCAGCATCAGATGCGCGAACAATATCTTTCGGCGTGGGCTCGTAACCATGAATCTCAGCGCCAGGCTTAGTAACAGAAACCACCTCAGCGGCATCCCCTGCTACGTTTGAAGCCATATCAGCCAACACGGTAAAGGTAGTTACTACCTTCATTTTATCTTCCGCTGCATTTGCTAATGGCGACATTGCCAGTAACAGTGACGAGGCAACCAACGCTAGCTTTTTCATACCTTTCTCCTTGATGGTGAGAATCTCTAATACTGTGTTAACATATCCGTGATTTTTGCGAATGGTTCGCATTTGCAATACATACTAATGCGAACAATTCTCATTATCAACATTAATTTGTGTAATTAGGAAGGCTATTTATGACAGTGGATGAAATAGAGGTAGATAACGCCGACGTCATAGGGGAACTCGAAGGAATATTGAGGTCTCAAGGCGTTCGTGTGACACGGCAACGAATGGCTATTTTGGCCGTTTTGGCTCGCACACACGATCACCCAACCGTTGAAGAGCTGCACGAAAGAGCCAAGAAGTTCAACGTCAATGTCTCTTTAGCAACGGTTTATCGCACTGTCGCTGTACTTGAAGAACGCGGTGCCATCATTCGTAATGAATTTGAAGGTACTAATGCTCGTTATGAAATAGCCAATAGACCCCATCACGACCATTTGATTGATGTAGACAGTGGGCAAGTCATTGAGTTTTATTCAGAAGAAATAGAAGCGCTACAAGAAAAGATCGCTAAAGAGCTCGGTTATGACATCGTTTACCACCGCCTAGAGCTATACGTAAAAAAGCGAGACGCTTGATTATCACAACATATCTCCCCTACCTGTTTCGAATAACCATAAGGATTTGAAACGAGGGAATTCATTACCCTGCAATAAAGCAAGTAATAACAATATGGAAAACAGAATGGAAAAGTTCGAATGGCAAATTGAAACCAAAATTGGATTTAGGCCATTGCTCATGCTCTACAGAGCCTTGTTTAAGCCCAAAGGCTACAAGCAGTTAACTACCCATGCCATTGAATTCAACTCGAGTGATGGTTTCCTTTATTACCGCGTAGAAGAGCTAGGCAGTGGTTGGGCCGTAAAACCAGAAGATGTTGCTTGCCTTGCGATGGAGAGTACTTTGGGTAACTCTTCGCAATCGCGAGATTACACAGGTTACTTGGCGGAGCTTCGAACCAAAAACAACGACCAGCATCGCTTTCAATGTGATCTCTCCGAAGCAGAATTTCAGCGAATGGAAAGAGAGATTTTAGCGCTACGTTAAGTGAAGGCTTAACCAGATCTAATGTGTACTAATTCAGACCTGATCTGCACTACTCCAAACTCTTTTCTCCACTAATCTAAAACCTTCAGATATAAAAAAGCCATCACAAGAATGATTCGGTGATGGCTTTTACTTTTATTCCGATTGGTGGTGTATTTCAGCTATTAGTTAACGGTTAGACTCTTCAACTTTGAATTTGCTCATCAAATCATCGAGTCGGTTATTCACCTCTACAAGCTTGGCTGCACCTTCGTCCATCTCAATACCTGCTGCTTTCAACGCCACAACAATGTCGTTGATCTGGTTAGTGTTACGTCCAATTTCGTGGGTCACGCCGCTCTGCTCTTCAGCAGACGTCGCGATTTGCATACTTGCATCGTTAATCTCGGTGATGTGTACAGATACCTCTGCCACACTGGCCTCTAAACCATTGGTGCTCTCTTCGGTATCATTACAGCGAGCTTTGGTACTCTCCATAGCTTCAACCATAGTTTTGCTGCCAACCAAGAGTTCATTCAGCGCTTTTTCAATCTCTTCGGTACTGGTTTTCGTGCGGCCAGCAAGGTTTCTCACCTCATCTGCCACCACGGCAAAGCCTCTACCCTGCTCACCAGCCCGAGCCGCTTCAATCGCTGCATTGAGTGCCAACAAGTTAGTTTGTTCCGCAATATCGCTGATGACCGTCAGGATAGAATAGATGCTCTCTGACTTAAGGTTCATTTCCTGAACGCGTTCCATCGCCTTATCGATGTCTGATCTCAGCTCAACCATACTTTCTTTAGAACGCTCAATCGTTTCCATCGAGGCATAACCAAGAGACTCTGCCTTTTGGGTCAATTGAGCCGTTTGAGAAGCACTTTGCGCTACAGCTTCGGCTGTGGAGTTCATCTCAACAATCGCAGTGGCTACTTGTTCAGTCTCTGCAGCGTGCTCAGTCAATCTTTCCGCACTCACTCGTGACTGCTCAGATAGATTAGCCGTTCTGCTTTTCAGCTCTGATGAAAGTAACTTAACCTCAAGCACCATATCTTGCAGTTGAGAAACGAAGCCATTGATTCCTTTTGCAATACGACCCAAGTCATCGTTCGAGGTTTCTGGCAATCTCTTAGTCAAATCGCCATTACCTTGAGCTAGCCCTTCAACCAAATCACGCAGCGCCAACACAGGGCGGTATAGGTAATTAAAGACAAGCGTTAGGGTCAAAACGGTAAACAAGATCACCAGTAAGACACTGACAATTTTCTCTTGGCGTAAGTCGTATAGCTCGGCAAAAGCAACGGACTCATCAACACGAATCGCGAAATACCATGTTTTGTCTGCGACTTTAAACGCATTAGAGAACAGAAGCTTACCAGTTCCGTCCAGCTCATATTCTTGAAGAGCAGAGGGTTGATTCACGGCATTCAGTGCAACGCTACCAAACCCTTGTAACTCAGACGCTTTAACACCATTTTTAATTTCTGGAGAAGATGAAGCCAAAACCGTGGTGTTCTGATCCATCATGATCGCCACTGCACCTGGGATCTCCGATACCTGTTTAACAACTTGGTTTAAGTAATCTAGCGTCAAATCTGAAGACAAAGTTCCATCAAACGCTTTCTGTACAAAGCTAATCCAGATAACACCATCGCTTGCGATGTAAGGTTCAGTCACTGATACACCTGACTGTCTTTGGGCAAGCAGATACCACTCTCTTTTGGTCACATCGCCATCATATTTGTGATTCGGCCATGTATCCGCACTTTGGTTCCAATAACCATCACCATTATCTAGAGAGATCACCACACTACCAATGTCCATCGCTTTGGCTAGTATTTGAGTTTGCTCGACATAATTTGTTGGGAAAGGTTTATTGTTGTAGTGATTGGCAATACTTGAAACGCTATTTGCCTTTTGAGCGAAGTACTGCTCGACGGTAAGGGATTGTTGCTTGGTGTAATCAGTGAAATACCGCTCTACATCCTTTATTACGAACTCTTCTGTCTGTTTATACCCATAAAGCTCGCTTGCCATTAATAACACCGTCATTAACAAAGCAACGGAACCTAATAAAATACCCTTGAAACCAAGACTTCCTTTTCTCATATACATCTCCCGACTTTGAGTACTGACGTGATTACTGCGGATCCTACAAATCATTCACAGAACCAATACTAAAAACCCTTATAACATAGTAATTACAAATAAAACTATCAGTAAAAATGTGAAGATTTGATGACAGCGTCGAATAAAGAGATCTAGACCACGAATCCATGCCCATTTTATCAAACCGGGACAGAAAATCTGTGTTGTATGTTCGCTTCAAGCGTTTGGCAATCAATAACCACATATACTAGGGGGTAGTATTTTATACTCAGGGGGAGTATAGTTTTTTAATTGTCATATACCACGGAAGAAGAGTTTCTGAATGAAAGATGTTAAAGGTGTATTCCGCAATCTGGAAAAGATGCTGAGAAAGGCAAACTGGTTTGACGATGGATGGGAAATTTACAACCGTGGAGAATACCTGCAGTTATACAAGGAGACCTGGTTCAATCAAAGCCAAGGCGGTATTCATTTCGAAACCTTTATCGAAGGGCCTCAAATTAAACAAAAGTCTTTTCCTATCTGTATGCATGCCGAAGAAGACTGCCCTGCCCAAGCGGAGTTTATCCGCCAATTTAAAGAGATAGAGAAAAGTCGAATTGAGAGCTGGAAAGGATACAAAATTCAAGACAACAGCTACGGCATTTGTCAGCGAACGCTGCCACTCAACTTCAAAAACCTAGAACAGCGTTTATTTGAAGAGTTCAACCGACTGCGCGCTCTAGAGGCCAGCGTCGAAAAAGTACTAGATAGGCTTTAACATGAAAAAACAGAAAAGCCCTTGTATCGATATGTGCGATTTTTCCCACAGTAAAGGCTGGTGTCTAGGTTGTGGAAGAACGCGTGAAGAGTGTAAGGCTTGGAAATCAATGAAGCCCTACGCCATCAACGTATTGAAAAAAGAGTTGGTAAAAAGAAAGTCGCAAATGAGCCGATGACCACTCATTACTTTATGTAGGAGTCCAGCACTTTAAGAACCACTTCCATATCCTGTTCGCGCTGATCTTTGTCATCTTCTAGTACAACATGCTCTAGAAGGTGGCCTTTGATCACTTCTCTCATCAAACCATTAACCGCCCCACGAATTGCTGCTATTTGTTGTAACACGTCTTGGCATTGCTGATCTTCGTTATCCAACATCTTCTTCAGGCCATTCACCTGACCTTGTATTTTGCTAACTCGGGCTTTGAGTTTTTTCTGATCTTTAGCGGTATGGGACATAAGGTACTCGAAGTAATTAGAAACAAGGTTTTACCCGTTAATGTAACACTTAAATTATACTGGGGGGTAGTTTTGATTGGTGATGCTTAAGTGTGCGGCCCCATATGTAAAGTTCAGCCGTTAGTATCAATTTACAAAACAGACTTAAAATAACTAAAGAAAGGCGCCAAGAAGCGATACAATGCCGGCGCTGCAAAACAGTGGCGTAACATCCCTATTTACAAAGAACCTTAAAGTAACGATACATGTCTAAAGAACCCGGTTTCACTACAGAATACACCCTCGACAAAACTTTCTTCGCAGAATGTTATGACCAAACGAGCGTGCCTGTTCAGTTCCCTAAAGCCTATTTAAAGGCGTTTCTGTTCCTTATTTTTGGCTGGGTTCTACTTGAGTTTGAGCTGTTACCGAGTGGCTACGTTGGCTGGTTCTTCATTGTATTGAGTGTGATTGAAGCGTTCAGCGTTTACTGTAAAAGAACTTGGTGGTTATGGCGTCAGAGAATCAGTTCTGGTTCGGGCAGCAAGGTAGTTTTTAAGGGTGACTTGGACGGCGTGAGTTACAAAAACTACAAAACCACCAACACTATAAAGTGGAGCCAAATCGACGAGCTTGAGCAGACTGACCTAGGCTTGATTATTCATATTGGTAAACAGCGCCAATACGTGAGTAAGTCGTGCTTAAATGACGAAGCCATTGCCTTCATGCTGGAGCAGCACGCTGCTACTAAAGAGAGAGCTTCCAAATAGAATCGCTCTAAAAAATGCCTGCTAACTCAGCAGGCATTTTTTCTTTCTGTTTCAGTAACTGGTGTGCTGTCAGTGTGATTTAGAAAAATGTACAGCATTTATGTGGTGATGAACTCGTAGTGCCAGTGGAAGAAACACATACGATACCAAAGAGACAATTATCGCCACTGAAATGACTGTCACAACCACATGGCTATCCGATATATTTTCAGCAACCCACATGGGAATAAAATAAACCAAAGGCAACAAAATAATAAACGTATATAGCGCCACCCAATGCCTTGAAGGTGGCGTCGAGTTCTCAACGCCTTTCATTGTGTATCCCTCACTGATTAATTGTTGTTTGCTTTTTAGATAAATGAGACTAGTTAAAAATCTTCGGTAAAAATCAGAATCAACTGACTCTCTTCACGCGCAGTAAAATTCAAGTCTTCAGTTCTAATCAACGTCCCTGCTTTTACTTCAACACCATTGATTTGCGCCTCCCCTGTACTCAAGTAAACCAGAGCTTCACCTTGATGAGTAGTTTGATAGCCCTCATCGGCCTGCACCACCTCAATAACCGTGTGACTATCAAACGTCTCCGATTGCGATTTACTTCCGCCATAAATACGTGTGCGTTGGTTTGTTTTAGGCGTATAAGATTTGTAACCTGCGGGCTCCCCTGCTACCTCCGGAAGAACCCATAGCTGAATCAATTGATTTGGCACACTGTCTGGGTTTACCTCGTTGTGGGCAAAGCCTTCACCACCTGCACGTTGCACCTGAGCTTCGCCTGCCACCAGTCCTTTACCGTGCTCTAATGAGCCTTCGTGGCTGACACGGCCTTTGGCCATCACACTGATCACATCAATTTCGCGGTGTGGATGCATGCCTGTTTCACCGTACGGAAGAAAGTTGGCGTCTGCCAGATATACAAAGTTTCCAATACCATTCGAGGTCTTCGGATTTTTACGAGCGCCAAACACGCGGTAGTCGGTCACCACCTGCTTTTCTTTTAAGCCTGCAAAGCCGCCTTGTGGTAATTGATCAAGAGTTAACATTTCCATCGTCGCTTCCTTAGTAATTTTGTTAGCTGATGGAAGTAGAATAGTTTGGTATCTGATATTGATATATAAGTCGATTGATACAATACTGTTCAATATTTGATAACAATAAATGGATTTATGCTCAATTGTGATTTGAATGATTTGATGGTGTTCGCCTCTGTCGTCGAACAAGGTAGCTTCACCAGAGCAGCCGAATCTTACAACACACCAAAATCAAACATCAGTCGTAAGATAACCCGGTTAGAGAACCACCTAGGCGTTAGATTATTGGAGCGTTCTACCCGCTCTCTTCACTTAACTGAGGTGGGTCAGCGCTATTACGAATACTGTCGCCGCATTAAAGATGAGCTAGATGCTGCCGATAGCGCCGTTGAGTCTATGTTGGAGAAGCCTCAGGGAAGATTACGAATTTGTACATCCCTTGGTGTTGGTCAGTCCCTTCTCTCCGAGCACTTAGCCAATTTCTGCCTTCAAAACCCGGATGTTGAACTCGATTTAACGCTGACCAACCGACGTGTCGATCTTATCGAAGAAGGATTTGATCTTGCCTTTCGAGTCGGAGAGTTAGCAGATTCTAGCTTAGTAGCGAAACGTTTATGCTCAATCAATTTAAAACTCTATGCTGCACCTAAGCATGGATTCGAAAAGCTATCACACCCAAGTGAGCTTCCAGAGCAACCGCTGATGCTAATGAGCGCCAAAGAGCGTAGCGCCGACTGGCATTTGATTTCTGATGATAATGAACACCATATTTCCTTTAAGCCCAGCGTGAGGTGTGATGACTTCTCAATGCTAAAGCGCATGGCTATTCAAGGATTGGGGATCACAGAACTGCCAGATTACATGGCTGAAGAGTTTGTAGAAAATGGTAAACTAATTAATATCTTACCGGATTGGACATTCAAACCAGTCGATCTGTATGCGCTCTATCCTAGCCATAGAGGCGCAACACCTAAGGTAAGAGCACTGCTCGATTATCTCACTCAAGAATTGTAATGACCGGACTCCAACAATGAACATTGTTTATCAAATCAGTGACTGTCACCTCTCTGACGAATCCAGCTATGAAAACCTACGTCGAGCACTGGAATATGCCAATAGCGACGCTAGCTGTAATACGATTTTCCTGACAGGTGATATTTGCTGTAACCCAACATCCGGCGATTACACTGCCTTAGAGGCCTTCATCAAACAGTACATTAGCAACAAGTCGATTTACGCGATTGCAGGTAATCATGACAACTCTTCGTTAATGCGCGCAGAGCTTAAAGATTCAACGATCTGTGTGACAGACAAAGCCACTGTTTGTGGGAGAGAGTTGGTGTTTCTCGATTCAAGCTACAAACCACTGAATAAGCAGCATCCGCTGGGTTCAGGACGTATCGATAACCACGGCATGGCGCAGCTTAAAAAGCACCTGAGAAAGTCCAACGATCCAGTCGTGGTTATCCACCACCCTGTGATTCCCGTTGGCTCCGATTGGATGAAAGCGATTCGCCTCGAGAACGACACTGAAGTGATGAAAGTACTTCAAAAGTATCGCGTGCGCGACGTGCTTTGTGGTCACGGACATGATGGTATTACGACTACACAGTCAGGCGTCACTCAGTACATGGCACCAGCAACAGCCTATGGGTTTGACCACTCACTCGATGAATACAACCGTAGTGAGAGAATTGGATTAAGTAAAATCTCGCTCTCTGCCAATTCTATCGACTACCAAGCCATCTATTTGTAGTCGTTCGCAATTGCTTCATTTTTAAGGTGCTCGATGAACGCAGGAACCTTCTTCGCTATATGCTTTCTTGATGCGTAAAAAGCATATAGCACCAAGTCTTCAGGCTGATATTCCAATTCAACAACCTCTAATTCACCTGCGTTAACCTGCTCTCGACACAGTTCGCTTGGAAGTATCGCAAAGCCCAAGCCAGCTAAAGCACCCGCCACTGCCAACTGACCACTGTTAACCTTAAATGCCGACTTTACCCGCTGTGTCACTAGTTCACCTTTGTCATCTTTAAACACCCAAGGTGTACCATTGAGTACAGTAAAACTAGTGATACAAGGTACGTGTTTTAGGTCGGTAATCTGAGTTGGTTTAGCGCAGGTTTGTAGGAGCTTAGGAGATGCTACCACAACACTCGGCCAGCGCTTGATCTCGCGGGCAACCCAGTTATTGTCTTCAAGCTTGCCACGATGAAAACTCAAAATCACATCGAAGCCATCTAAGAAATCCTCTTTTGGGCTGATGCTGGTATCACAACACAACGAAATCAACGGATGCTTAGTACAAAAGGACACGACTGCTTGGGCAAGCTCCGGAGAATCTGGCATCAAAATATTGAGCTGCCCCGTTACCTCATGTGAATGTTGCGTCACTTCTTCAAGTGCATCACTGAGTTTGTCCAACAATGGTTGAGTACGTAAATAGAGTTGCTCTCCGACTTCGGTTGGAGCAATACGGCGAGTGGTTCGTTCGAATAATCGAGTATCCAATTGCTCTTCCAATAACGCGATGTGGCGACTGACGTTTGAAGTCGGTAAACACAAAAACTCCGCAGCGCGTTTAAAGCTATTGTTCTCATAAACGCAATGAAAGCTCTTAAGCCACTGTTGATCGATTTTATCTAGCACCTTGTTACCCCCCCAATAATCCCAAAAAATTGGATTATAAAACCAATATTCGACACTTTATTACCAAAAATTGGCTTATACAATGTTCATCATTCAAAGTATCAAGAACACGGTTTAATCATGAGTTGGCTAGAAAAACTATTAAATAAGAAGAAGTTAATCAGTACCCACAAAGCTTCAATTCCTGAAGGTGTTTGGACCAAGTGCCCTAGTTGCGACCAAGTCTTGTATCGCGTCGCACTAACAGAAAATTTAGAGGTGTGCCCTAAGTGTAATCACCACATGCGAATGTCAGCACGAAATCGATTAGAGAGCTTTTTAGACAAAAGCGAACAAATAGAGCTAGGTAAACAATTTCTGCCACAGGATCTACTCAATTTCAAAGACAAAAAGCGCTATACCGAACGTCTAACACTTGCTCACAAGAACACAGGCGAAAGTGACGCATTGGTTGCAATGCAAGGTGAGTTATTAGGGCTACCTGTTGTCGCGTGCGCTTTTGAGTTTTCGTTTATGGCGGGCTCAATGGGCTCAGTGGTTGGAGCGCGTTTTGTAGAAGCTGTCGACACAGCCATTGAAGCCAATTGTGGCTTAGTCTGCTTTTCCGCTTGTGGAGGCGCGCGCATGCAAGAATCACTGATGGCATTAATGCAAATGGCCAAGACCAGCGCCGCGCTAAAACGTCTGTCTGACGCAAAGCTTCCCTACATTTCGGTACTCACCGACCAAACCTTCGGCGGTGTATCAGCGAGCTTAGCGATGCTTGGTGACATCAACATCGGTGAGCCCAAAGCTCGAATTGGTTTTGCCGGTCGCAGAGTGATCGAACAAACAGTTCGCGAAAAGCTACCCGAGGATTTTCAACAAAGCGAATTTCTATTAGAGCACGGTGCACTCGACATGATCATCGAAAGGCATAACATGCGAGAACGTGTTGCCAGACTTATCGCGATGATGACAAACACCACTTCTCGAAAAGTGTGACGCGAAGAACCAAGCGTTTTAACGTGGAGATACCCTAATCCACGTAGATTATGTTTGAAATTCGACATAGCTCATCAACGGATGCATTGCATACTATTGCGTATTTATGATTAAATCCACGAATAATATTAACACTATAAATTAAATTTAATTATATGATGCATAAGCAATTTTACAAAACGACGTTGGCTCTATCTGTACTGGCTCTTTCTGGTTGTGGAGGTAGCGATAGTTCTTCGTCCTCAAGTGCTGTCAGTATGGCAAAAACAAGTTACCAAGTTGAGTCTAGCGCATTTGATCTAAGCTACGTTGATATCCCTTTCAGCGTCAAATATAACGCAGGAGACAATCTCTACTATGGAATAATGAGCGACAGCGGAAATTTAATTTCTCGTGTTGAGTACCATGTCAATGAAAATGCTACGGGCAACGTAACCATATATTTTAAAGATGCTTATGAGTTAGGCAGAGGAACCAAGTCTACAACAGCTCAGTTCGCAGTTTGTTACGATGAATACTGTAATCAACACTACTCAGGGTCACCAGTTGCAATTACTCTGACTAATACCGTAACTCTTGATCACGGTATGAATCTAGCGACTCCAAACATTGAAACTAACGCAGATTTGAACGACCTCAACGTTTCTAAAAATGTATCTGATGTCATCAGTCTCTCAGGCTCTGACTTACAGAACCTCTATATAGATACAACTAGTAATAACTTATTCATTACATCAGTTACGCCTTATATCAATCAATCTAATATTGGTCTCAATATGACCCTAGAAACACCAGCAGTTGTTGGTGTTGGATCATTTAGCTCAACTATCGATGTAAATGTATGTTATGACTCTAACTGTAACTATCCGATTGATGGTAGCCCATTAGCCGTTCCAGTTAGCTACAGAATTAGCAACGATTTACCGAACCCTGATCCTGATGGTGGCACTCCAACAACACCAGATGGTTCTTCAATAGATTTTGATAACGCTCCTATACACAATACTATTGATGCAGCCTATTCTGATGCATTAAATGTAGTGGCTGTTGTTTCAGATCGCCCAAAAAACGCGATCTATTTTTACAGTTTGAACGATAAAAAAGCTTATGAGTTTGAGCTATATCGCTCACCATCAGCCATCACTGTAGATAATAAAAATGGGACTAATCGCTTTATTGTTGGGCACGATGCCATGATAACTACCTTGGCATACAACGCTTCTTCTCCACAAGATACCCAAGTAACGAACATATATAACCATCATGATATATATGATTTAACCACTGATGGCAGTTACGTATGGACATTGCCCTATACGAATCAGTGGGTAGACCTACAAGTCATTGACCTTGAAGCTGGCTCTGTTGTATCGAGAAATGATTGGAGATATTACGAAAAAACGTTATTAAAGATCAGTCCTAATAGCCAAGCCTTTTACAGTTTGGATACAACCATCAGTCCTGGTGATATAGCTAAAACGGATATTTCCGATCCAAAGAATCCAGAATCACCCATCGATTCTCGTTACCATGGCGACTACAGCTTCTGTGATGATTTCTGGTTCAACCATACTGGTACGTTCATCTACACACAATGTGGAGTAAGGTTGAATGCATCAAGCAACCCAGAGCTTGACATGACATACGCAGGAAAGATCACGTTACCAACTCAGTATACTAAGATTCGGACACTGGATGAATCACACGATAACACCAAGGTTGCCTACGCGCTTGAGGGAGAAAGCAACCAGATAATGGTATTGACATCAAACCATTTAAATCCGCTAGAAACGATTACTCTTCCGGATACAAAGATAGATAATAGTGCTCATACTACTGTGCCAAAGTTCATCTTTTATGGTGCTGACGGTAAGCTAAATGTTGTTGGTAACGCTACAAAAAATGGATTCACACACACATTAATACTCCAACAATAGCAATACCGCTAATTATTTAATTAAAAGGCCTCCTCAGCGGGAGGCCTTATTTTTTGACAATACATGGAGCGATCTTCCTAAAGCACTTGCCTAGTTTGAATTTCGACACTAAAGCTTAGACTCCAAGAGGTTTTTAGTGACTTTACTCCGCATACACTCATCTGAGATTCTACCTCAGATACCCTGTATAGAACTTCTTCTATCGATGATGACGAACACGCAGATTCAGAGGTAGATACTTTGCGTATTCAACACTACTCATTAAGACAAGCTCCTCACAATCGCCATCAGACCCATTGCCAAGAAAAGAGCGCCGCAGCATCGGTTGAATATGTGGCCATTTCTTAGGAGCAGCGCTTTGACCTTATCGGCGACTCTCGCGACCCCAAACTCAACCGCAAATTCAATGCACAGAAAGGTCACTGTAATCACTACGAACTGAGGGAAAAAGGCTTTGTTTGGGTCGATGAACTGAGCCAAGAAGGCAGTAAAAAACAGCAGCACCTTTGGGTTAGATAGCGCAGCAAAGTACCCTTGCTTAAAGAGTTGTCGCGGCAACAGTGCTGCCGTTTCAGTCTTGCCTTCAACGTTAACGCTCGGAGCATAGAATAGCTTCAGGCCTAAGAAACCGAGGTATAGAGCACCTAGCCATTGAAGAACAATCATCAGCTCCGGTTTTGCCTCCAATAACGTACCTAACCCCAGCATGGCTACGGTGATTAATAAGAAGAAGCCACAAACGCCACCATAAATCGTCCATAGTGTCTTCTTATAACCAAATTGGGCGCCATGGCTGAGTGCCAATAAAGAGTTGGGGCCGGGAATACACGCTAACCCAAAAGCAGACAAAATAAACAAACACCACACTTCAAACGTCATAACTAACCTTCAACAAGATAACTGAATCTGTCGCTAGTATGCGTCGAAGAGTAATTTGATAACGGTAATATATGGACTTAAAATAGCACTATCTAGACATTCAAGGCTGCTGGTATGGATCACTCCAAAAACGTCAGATTTCTATTAATCCCCTTAGAAAACTTCAATATGTTCCCCTTTGGAGCGTTTTTAGACAAACTACGCTTCTCCGCTGATGACGCGGATCTTAGTCAGCAACGTTACTGTTCGTGGCAGATCATGTCTCATACTCAAGGAGTCATAACGTCTAGCAGCAATATTCCAGTCATGGTTGAGCACACTCCGGAGACCATCGAGCTGAAGAACGTTGATTATGTTGTCCTTTTTGGTAGTCGAACTGCTCACGACTCACAGCAACAAGCTCCCTTATATCGTGCATTTCTTAGAAAAGTTGTATCGGCTGGAATCAATATCGTGAGCATCGATAACGCCTGTTTTACGCTTGCAGAGTTAGGGTTGCTAAACAATCACCAGGTCGTGGTTCACTGGCGACATCATCATGAGTTTAAAGCGAACTATCCCAAGGTTGTAGTGCGTGATGAGCAGTTGTATCACTTCGACAAAAAACTCATCAGCTGTACCGGTGGCAGCGCGACCATCGACCTTCTTATCGCTATCTTACAAGATCATGTAGGCCAGATTAGATCTGAAAAAGGGTTAGCAGATATGCTGGTCGACGAAGGCCGTGGTAGTCATCATCGATTAAAGTCATCTCAACATAGCAATTTCCAAAACCGCCATGTCGACCGTGCAGTTTCATTGATGCAGGAGCATTTAGCGCTGAGTACTAAAGTAGAGGAAATTGGAGCTTTAATTGGCGTTAGCCGTCGACAGCTAGACCGACTTTTCCAACAACAGTTCGATATGTCTGCTCACCAATATTGGCAAGAGCTACGCCTACAACACCTGCATTGGCGACTAATCCATTCCAGCCATAGCTTGATACAGCTGGCGGATGAAATTGGAGTAAAAGATACCAGTTACCTGTGCAAAATATTCAGAAAGAGATTTGGGATGACGCCAAACCAATGCCGTCGCAATTCATTAAACCCAAACCAATAAAAACACCCTGCCGGCTCATGACCTGACAGGGTGCGACTTATGTTATGTAATAGTCTACTGACTTAGATTACCAACCAAATCTACTGACTCAACTGTCCGAACTTCGGCAAGCTCTTCACGAACCTCTGGTGCACATCCATATAAGTTTGCATATAGATCTCATCGATACGCTCATTACTTGGGAAGCACGATGAGAAATCAACATGCTTGCGATCAATGGATAATTTAGCCGCTTCAATAATATGTGCAATGAACATACGAGGATCTTCTAAACCAATCGAGATACGCATAGTCGTAGGTTTAATGCCTGCTTCATTGAGCGCCTCATCGCTCAACTCTGAGTGAGTGGTCAATGCCGGACACAAAGCGACCGTATTGGTTTGCCCAAGGCTTACTTGCATACCGATAGCGGGTTCAAGCATATCGAAGAACTGTTTGAACCCATCACGATTGATTGGCGCTCGGTCACCATTACCCTCCATATCGATTGTGAACAGCGCTGCTGGTAAACCCAAATGCATATTGTTCTGACAATGCTGATAGTTGTCACTGTCTGGCAGAGCGGGACACGACACATTAATATCTGGATGAGCATCGAAAATCTTCGCGAGAGTCAGCGTATTGATGGTTTTCTGCACCACACGCATCTCATAGGTTTTCATGCCGTTCAGCACTTCAAACGCTTTGTCTGCATCTAAGAATGCGCCTTTAATGTAATACACATTCCAGAACAGGGTTTCGTTCCATGGAATCATCGCCTCATCGCCATTGGGTTTGGTGAAAGTGACCTCTTCCCCTTTTGGTACAAACATGGTCTCGTTGCAGCCAATCACAACACCTGCTGTGGTGGTGCCAGAACCGGCCAGCTCTTTGGTATACGAGTGAATCACGTAATCCGGTCTTTCCATCACATCATCACGTTTGAGTACTGGGTGTAGCAGTGGTGTGCCTACAGTGGAATCCACAATCACATCCCAGCCGCGAGAGTGAGCCGCTTTACTGATGTTGGCGACATCTAACACGTAGCCATGTGGGTTACACGGTGACTCAAGGTAGACATAGATCTTCTTACCTTTTGCAAGGCGATCGGCATACTTGCCTGCGACCTCATCAAGACGAGACGCAAACTCATCACCGGAGTAACCATCCACCCACTCTACCGCGACATTCAAGTTCGAAGGCTTACCAAACCAATCTTCCAGCAACTGATAAGAACCGCCGTAGATGTTGCGCGAGGCCAATACAATATCTTCATGCCCTAGCAAGTGACTCAGCAAGCCATCAATGGCCGCCATACCCGAGTTGAAGTTCCATGCAAGGTACTCGTTGGCTCTTGAACCCGCCTCAAGATCAACCATGTGGTTTGCCAGTGAGATTGAGGTCGGGTTAAGCAGTCGAGAGTAGATATCGTGCAGTGGCTCTTTACCGTTGAACGCATCTTCAATCCACTCGGTACAGGCAAACAAATAGGTCGCTGTACGCGTAATCACTGGGCTTGCAGAGAAAATAGCCGCTACATTATCGAAAATTGGATACGCGCCTTTTGAGGCAAAATTACCATTGTTAGTCGCAATGGATTGGTAAGTCGCGCGCATTGGGTTTTGCAGGTTATCGAGGATCTTAGCGATCTGGAATGACAAGAAACGTTTGGCGTTAAACCAAGCGATTCGATCACTCTTATCCAGTTCTGAAAGGCCGTCAACCGTTATTGCCCAAAGATCGTGTGTCTTAGTATTCGCTTTGTACAGCGTCGTCGCCAATTCCACCAGCGTGGTGCCGTAATCGCTGTTTGGGTCGATACCGAAGTGTTTTGCTTGCTCAATAGCAAGGGCTTCTGCTTGTTCGTGTTTGGTTGTTTTACGCAGTGGGCTCAATTGAGTTGAAGTATTCATAGTTCCTAAATCATTCCATCCTTGTTGTACCTACTTTAATTTTAGTGTTATAAAAATGTTAAAGATTGCGATTTAAGAAGTTAGTTGCCCAGTTTGAGCAATAATATTGCCAAGAAAACTCCAAGATTAATGGAATATGCCAATGGATGAGATCGACAAGAAGATACTGGCTGAACTGCAAAGCAACGCACGACTCACCAACCAAGAGTTAGCCGACCGCGTGGCGCTTTCCCCCTCCCCTTGTTTACGCCGAGTTCGAGCATTAGAGAAACAAGGGATCATTCGTGGCTATCACGCCAGTGTCGATCAAGAGGCATGCGGCCTGCCCGTGAATGTGTTTGTGTTGGTGAAGCTTGAAAAGCCGACTGAAGAGAATATGCGAGATTTCGAGCAGCACATTGAAGCCATTGATGAAGTACTTGAGTGCTTTCTAATGACAGGTAATCACGACTACCTACTGCATGTGGTGAGCGAATCGCTCAAAAGCTACGAGCAATTTATCCGTAAGCAATTAACCCGCCTACCCAATATCGCTTCTATTGAATCCAGCTTCGCTTTTGGGCAGGTAAAAACAAAGACTAAGTTGCCAGTGAGGTGAGAATAACCATCATAGACTTTGAAAGAACTGCTGATAGAATGACCATATCCATCCACTAGACGAAATATAAGGAGGTAACCATGAACCAGTGTGCATTGTCTTTTGCATACATTTTTGCTTACGAAGTTCGCTCAAGTTTTACCAGCAACGTGCTGCGATAACCTAGCTTGAGCGAAGTAGCAAAACAGACAGACTAACTAGAGTCTCTTCCCTCTAGCTTACGAGGTTATTGTCAGCGAACAACTGACGATAGGCGTCATTACGCCTGAAAAACTTGAGTAAGCCAATGAGCACATTATTATCAACCCAATCAGTTACATTCAACACACCTTCAACATCTCTGTTTGAAGCTATCTCTTTCACCCTTAAACAAGGTGACCGCATCGGCCTTGTCGGCTACAACGGCAGCGGAAAAAGTACCCTACTACAACTACTCTGCGGTAACAAAGAACCTCTCTCTGGTGCTATTACCATATCGAGTCACTGTTTAATCGAACAAGTCGAGCAGCATTTGCCAGCGAACCTAGAGCACCTTTCTATGCTTGAAGCCGTGGTCGCAAAGCTTCCCAAAGATGAACAGTTACAAGACCAATGGCGCGCAGAGCTGATCCTCTCCGATATGGGTTTTTCTTCCAACGATTGGAGCCTAACCGCAGGTTCTCTGAGTGGTGGTCAACACACACGCCTATTACTCGCAAGGGCTTTGATCTCAGAGCCAGATCTGCTTTTGCTCGATGAGCCGAGTAACCACCTCGACCTCCCTACCTTACTGTGGTTAGAACGCTTTCTAATCAGCTGGAGGGGTAGCTTTGTTCTCGTGTCACATGACCGAAAACTATTGGATAAGGTCACCAACTGCACTTGGATTTTAAGAGACAAACGCCTTAATTACTTCCAACTGCCCTTTTCAAAAGCACTAGACGAGCTCGCACGAGTTGATGAAGCTGCAAAACAGAGAAACTTGGCGGAACAGAAAGAGATTGATCGTGTTGAAAAAAGCGCTAAACGATTAGCTAACTGGGGCCGATTCTATGACAACGAAGATCTGGCAAGAAAAGCCAAAACCATGGAGAAAAGAGTCGAACGATTAAAAGAAACGCAAACCGAACTTACCTCTGGAGCCCCTTGGCAGCTCTCCTTAAAAGGTGAAGCCCTGAAAGCAAACCGACTGCTCGCTATCGACAAACTCGATGTAAAGCCCGCGCTTGATGCACCTGTATTACTTAAGGTGATAGAGCAACAGATCAAAAGTGGCGATCGAGTTGCGATTATCGGTAGCAATGGTAGCGGCAAGTCATCAATGTTGAAAATTCTCTGGCAGAACTATACGCAACGTGAAAATAACATGGAGGGCATTCATTTCCATCCACGTTGCCGACTCGGTTTTTACGACCAAAGCTTAAAGCAACTCAATGACAATGACGCCTTGATTGACTCCCTTGAAGGGTTAACTGACCTATGTGAAGAAAGACGTAAAATCGCGTTAATCAGCGCTGGTTTCGAGTACAACAGACACTCTCAAAAAGTAAGCGAATTGAGTGGTGGCGAACGTTCACGGTTATTGATGCTTGGGTTATCACTGGCAGAGTATCACCTACTCATGCTCGATGAGCCTACAAACCACCTTGATATCGATGGCAAAGATCAACTCAGCGATACACTTAACCAGTTTGAAGGTGGAGTGTTACTTGTAACGCACGACCGAGAACTGATTGAAAAAAGCTGTAATCGCTATTGGTTGATTAAAGAAGGCGAGCTCACGGAATGGCATGACCTGGAAAAGCTGTATGGTGAAATTGATTCAGAAACGAAAGCTCATGACCGTGAGCTCTCAGGTATTGAGTTATTGGAGAATGAATCAACTGACAGTAGTTACTCACCTAGCTCTAACCATAGCCAAACAAGCGATAGTCTTGATTCTGAAGAAGCCATATTGGAAAGACTGTATCAATTAGAAACCTTAATTGAGGAAGACAAACAACGTAAGCCAAAGCATCAGAAACCAAAGATGCAGCAACAATGGCAACAAGAGTTAGAACAGATTACTCTCCAACTCAATCTGTAATAACCTGGAGTAAACGGGGTAAAGTTAACCACTGAGCATTCGTAACACACTCCACTAAAAACCAAGGCCTCGTTTGTGCGAGGCCTTGATTTTTTATGCCATAACTACCCTACTTCAAAGACTTAGCGCCTTAGCACTAGAGTACTGTTACCTAGTAAGTGCTGGGAGCTAGAAACTACTAAACGACTGTGGCAGGCGCTGCACTTCATCCCAGTCTGAGAGCTCAATATTGATCAATGATTTGCGCTTCTCATTACACAATGATGCGATGTTGATGATAGGAAGTTGACTACGAAACTGGGCGGTGAGGATAACCTTTTTACCTTCGTGAAGACCGCTTCGACATTGCGCCAAAATCGCCTCAGTATCTAGCTGGTGTGCTTTCTCGATAATCTGAATACCAGCGTTTTTTTGATAGTAACTTGTTAGCCAAGATATCGCCTGCTCTTCCAAACTAGTGAGCACGATGACATCTTTTGTTGCCATCAGATCGTTGAGTTCAAGTTGTTTGAGTTCTGTTTCCATAAATACTCTCTTCGTCGAATCAGTAACCATCAAATTAAAGTCGGTTGCCCAGTGTCGCCTGTGCCAAATGATAGCCTCTGTCTATCATCTCTTTTGAGCGTTCAAACTCCAACGTACCACAGGCATTACGTGGCACCTCAAGGGTAATATCGGCAGGATAAGCGGCGAGTTTCTGGCGAGCGATAGTCGACTGCATCGCATCAAACGCTTGGTTGGCAATATCGTAAGCCGCAAAGTTGAAGCTCATTTTACTTTTGACGTTATTGCCTAGGTTATCGATAAAGTGGGCAACCTTATCGTGCAGGTTACTCTCTTTTGTTGGCAGGGAGACCGGTGTCACTTCTTGTTTAAGCAGTTCAGGTTCGCCACCTAAGTTCACAGCGATTGTCACGTCTGTGTTGTCGCCAAAGGTTGGAGCAATGGGCACAGGGTTAAGCACTCCCCCATCAATCAACTCTTCACCATTGATGACATGAGGTGTAAAGAACAGCGGAAGAGAGATAGAGGCGCGAATGGCATCAAACAGAGAACCAGACTTCAGCCAAATCTCTTTCTCTTCAGCGACATTAGCAGCAACGGCGGTATAAGGAATAGGAAGATCTTCAATAGCAATCTCACCGATCAGTTTACGCAGAGAGTCTATGATCTTGTCCCCTTTGAACATACCACTCGATTGCCATGAAAAGTCCAACAACATCGTCATATCAGACTGTTCTATACTGGTGATCCACTCTTCAAATTCATCCAACTTGCCCGCAGCGTAAACACCGCCGATAAGTGCACCAATTGAACACCCAGAGATAGACTTTATCTGATAACCATGTTCGATTAGCCAGCGGATAACGCCAACATGAACCAAGCCTCTAGCGCCACCACTACCAAGTACCAATGAGATTGTTTTTGCCATCGTACTAATCCTTTAATTCATCAGCTCTTCAAAGCCTTAGGTAAAAAGTATATCACTTCGTATAACCACACGCAGTGCAATGATATGAAAACTGCTTCACCAATACACTTAAATGTGTTGGCAGTAAATGAGTCATTCCAGCAAGCCTAAGCGCGACTAGGAATCTGGTTTCCGCAAACGCTCAATACAAAAAGTCGCCCACTTAAAAAGCGAGCGACCTCATGTTGTTCATTCTATTTCTGTGTTCAATCTGTTAGTAAGCTCATTCTGTTAGTAAGAACAGGAAGCTACAAGACACGTAAGCACTCTTCAGGCGACAAGCTCAATAGTGTATTGGCGAAGTTAATCTTCTCATCGCGCCATCTCAATGCAGCTTCTCGGCTGTCTTGTGAATGACGGTCAGCTTCAAAGTAGCTTTTGCTTGGTAGCCCGTTGGCTGGCGTCATCACCATAGATTGCTCGTTCAAGCGAATCGTAAACAAGAACTGACCACGTTGCCCGGTTTGCGCTGCTGGGTGGTGCAATGTGGTATCACAACAATAACGTCTATCACGCAGTGCGCGGCATGTGTACTCAAAGGCATCTTGAGCACCACGTCCAGGGAACGCGGTATAAATGCTGATGCCATCACGTTGCAAAGACTGGTCACCCGCCGCGAGTTGCACCGCGTGTTGGATCATCCTAAATCCCAGAACCACGCCACCAATGCTGTTCAATCCACTGTATTGAATTGCGCCTTCTAAGCTCAGGTGAAGTTTGTCTTCCCCTTCATAGAGAAAGAGATCAGGCGATGCCCAATCGCTCTTTGGAATAAGCAGTTGAGTAATATCCGAGTGTTCCATGTTGGTCTCCGCAACAATGAGTGTGTTTGAGACCACAAAATAACGTAATGAGAATTATTATCAATAAATTTTGTTCAAAACGTTGCTATCAGACAGATTTACGTTTCGGCTTGGCAGAACTTAAAACAACAAGTGCCGGTCTTCCCTTTGAGCTACTAAAAGTTGCCTCGTAGCGTATACCTTGGTCTCAAACGTATAGTTTACTTTTTAGACAGCTTAATCATCAAACCACACCCAAGACTTCTAGAAAGTAATAATCAATAGACTTTATCGGGTACTTTAGCGCCAAGCATTTCTTGTTAGATATTCGTTTATTACCCATCAAGTTCATCGTCTACAAACAAACTTCCCCACCCGATTTACAGGCTTTCATTCTAGCGCCTTAAACCTACGACTAATGTCTAACTACCTGAGTCTATTTGTTTTTTTTGGTTTGATATAAGGTACTAGCAACTGAAATGTTAATGACTTTTTAAATATAAGTTTATGTATTGTTTGCATCACTAATTGAGTCATGACGTTCTGTGTAGAAGAAAAAGATATCGCTAACTACTCCGCTCAATCTTGGTGTCGAGAGTAAATTACGTTTGTTGGAACAACACACCTTAGAGTGTGAAAGAAAGGAATCAAAATGAGCAGTACTTTAGAGTCCGTAAATATACCAAGAGAGGAGCCTCAAACCCATGAGGACGAACTCTCCTATGAACAACAACACAAACCAAGCTCAGAGTTTGAATCCCGAGAGCAGTATCTAGAGCACGAGTTACAGATCATGTCGCCTAAGCGTTGGCGTCCAAATTTACCGTTTAAAGATTATCGATTTGAGATAGAAGACACCATCCCAGCCATGGCAGCGACCATTGGTAAAGTGGTTATGGTAGGTGCTATCGCAGCAACCTTTGCCGGAGCGCTTGGGCTAAACGAAGGCTTCATCCTAGAAAACGTTCGTTATGAACTCCTTATCGCCTCTGTTTTCATCATCCTTTTCTCTGGTTTTCTATTACCGACGGCTAACCTCGCAGGTACACACGGCCCACTTATTCCATTAATCCCAATTGTGGTTGCCGCTGGCGGTCACCCAATGGCCTTTGGTTTGTTGATTGGTGCGTTTGGCTTGCTGTTAGCCATCAGTAAAGGCGGCAGTATGTTGGCCAACCTCACCAGTAAAGGCGTGTGTGGCGGCTTGCTGCTCTATCTTGGCTTTGTGGGCACCGCTTCTCAAGTGAAAAAGCTGTTCGCTTGGGCTGAAGGAATTGGCATGAGCCATATCGCTTTTGTGGTAATCTTCTGCACCATTATTCTGTACGCACTACTGGAACACTTCCGTAAGCGTTGGTTAGCTGTGCCTCTTAGTTGCTTGTTGGGTGGTACGATTGCATTTGCTATGGGCGCGCCGTTCTCTTTCCAAACTGAACCTGGTCTACCGAACATGAACCCTATGTATTGGTGGGGAGAAGATACTGGTTGGATGCTAGGTCTACCGACAATTGAACACTTCATGGTAGTTCTCCCGTTCGCAATTCTAGCAGTAGCGATGTGGTCACCCGATTTCTTGGGGCATCAAGTATTCCAAAAGATTAGCTACCCAGAGCGTACTGAAAAAGTACACATGAACATTGATGACACCATGACTACAGCGTCTATTCGTCAAACGTTCGGCTCGCTACTTGGCGGTACTAACTTTACGTCTTCATGGGGTACTTACATCGTACCTGCAGCGATTGCTAAACGCCCTATTCCGGCGGGTGCTTTGCTGACGGCTCTGTTCTGTATCATCGCTGCGATTTGGGGCTACCCGATGGATTTAGCTATCTGGCAACCGGTACTTTGTGTGGCTCTGATCGTGGGTGTATTCGTTCCACTGCTAGAGGCAGGAATGGAGATGACACGTGAAGGCAAAACTACTCAATCAGCAGCGATTGTTGTGTTCTCATCAGCGCTTGTGAACCCAGCATTTGGTTGGTCTATCACCATGCTACTAGACAACTTAGGCTTAGTCGGCTGTAAAGAACGTAGTGGTGAACTGAGTAAGATGAGCCGATGGGTACTACCGGGCATTATGTTTGTTGTACTAACAAGCGTGATGGCATTGGTTGGCCTTCTACCGGGCATTCCAGCAATCATCCCGAGCTTTCGCTAAGCTCAATTAGCATTAGTTTGAAAGAATAAGGCCTCGCACACGCGAGGCCTTATTGTATCTGTTTGTCCCGTCCTGAAATCAGCGAGAGCTGACTTAACTCGAGAGCCATTCATCCAGTACTGCAATGAATTCAGGGTGGATAAGATAGCCTATTGAAGCGTGCGGGTTACTTTTTCCGTTACGGATATTGAGATTATAGATTGGGTAGATGTCTTTCATTCCGCCGGGTACTAAACCCAGTTCAAGCATCTCTTTATAGTCGTTTTTAATTTCACTGTCGTGAGAGATAAAATCATCTTCCGCCGATATGTTTATCCATTTTTGAATGTTTAAGGGATACTTTTTGTCACCTTTTAAGCGACTGCCTTTAAGCCTGTCTTTTACGTTTTCATCACCCAGTGGTGAACCGAGTGTAACCAATAAGTCGACCTTCTTGTCGGCGCCATAATCGTGTCTATATTCTCCGTAGTGAGATAACTTCCATAACACGTCATAACTGATCATCGAACCAAGACTGTGCGATACGATCATTACGTCATCTTGATTATCAAGCGCTTCCTTAAGTTCGACCATTAATCTATGCCGAACATCGCTACCAAAATAGGTATCTTCATTCCAATAGTGAGCCATATCTGGCGCGACCTTAGTAATGAGCGTCTCGGCTATCCCTAGTCTTCCAAATAACGATGAAAACGTATCTGCTAAAGCCTCCTTAAGAAAGCCCATTTTAGATACATCACCATACGTTGCTTCGTCGAACTGATGAGTTTGGTACTCTTTTAACTTCGCCAATGCCTGTTGGCGACTTAAAGGGTCTTCGGTTGGTTCTTCTAATAGTTTGTTTGAAAGCTCACCGTAGTAGACAAACCGCTTATCGACATTTCTAAAAGCTTGTAATGCGTTTGCGCCTCCACAGTCTCGATGCAAGCCATGCTCTATCGCATCGTACCAGAGCGCTTGAAGTGCTGCTTTGTCGGGCTTTTGAGCGCGACCGTGAATGAATATGATTTTCTTAGCCATAACAGGACGTCCTAGATTGCATAGTTAAAGTTATTTTTATCAATAGTAAGCACCTACTAGATTAGGTCAGACTCTATAAATAAGTGTGACTTAGGTTGCATAACTAGAGGGTGATTGATAAATCTTTTATATAACTATGAGACAGCCGTTTTAGGCGATTAATGAGTGAAAGATTCCGTCACGACTCGCAAATTGGTAATGAATGTACCGAGCAAAACCTTTCACACACAAAAAAGCCCCGCAAATGCGAGGCCTTAGTATCTATTTAGGGTTTCAACCGCCCTACTTCACTGTCTTTAATCCATTCGGGTAATGAAGGTTTGCTCATCATCGACAAACGCCACGTAGTCGCCGTGGTAGATGAACACGCGGCCACGCCCTTCAACAATACACGCTAGCTGCGGGTTCAAGTCTTCTACAAGGTCTTTACTTTGATAGGTACCGGTATCAGTGATAACGCCGCGAAGTGTCGGCAAAAAACCATAGCTGTGCTTGGCTTGGTCAATCAGGCTCAATTCACTGTTGATAGAGAAGTACGATGGGATTGGGCCAGCATCTTCGATAAACATCGGCTTCAATTCTTCAAAGGCGGTAATCACCAGCCAGTCGATGCCGTTTACATGATGGATAAACATAGTGGTTCTCGATATTTCTAATGCGGGGATTCTATCACTAACAAGGGGGGAGCGTGGGAGAAATTGAGTTTTCGAGAAGGAAATACTGACTCGCCTAATATGTACTAATTCAGTTTGACTGAACCATTCAAAGCCTCGTTCACTCCAGGCCTTCTTTTTTATCAACCAACTACAACTATTCAACACAACGATTTAATGCCTATGATCAACATGACATTAACCTCCCTAGGGTTTTCTAATATTGAGAATATTATCCACAAGATCAGCCCGAGCATATTGTACTTGATGGCGCAGCTTATCATCGGTTTGAAATGATGAGAAATACGGTAAAAGTACTATATATTGAGCTTAATTTCTTCCTTCTATACACCCGCAACTTGAATCCAATAGGGCTGCTTTGGAAAAGCGTAAATTAACAATGTTTGTTTCCCCTAAAAACAGTGTTCACCTCTGCTATCAAAAAGTCTTTTGACATTACGTTACCAAAAGTTTTTAGGCTTACTTGTATCGAGAATTACAAATAACTTTCAGATACTGACACCTACATCTTCAGTTTAACGGGGATACAAACATCGTTAGCAATTTAAATATTATAATTAGTGTGCTATTACTTTATTTTTCACTTCGTTCTTTCAAATAATTCAATAACTCATTGAAATGTTTCGTTCTAGGCTTATTTACGTTATATCTCTCCACAACTTTTTCAGCCACATCCCACTTATTAATGTTAGCCAAGTATGTGATATAACTTTCAGTTAACTCATAGTTATATGTAGTTTGAAGTAATAGCCTCTCATAAAGATTAATTATGAAACTTTTAGATTTATAACTACTTAGAGAAACGCAATCAGCATATCCAATTGCAAACAAACTAAATTCTCTTGAATCTGGGTTGTGTAAATTAAACCCCACCTTTGAAGCTATCGATAAAGATTCATCACAATATCGATTCTGTAGCAGCATGATGCTCATCGCATATGCATATTCTTCTACCTTATCACTTGGTGATTTCAAAAATGCCATATCCAACACAGGTAATATATCTGAATAATCCTGACCTGTATTAATCAAAGCAATAGCTTTAACATAATAACCAAGCTCATCTTTGTTATTTTTTTCAATATAATCATCAATTAAGTTTAGTACACTTTCATATTGCTCAGTCTTGATAAGATATTCGAGATCTTCTCTATCTGTTTCTTTTGAGCACGCTATAAGAAAGAACATGACGAAAACTGAGAGGTAGTGCTTGTATTTTATTATATTCACTTACCACACCTTTATCTTAAATTTAATAATATCAATAGTTTTATTTCTATTAAAACAAGTTTCCACTCTTACTCCTTTTGAATCTGGATCAACCTTAGATTACTAATAGCTGATCGTCTTCCCGAAACCATCCGGTTAACACTAACTCAATAAACACCTAATCCAAATTTTTTAACCTTAACATGTATTGACTCAACGTGCCCAATCTGACTGAAGTCAATCATGCAATTCCAACCCCTCGATGAATTAAATACCTTATAATCTGAAAACTCTAGCTCTTCTATTATGCCTAAACCTAGCTTTATTAACAGTAGATAAATTGTACCATCATGAGCTCTATTTTCATTTTCACTATTTTATATACTACTTATACTCCTTCTGAAGAAGTATATGTAGAGTCTGGTAACCTCTCAGTACCCATGATCGAGTTGATTAACTATATCCCAAACGGATTGCTGTCGAAAAAGGCTCCCCCCACAACAGACCAAAGCATGGCTTCTAAAGGTCGTCGCCCTCTTCGAACTGTTGCTACTCCGGGTTGTTCAAAACCTTTCTGAATAAGGTCTGGGCTAAGAATCTCAGAGTATTTATCAAAGTGATGTAAGGCATTACATGTCCGAAAAGTATTCGCAAACTAATTCTCTAAAGACATAAAGAAATCCGGTATTAGTTTCCTAATATCGCATTTTGAAGCTTTTTGATGATCGTTCAAATGATCTCACAAATTTCTTAACTGATCGGCATTACTCGAAATGCTAGGCCTTAGTTTTTCAATCAGCAGTTACAACCGCCCTACTTCACTGACTTCGCCGCTTTCATCAACTTCATGTCGAACTGCTGTCGTTGCTCTAGCATCGGGAAACGATCTGAGCTTTCAATGTAGTAAATGCTTTTAGCTTTTGTGTATTTCTGATTCGCTCCAGAGTCCATTACCGCTGAACTTTTCTTGCTAAAAAGGTAGAAAAGTTTATAGTATTTTTCAGGCAAAATTGAGAATCGATATGTCATTACAGAAAAAACAACCCAAGGTATCACTCAACATTAAAATCCGAACAGACTTAGATTTTCGCCTTAAACGAGCGAGAAAAGCAGCACGTGAGCAGGGCTTAATGTTCAACGTATCTCAAGAAGTTGAGAAGTTTCTTGAGAAGGAAGTAAAGAAAGTAGAACGCCAGTTATCAATCGATGAGGAGATAAAGAACAACCTCGAGGATCTTGGTGGGCTTAATATAGACAAAATGATGAAATCAATGGATTAGTCAAAGCACTAAGGTATTGATTAATTTGAATTTACACAATGACAAAACGTGGATATGATTATGGGCACAATAATTGGACTGTTAATTTTGGCTGGTATCAGTGTGTTCCTACAGCGTCAAACGGGACTTCATTTGCATGAGTGGATTGCAAAAAAATATAAAGAATCTCAAGACAGAAAGTAATGGGCTGTCACAGTGTGACAGACTCCATCGATTAGACTTAAAAGACTAAGGCCTCGCGCAAACGAGGCCTTAGTTTTATCCATAGAGTGATTACTTTCCAACAATCCAATAATCAAACCGCAATTTAATTTACAGCGTAGTGTTTTCTCGCTGCCTCAAGGATCTTGTTGGCTTCCACATCGTCGCCCCAGCCTTGCAGTTCCATGCCACCGTCTGGGCCTTTGTAGTTTTCAAACCAAAGGCCAACGATGTCTTGAACACCTGGGTAGGTATTGTTTAGCTCGTTTAGAGAAGTAACATCTTTAAATGGTGAATCGTTAGTGAGAACGGCCACGAGCTTGTCGTCTTGCTCGCCATCATCTAGCATTTTCATCACACCGATCAGACGTACAGGAACAACTTCACCACGTGGTACAGACTGACCAAGAACAATCACATCTAATGGGTCGCCATCACCACCAAGCTCTTTTGGTAGTGCAGTACGTGGGATTGAGCCGTAGTTACCTGGGTAACCAAGGTAGTTAACCACGCGTGGAGCGCCTTTTTTGTGTTCCCAGATAACTTGCTTGTCATTGTCTTTGCTTAGTTCCCACTTAGCAGAAGTCCCTGTTGGGATCTCTACAATTGCATTGACGATGCCATCAGCAGAAGCTGCAGGGTAATCATTAAAGCTTGAGTTTGCTTCAAGGGTAAATGAGTCTAATTGTTTTAATGCAGGAGCTGACGCCGCTGCTAAGTCATAGCTTAAACCGTTGGCGGTCGATGTGGTTTTGTAACGCAGCATGTAGTCAACCTTACCACGCTCTTTGAACAGTTTATCGAAGCCTTTTTGGTTGTATGCGCTAAACTGCCCCATCTGTTTAACCGAAAGATTTGAGCCACCAACGTTGTTCGTATCCATAGATAGGATATGGTTGCTGACCGCATTGACTGCCTTTGCGTAACCTTCGGTAGAATTCAGATCAAAGTCTGCTGCATCAATCGCTTTACGTACTTCTTTAGACCAGTAGAACTCTAAGAACGGGACAGGCTGACTTGGCTTATTCCAGCCCACATCACGAGAAAAGTACATCAGTGAGCGGTATTGATCGTTAGCGAAGTTGGTTAGCCCAAGAGAGGTTGGAAGTTGTTGATAGCTAATCGCTTCACCGTTGTTATCAAACAGCCATGTATTGCCGTCTTTTGCCATTTGGTTCCAGAACGCGTCCATGTTTTTGAGGTTGCGGTAATCTTTATCAACCACCACATTCACATTGAACGATGCGCCACCTTGAGACATGCGGTAGAACACATTGAACGTATGGTGACCGTCTGTCAGGTAGTATTCACCATTGGGTGCGATAACCACAGTCTTCATGTCTTTTTTACGTGCACCTGTTTCCGTTTCACAAGTGAAAGTCGAAGGAATATTCGGGTGTGCTTGGTCTTTGATGCTCACTACGCCTTTTTGGCCGTTGGCTTCACAGATTTCATCAAACATCTTTTCTTGGTCAAATTGGTAACGACCCAACTTGTACATAATTTGATCGTAACCCACAGATGGTTGAGTTGGTTTTAACTCATGGAGACTAAGTTTAATGACATCGCCTTCAGAGACATTACTTGCGTGAGTTGGTAAAGCGAAGATAGCCAGAGCGCCAATCGTGGCAACAAACCCAATTTTTTTCATAAGTCCTTCTATATACGTAACAAAATTTCATACGCTAAATTAATCTGCTACCGTGACATTAATATTTCACTTTAATAAAGAAGATGTTGCACTCGTTCTGTAGTGGTTGAACGATTAGTTACCATGCCCTGCTAAGTCCATAGTGATCACTTGGTACTGCTTTGAAGACTCACTCACTTGGTTTTGCCATAGCCTGCTGTCTAAGCTCCAACCGTGAGTGAAGATCGTCGCCGTCCCTCCCGCTCCCACTTTTTCACTATGCAATTTGCTCACCATCGTGAGATATCACGATACCGTATTTAAACGTTGAATCATGAGCCATGGCATTAATGCTACCAAGCGCCATGAATACCAAGAGCGTGATGTTTAGAATTAAGCGTTTCATAGTGTCTCACTACTTACTTTGGAGGGAACACAGAAAGTGCCCCTCTCAATCAATTTAGCCACTATAAAGTGTGAAGTTATAGACAGGTCAAGGGTGATTTAGATACAAAACTCTGTTGTTGTGGCTCGACCAATTCATTTTTGTCCCACAATCGTTCAGATCTAATACTCTACACATTTTCAGGGCGAGTATTTCCCCTACCAAAACTATTTCGATGGTATGTAACTTAAAACGCAATCTAGGCCTAAATGAAGTGGTGTAATGAGTTTAGCTGTAAGTTTTACCAAGTATCTAATTTTCAATTCATATAAAAATCATCAAAATAACTAGATTAATTCTTTTATTAATCTGTGGTTTCTTTCGCAGCTTCGCTGCGGTTTAGCAATGTCTATAGAATTATCTTGATACTTAGAAAGTACAAATGTATATTCTAAACAATCCTTTACGCGTTGGTTTTGTTGCAAACAGAACTTGTCGGGCGTATCGCCAGACAGTAATTTATTGTGGACATTTAGGGTTGCGCTTCAGCACTTTCCGCACGATCCTTCGTTCCTCAGGAGCGCACGAAAAGTCTTCAGCGCATCCTTTAGGTAAAGGTACTTATAAGGCAACCATTGGTTGCCTTATCTTTAATTAGCCATAGCTTATGTAGAAAATGACAGAAAACACATACAGCAGCGTTACAGAAACTATCTTTAGTGATCTCAATCATTCAAACTTTTCTGTCAACTTCAGTACCCCTCCTATTATTTTCGTCTGTGGCGGGCCTATGACTCAGGTTGCTGCAAGTGTGAGAGAAAGAGTTTTTACTTACTTCGCAAAAGACACTACAAGCAACATCACAGATCACCTAATTGCAGCAGAAGACTTTAAAGACTATTTTAAAGATGGTGCCTATGATGACCTTATGGAGTTTGAAGATGATATCGCTAGCATATCAACTCTTGTCGTAATATTTCTTGAGAGCGCCGGTTCACTTGTTGAGCTGGGGCTGTTTTGCAATCGAATTGAGCTCAAAGATAGATTGATAGTTTTTGTGCCTGCTGAAGAGCTTGAAGCTAAAGAAGATAATGAACCAGCATACTCTTCGTTCATTTATCTAGGTGCGATTCAGAGTCTTAAACGACGCAATGATACGTCCGTCATGATTTATCCGTGGGCAAATACCGAATCTATAAAATATGATGAGCTTGATTTTGTAGTAAGTGATATCAAAGATAAGTTGGCAAAAGTTAAAAAGACAGATAAGTTCGACGTGAAAAACTCAGGGCACATGTCTTATCTTATTCACGACATAATTCGTCTATGTGAGCCCATCAAACTAAGCGAAATAGAAATGGCTTTAATTTGCTTGGAAATCGATTACCCTACAAGAAATATCACTAAGTGCCTATATTTACTGGAAAAATTCAAGCTTGCTTCTCCCTATGAGTACAGTGGTTCTAAGTACTATTACGTCAATGACGAATCACTATCCAAAATAAAATTTGGTAAATCTAGAAAAGGGAAAGTACTCGATGCACCTAACTTGAAAATGGAAATCAGGAGTTCATTTAATCCTGTTTTTATGAAAACAGAAGATGAAAAAGAAATAGAAATTGCAAAGAAAAGATTTAATGCTCTAAAACGTATAGTTCAAATAAGGAAAGCCAATGACTAATCTATTTGAAACATTACAAGGGCAACTATCCCTTTCGGATGACGAACTGTTATCTTACCTTCATACAGTGCCTCTCCGCTACAAACGTTACTACATTGACAAGCGTAATAGCACTGAAAAAAGGCTAATAGCTCAACCTTCCAGAACAGTAAAGATACTCCAAAAGTATGTAGCTTCCGAGTTAGAAGAAGTTATCCCTGTTCATCAATCAGCTATGGCCTACTGTAAAGGCAGGGGAATAAAAGAGAATGCTAAGAAGCACGTACACTCTCGCTATCTGTTAAAAATGGACTTAAAGCGCTTCTTTGACTCCATTACCCCGACTATTCTTTCTGATGTAGTAATGAAGCACGGTATCGAATTGAGTGAAAAAGACTACATTCTCGTTAGTCAATTATTTTTTTGGAAACTAAGAAGAAACAGTCCACTGCGCTTGAGTATTGGAGCACCTAGCTCTCCATTTGTCTCAAACGCAATCATGTACTTCTTTGATGAAGAAATCTCAAAACACTGTGAAGAGCTTAATATCGTTTACACTCGTTATGCCGACGATATGACATTCAGCACCAATAAGAAAAATGTTTTATTTGAATTAGAACGCACTGTGGTCAAATTACTTAGATTGAACTTTGGAAAAAACATCAAGATTAACAAGGAAAAAACCGTACATTCTTCTAAAGCTCATAATCGACACGTTACTGGCGTCACGCTGTCAAACACGGGAAAACTATCTATAGGTAGAGAAAATAAGAGGAATATTAGGGTAAGTATCCATAGGTTCATTAACGGAAAAACTAATGATAAGGATGTGCAAACTCTAAAAGGAAGTTTAGGGTTTGCAAAACATATTGAACCGGAATTTGTAAAGAGCCTCGAAGATAGGTACGGTGTAGAAACCATCAAAAAGATCCAGACATTTGATATTTTACCATAGGATCTCATTGTGCCAGACCT
The DNA here is from genome assembly GCF_059834255.1 of Vibrio sp. R11-SG3-ISO9. Lineage (NCBI taxonomy): Bacteria > Pseudomonadati > Pseudomonadota > Gammaproteobacteria > Vibrionales > Vibrionaceae > Vibrio > Vibrio sp. R11-SG3-ISO9. Next base: position 176,166 of record NZ_JCBDGU010000043.1, read on the forward strand.
ATAACCTTAGACTGTTTTTGCAGTGGATAAGTGAGTTTGGCCACTTACTCAGAGTTTTTGCAATACCTAAGGTAATCCGCCAAATGCTATTTTAGTGAGGCATATAACACGTTGTTACCCAATAATGAGGTTAGCCCCCCCCCCTTATTCTTACCCAAAACAAAAAGGCCTCGCAATTGCGAGGCCTTTGGTTTTCTATCTATCAGAAGAGATTAGTCGCGAAGTGCTGCGCCGAATTTCTCTGAGATTGAAGCTACGATAGCATCTACTGAACCAGCGATGTCTGCATCTTCTAGTGTGCGCTCTACAGACTGTAGAGTCAGTGCGATAGCTAGGCTCTTCTTGCCTTCTTCTACGCCCTTACCTACGTAAACGTCGAACAGTTTAGCGTCTGTTAGGAATTCGCCACCAGCAGCGATACACGCTTCTACGATGTCGCCAGAAGCTACGGCTTCATCAACAACAACCGCGATATCACGACGGTTTGCAGGGAACTTAGATACTGCTACTGCTTCTGGAAGCACGCGAGTGTTGATAGCTGCCCATTCGATTTCGAATACGATAGTACGGCCGTTTAGACCAAACTTACGCTCTAGCTCTGGGTGAACAGTACCAATGATACCCACTTCTTTACCGTCTACTACGATAGCCGCAGTTTGACCTGGGTGAAGTGCTGGGTGCTTAGCTGCTTTGAAGCTGTAAGCTTTTTCGTTCGCTGTTAGCTCTAGAACTGCTTCTAGGTCGCCTTTCAGGTCGAAGAAGTCAACAGTGTTAGTTGCAACGTCCCAGTGCTCTTCACCGCGAGTACCAGAGATAACGCCCGCTAGCATCATTTCTTGACGCATGCCGTTTTCAGCTGATGCTTCTGGGATGAAACGTAGGCCAGATTCGAATAGACGAACGCGTGGCTGTTGACGCTTCTGGTTGTGAACAACAGTGTTTAGAAGACCTTGAATTAGGCCAAGACGCATTGCTGACATGTCCGCAGAGATTGGGAATGGCAGGATTAGCGGCTCAACATCTGGAACGATCAGTTTTTGCTGTTCTGGCTCTACGAAGCTGTAAGTGATTGCTTCGTGGTAGCCACGGTCTACAAGAAGATCACGAACGCGCTTAAGCGGTTGGTCAGCTTCTTTGTGGTCATTCATTTTAAGTGCCGCTTTAGGCGCTTGGTTTGGAATGTTATCGTAACCGTAGATACGACCTACTTCTTCAATTAGGTCTTGCTCGATTGCGATATCGAAACGCCAAGATGGAGACGTTGCCGTCCAACCTGCATCTGTAGTTTCCACTTCACAACCTAGACGAGTTAGGATTTCTACCACGTCTTCAGATGGGATTTCGTGACCTAGTAGGCTGTCTAGCTTAACGCGACGTAGAGCAACTACGTTTGCTTTTGGTAGATCAGCTTCAGATTCGCTGCCGTTTACTGGCGCAACTTCACCACCACAGATATCAACTAGAAGCTGTGTTGCACGCTCCATTGCCGCTGCTTGTAGTGTTGAATCAACACCACGCTCGAAACGTAGAGAAGAATCTGTGTGTAGGCCGTAAGCACGTGCGCGACCACGGATGTGATCCGGTGCGAAGAAGGCTGCTTCTAGAAGTACGTCTGTAGTTTCAGTTGTTACACCAGACTCTTCACCACCAAAGATACCAGCGATTGCTAGTGCTTTGTTGTGGTCAGCGATAACAAGCGTGTTGCTGTTTAGTTCAGCTTCGTTGCCATCTAGAAGTGTTAGTTTTTCGCCCTGCTCTGCTAGACGAACCACGATGCCACCTTCGATCTTAGCTAGATCAAATGCGTGCATTGGTTGGCCTTGCTCTAGCATCACGTAGTTTGTGATGTCTACAACTGGGTCGATTGAACGGATACCACAACGACGCAGTTTTTCTTGCATCCAGATTGGTGTTTCCGCTTTCACGTTTACGTTCTTAACCACACGGCCAAGGTAACGTGGACACGCATCAGTTGCTTTGATTTCAACAGATACTGTGTCTTCAATGCTTGTAGCAACAGCTTCAACTGCTGGCTCTGTAACGTCTGCGCGGTTTAGTACGCCAACTTCACGAGCAAGACCACGGATGCTGAAGCAGTCAGCGCGGTTCGCTGTTAGGTCTACGTCGATCGCAACGTCTTCTAGGTCTAGAAGTTCACGAACGTCCATACCTAGAGTTGTACCTTCTGGTAGCTCAAGGATGCCGTCAGACTCTACGTCGATACCTAGCTCAGAGAAAGAACAAAGCATGCCGTGCGATGGAACGCCACGTAGTTTTGCTTTCTTGATTTTGAAGTTACCAGGAAGTACTGCGCCAACTGTTGCTACTGCTACAGTTAGGCCAAGACGACAGTTAGATGCACCACAAACGATGTCTAAAAGCTCTTCTTCGCCGATATCAATTTTTGTAACTTGTAGTTTGTCTGCGTCTGGGTGCTGACCGCACTCAACCACTTTACCTACTTTAACGCCGGTGAATTCACCAGCAACAGGTTCTACATCGTCAACTTCCAAACCAGCCATAGTGATTTGGTGAGCTAGCTCTTCGCTGTTAATTGCAGGTTTAACCCACTCGCGTAGCCAAGATTCACTGAATTTCATAGTTTTGACTGCCCCGGATTACTTGAATTGTTTTAGGAAACGAAGGTCGTTCTCGAAGAACGCACGAAGGTCATTTACGCCGTAACGAAGCATTGTTAGACGCTCAACACCCATACCGAATGCGAAACCAGAGTATTTCTCAGGGTCGATGCCTACAGAGCGAAGTACGTTAGGGTGAACCATGCCACAACCTAGAACTTCTAGCCATTTGCCATCTTTACGTTTCACGTCAACTTCTGCTGAAGGCTCTGTGAATGGGAAGAATGAAGGACGGAAACGCACTTCTACTTCTTCTTCAAAGAAGTTACATAGGAAGTCGTTCAGAATACCTTTCAGCTGAGCAAAGTTTACGTTCTCATCTACCAGCATACCTTCCACTTGGTGGAACATTGGCGTGTGAGTTTGGTCGTAGTCGTTACGGTAAACACGGCCCGGAGCGATGAAACGGAAAGGAGGCTTGCCGTTTTCCATTGTACGGATTTGAACACCAGACGTGTGCGTACGTAGCATTAGGTCTGGGTTAAAGAAGAAGGTATCGTGGTCAGTACGAGCTGGGTGATCTTCTGCGATGTTTAGTGCATCAAAGTTGTGGAATGCATCTTCAATCTCAGGACCAGACTCAGTGTTAAAGCCTAGCTCACCAAAGAACTGTTCAATACGCTCAACTGTGCGTGTTACTGGGTGTAGACCACCGTTATCAATGCGACGACCTGGTAGGCTCACATCGATTGTCTCTTCTGCCAGTTTCGCTTCTAGCTCTGCACGTTGTAGTGCATCTTTGCGAGCTGCTATCGCTTGTTGAACAGCACCTTTCGCTTTGTTGATCTCTTGACCAGCAGTGCGACGCTCTTCAGGTGGTAGTTTACCTAGGCTTTGAAGCTGTGAAGTTAGTTCACCTTTCTTACCTAAATACTGAACTCGCACTTCATCAAGTGCGACTAACGAATCAGCGCTTTCAATCGCTGTCGTTGCATTAGCAATGATCTCTTCTAGATGTTGCATCGTTTCCTCATCTACCTTCTGGTAGTGTCCGTATCGGATGATTAGTTTTTTCGATAGCTACACATAGTAATCAAACCAGCTACTAATGCCAAATTGAATTGCCAAAAGAACAAGTTATTGACTAAAAACACGGCAACTTTAACGGGATATGAGTGAGAAGGATGAAGAAGTGGCACAAACAGAGGTACCACTCCTTAATTTAGAGGTGAGTTTCACTCGAAATTATAACTAAGTTACACCCGAGAGAATGAGCAAACGGTATTCCAGAACTGGAAGAAAATCAGGCCTGAATCTGAATCGAACACACGCTGTTTTTGCCCGCATCTTTCGCTAGGTAAACAGATTCATCGGCGGCCTTGATCAACTCACTCATCGATTCGAACTCTGGGGTTATTTCTGCCACACCGACACTAATACTGCCTACCCAAGCTTGATGACCGGTTTCAACCTTTAATTCAGACACTTTCTGACGAGCCGTTTCCGCGATGTACATCCCCCCTTTCAGGTCGGTATCCGGGCAAATCACCAAGAACTCATCGCCACCTAGCCGACATACAACATCGTCATTACGGAAGGTGTTTTTTAGCTCGCGTGCGAGGGTTTGCAATACCAAGTCACCAGCATCATGGCCACAGGTATCATTTATGCTCTTGAAGTGGTCAGCATCGATCATAATGCAAACCAAAGGTAGGCCAAGCTCTTGGGATTCTTGCCAATGCACTGCGAGCTGTTTAAACGCACAGCGACGATTAGGTAATTTGGTGAGCGAATCTGTTAACGACAGCTCTTCAAGTTTCTTATTTGCTCGTTTTAATTCAGCCGTGCGCTCTTCAACCTTATCTTCAAGTAACTGATTGAAGCGTAACAACTGTTTATTGCGCTCAGACACCTGTTCAAACAGACCTTTAAGTGCAGCTAATAAGGGAATGGTCGAAGAGTCTTGCTGCTTCTCTTCTGCTTCAAAGGCTTGTAGAGGTGTTGCGCCCTCTGCTATCGCTGCCATTTGTCGCGCCATGTTTTGGTCGATACCAAGGATATGATAGGCAAGCCAATGGATCAGAAAATCAAGTAACTGTCGTGCCGATGATTGATCTTCTTCTAAGATGAATGCTTGCATGCTGTAGATGTCTTGCATAAAAACACGATGCACCTTGATGTGCTCTTCGATGTGTTTTTCATGCACACCACGCTCTCTCATCAAACACTCTTCTTCCTTAAAGTGGAATTCGGCATAGCGCGTAAGATCGAGCAGAGCGACGTTAATGTCACCGATAGAAATCGTATTCTCCGATAACAGGTTGCCGTAGTGGTTGATAAAGCCAACAAGGTATTGATGTTGTTCGTCTACAGCATCAATACCTGTTTCAAAATTTTTATCCCAATTAAATGAATTCATAAGTCCCTTAGGGCCAATGCCGCCAGCATAATTTAAATGCATATCCGATCATTATAGGTGGTCAATTAACATAACCACCTTACCTTTAGGGCTATTTGATTTCTCGCCGATTTTATAAAAAGACGACCTTGATCGTTATAAACCGCAGTCCTAACCAAAATTGAGGCGTTTTGTTCAACAACAACGCCTCAATTAGCCAACATTAGAAGTAATACTCCAACGCCAGCTCAACAAAATCGTCCTTGCGAGCAAAGAACAACAAGTCTTCCGGCGTTTCGTTCTCGAACAACCAACCGTTCAATCGCCACTTAAAGTGGTTATTGATGCGGGCTGAGGCTTCTACGCGTGCACTGTAAACATCGCTGTTGTCTAAGTCTTGCGTCATGCCGACCAGAACTTCGGTGCCATCTTCATCGTTAAGCGCAAATCGCGTTCCAACAAACACATCGTTTTGCCCCACGTTTTGCGCGTTGTTGCCTCGGCTGTCATACAGATATTCTGCAAGAAAACCGATGTCCCAGTACGAATCTAACGCCCCTACCCAAGTGTATTCAAAGCCTGTAACTAACCCTGTGTGGTTATCGAAACTGTCTCGATAAACACTTTCTAACTTGAGTAGCCAGTCGCCAACAATACCTTGAACATCTAAACCAACGTGCTGCATTTGAGCGTAGTAAGGTTTGAGCTTGTTCCCTTCAAAGCGAAAGTATGGGTCGCGGTTGGTACCTGCTAAGTAGCTTAAGCCAACGTCCCAATCTCCGTACATTTGGCTATAACGCAGCGCGACATCGACATGTTTTTCTTCTCTCGAAGATTCATACAGCGCATCGTCAGAGACTGGGATGGTTGGTCGCAACCTTCCGTCCTCGCCCGCAAAGGTGCGCTCTCTGAAATACGGCAGTAGCATCGCATCCACGGTGCCCCAATCTTTAACAGACGTGAAATGCACCATGGGTTGGCCAAGTTTGGCTTCACCATCGACCGATTCAATGGCATCAGTCTGGTTCACTACATCCACCAAGTGTGCAGACTCTGTCACACCCCAGAACACTTTGCCGACACCGGCACGCAGTTCATAATCATCCCAATAAGTGAGGTACAACGCCTCTCGAATATCACCGTGGGTTCGCTCATCGTCTTGGCTGTCAAAGCGATAAAACGGGGTGAAGGTGAAGCTACCATTACCGTCTTGCTGTTCCCAATAGAGTTCAGGTTGCAGCACCAAAGAGGTTTGGTCTTTGCTCTGCCCTTGTAAGCCGTCACTGAAGAACTGGCGATGTTCTACGTTGACTTGCCCTGCCAGCTCAACCGAATGACACATCGAAGAGACACTCATTAAACCGAGTGTCGCGGCGATAGTCACCGCCAACTGCGAGCCTAGTAACACATTCCTTTTCATATCAATGCCCTACTTCGCTCGCTTAAGGGTATTTTTCTGGAAGTCGCGCTCTTCAAGTCCGTTCTGGAACACCAAATCTGTTGTCGTTAGGACGGTGCTTTTACCCGTTTGATGGTTTTGCATCGCCATAGTGTGAGCACGCCAGTACTGATTTAGGTACTGTTTGTAATCTTGGAACGACAAGGTTTTCAGCAGTGCACCTTTACGGTCGTAGAATTCAACTTTCATTGGGCGGTAATGCTCTTGGTCTAGCCACACTTTCTGCTTGGTGTAACCTGAGTTTTTGTCGGTTGGCACTTGCTCTAATACAAACGTGTCTAGTCCATCAAGTTTGGCGTCTTCCACATAGTTAAAGGTGTACTTTTCTAGCTCGAATGAACTCAAATCTTCGTAAGCAAACTCACTGCCCATAAACGGGCCTGACTTGTTACGTGAAGAGATACGTTTCACACGTTTTAGAGCTGGTAGATACAGCCATTGATCGTCTGGCTTGGTGATGTGCGAATGGTTGAGGAAAGCCGTGCCTTTTACATCTCGCGGTTGATCAAAGATGGTTAAGCCTTTATCGCCATCGTTATCAACCTCTAAAGATTTAAGGCGCATTAAGCGAGTGCTGCTCTCTCCTTGTTTGTTTTTAAGCAGCATCTCCATGGTCGCAACCGAATCGCCCCAGCCTGTATCTAGGCTTTTGCGTTTTTCTGCAATTTCTAGCCCTTTTGCAGAGTCAGCCAGGGCAGGTAAAGCCACAAATGTGCCTATGGTTAGCGCACCCATTGTTATCATTGACGTTATTAGTGTTTTCTTTGCTTTTGTTTTGTTAGCCATCGTTCTGTTACTGATAAAGTGTTTAAAGCTTTTCATAATGATCTCCTTGGTCAGCCCGCATCTACAGGCTGACATTTCCTTATTTGGTCGAAGTGGATAACTCGGCGGTTGGGTTTGCCTGTGTGGTAGCGGTTTGCTTTTTTGCGTCGCTCACGTAGTGGTTTTCTTTGTCGAAAATCATCAGCAAGATTGGTAGCAAAATGAAATCCACAACCAGTGCGATGAAGATAACAATGGCACTCAGTAAGCCCATGTCGGCGTTGAGTCTGAAACCAGATAGCGCGAGTACGCTAAAGCCAGCAACAAGCACCACTGTGGTGATCCACAATGCGCGACCAACGGTGTGGAAGGCGTAACGCACCGCCTGTTCAGCTGATTGGCCTTCTTTGCGAGCACGCTGGTATTTACTTAGGAAGTGCACCGCATCATCAACCACGATACCCAAAGTAAGCGTGACTACGACTGACAAACCAAGATTGATTTCGCCCGAGATAAGCGCCCACAAACCAAAGCCAATGATCGCTGGTGCAATGTTTGGTACTAGGCTAATCACGCCTAAGCGAACCGAACGCAGAGCGAAGATCATCAGCGCAGAGATAAGCACTAGCGTGATTGGCAAGGTAGAAAGCATGCTCGCCATGTTGGTTTCACCGATGTGAGCAAACATTAGAGATGGGCTAGACGCGACCACTTCATATTGAGGTGCATTGGCTGCGAACCATGCGTAGATGCGCTCTTCAAGCTCCACCAGCTCCACACTGCCGAGGTTGTCGACGGTGAGTACCATTTTGATCGAGGATTTATCGACGTTTATCTGGTTGTTTAGGTCTAGCCCGTAAGGCAGAGACATCTCGTAAAGAAGCAGATATTGCGCCGCGAGTTCACGATCGAGTGGCAGTTGGTAATAACTAGGATCATCACCATGCATGTTCTTATTCAGACGCTTATAAACGTCTGACAGTGTCGCGACATGGTCGGTTTCTGGCTGAACGCGTAACCACTCCGTAAAGTCGCCTATCGCTTGCAAGAACACAGGGTCAGCAATGCCTTGAGACTCGTTGGTTTTTATCGCGATACTTAGGTTGGTCATGCCACTGATGGTCTGTTCCATAAAGTCAGCAGCTTGGCGAAACTCGTTTGAGGTATCAAAGTACTTCACCGATTCATCGTTGACTTTGTTAAGTGGAATCAAGGCCGCAGCAACCACTATCACTAGCGTAGAAACTGGTAGCAAGGCTTTACGATTGTTCACCACGAAATCGCCCAGCTTATCCATGAAGGTCACTTTTTCAGACTCAGTAGTGGTTGGCGCAAGGCGTTTCACCGGCAGCAGGTTAAGCAGCGCAGGCAGCAGAGAGACTGACAGCAAGCAAGCGATCATCACACCCAGTGCAGACAAGTTACCGAAGTCACGCAGTACTGGAGAATCCGACATATTCATCATCAAGAAACCAATCGCAGTGGTGACTGACGTAATTAGAATCGGAATGAAGTTAAGCTTGATACTGTATTTAATCGCTTCGGCTTTGGTCAGTCCGCGCTGCATAGCTTGGCGCATGGTCACAATCACGTGTACACAGTCAGCCACCGCTAGGGTTAACACCAATGTTGGAACATTCACGGTTGCGGTACTTAAGAACATACCAGCCCAACCAGACAAGCCCATGGTCGCGAGAATCGAGGAGATGATCACCACAAGGGTTGCAACAACGCTAAAGAACGAACGCAGCATAAAGGTAAGGAACACCAACACCACTAACAGCATTAATGGCACTAGCGTTGAGCTGTCCTCTTGAGCGGAAGTCATAAAAGCGTTGTTCATGGCGATGATGCCCGCTTTATGGAATTCAACATTCGGATACTGAGCTTGGTACTTGTCGATCATGGCATTAATAGCCACGATAACTTCTTGTACTTCCGCAGTTTTATCCACTTCTGGCAACTGCACGGTCACATTAACAATCGTTACATCGCCAGAGGCCGACACCAATGCATTCTTGAGGAGTGGCTCGTTGAGGGCAATCTGTTTTACTTTGGCGATTCGCTCTGGCGTGTGCTCATACTCTTCATACAGGAGGTCTTCGACCAATAGGTCATCTTCAAACGCTTCGGTATGTTGATAGTTAGCGATAGAATCGACACGACTAGAGTATGGGATCTGCCATGAGTCGACAGTGAGGTTTTGAATCAGAGTGAGAGTCTCTGGAGTGAAGACATTGCCATCGTCTGGGGCGATCACAATGGAAAGGTTGTCTGTTTTGGCGAAGGTGGTTTGAATCTCGTCAAACGCCATCAACTGTTTGTTGGTTCCTTCAAAGAAGATGTTGTAGTCACCTCTGAAATAGAGGTTTTTGGCACCGAACGTCGCAACGGCGATCACCGCTAACACTACGAACAGCGTTATAAACGAGCGTTGGGTGGGTAAAGTATACCAAGCACTCTGTGTTTCTGATGGTTGATTTTGGGGTTCCATCACAGCCTCCATATGTGACGATTCGTCATAAATGTATATTTAAAAACCAGCAATTCGCTGGCAAACATACAAAATGAGGTCAAAACTAAGAACTGACTCGCTTCTACTCAAATCAGCTCATTTTTTTGACGATTCGTCACTAATGGTGCTAAAACAACCCACATTAGTGGGCTGAATCTACTTAACGACCAACAGATTCTAGGTAGGCGACTTCTTCACTGAACAACTCTTGCTCTACTCGGCGCCAGGTCTTTTTATAATCCCATTCCGAAGAGAGCGGCTTCCAGTTCAAGCCATCTAAAAGCATATTGGCATTATGCAACACTGAATATGGGTCTTGGATTCGTTTAATACAGTGGCTGTTGGATGCATTTTGGTTCAAGGCATTAGAACCAAAAGCGATCGACCAGTTTGCAAAAACAATAGCATCAGAACCAATTCCAGAAGAGAACTTCAGGTCCCCCGCTTCAACAGCGCGGTTTACCAACTCATCGGCATGCTGAATCACCATCTCTTCGAGTTGATTGAGCTCTTGCACTCTTGTTGGCGAGGCCTTCTCTAGTATCCAAGGGCTCTTAGCCATAATTGCACAGGTTGACAGTACTGGCTCCATGCGTGCATAGATTCGGTATGCAACGTGCAGTGCCATTACTTTTTCACGGCTTGTGCCTTCAAACTCTCCAGAGCGCGCAAATAACATCGCCTCTGTTTTAAGTGAATGAATACACAGGGCTAAAACAACGTCTTCTTTACTGCAAAAATGATTGTATATCGTCCCTTTCGAGTAAGAGCTCGCAGCGGTTAACTTATCCATTGTTAAGTTACCAAAGCCCTGCTCTCTAACGATATCCCTTGCCAACAACATAAGCTCTACCTCGCGTTCTGCGATCGCTTGTTGTTTCTTAGTCATGCCCGAGATGCACCCTAGCATTCCTTTTATTTCATCTTTGCAACCTAAGCCAAACTTCATGTTTAGTCCGTACCTTAACTCAGCCTGTATACAGGCGTGGTCTGTTTTAAACCTTGTCTGTATTAAACAATACTCCTACTCAATATAATAACATGAATCCCATAATCATGTACGCTGCCATTTTGTGACGCTTCGTCATTTTTGACTTATCGTCATAATAGCTCAACTATTGATCAAATCAAGTCTCATTTATAAATTTATTCGACTGATGAATCATTTCTAACCATTACTCAACCAAGCTCATACATTTTCAATACCTTACGTGACGAACTGTTCACTCTGGGATCGTTATGGTTCTTAAATAGGTCGTTATGATTCTTAAATACGTCTTTTGGAAATAGAGGTGGAGTGTTGAATGCTCAGCAATGCTTAATATTTGTTTAGCTGACATTGATTTAGCTGAAGTTGCTATAAATTCCGGTGTGGGTGGCTTACAATGGGAACATGAGTTGTACTTTATCAAGAGCATCATTTTGAGCGCTAAATTTACCTATCTTACTTGGAAAATTAATACCAGCAGCCCAGCTGAAAAGTTGGTGATGCTTTTACTCGCGGACAATGCCGATGATGAAGGCTACGCAACGATTGAACTTAACAAGGCTTCTACGCTGACGGCTCTATCTGTTTTTGGATTAGCGGACTGCTTAAAAGCCCTAGTCGACAATGGTTGGCTAGATAAAGTGAAAGTCGAGCGCAGAGACAACCAAGAAATTCACGTGTTTAAGATGCTGCTGGAACAAGAGCAACCTGCACAACAGGTCAACTCCATTCCAGTTTATTCACCTGCACCTGCACCTGCACCTGCACCTGCACCTGCACCGAAATATCAGCCTGCTCCAGCGCCAATGCAAGTGATGTCGACTTCCCCTCGCCCACAAAGCCGCGGGGGAATGAATGGCAACACAATTTCAACTCACGATCTGGATGAAGAGAACATTCCATCGTGGGCTGAACGTGCGTTTAAGTTTTCCGGATTGTCCGGTGACCATAATCTAATATGGAAGAAGTTTGTCCTTTGGTACAAAGCCAAAGCCAATGAATTAATGCCAATATCTCGAATTGAATCTAAGTTGCAGTACTGGCTAGTTAACGAGAAGCAAAATGAAAGACAACAACCGAAAACCGCTCAATATTCAGGAACTTCAGGACAAACTCAAGGAAATGGGTATCGACAAAAGCTTAGCCCATCTGAGCGCTTCAGGCAGCAACTCATCCAGAAAGGCAAAAAGCCAACTTTCTGATCCTGAGCCTGCTGTTGTTCCAGAAGTTTTACCGGTCGCTGCTTCGCCATCAGTACCGGTTGTTGAGTCCAATACAGGCTCAAATCAGCAAGTGCCCGTCGTTGACCAAGATCCGGCTGAGCTAGAGCTGTCTGACTGGTGCATCCATGTATTTGGTTCATTCTTAAGCGTGTATGAAACGCAGTGGGAATACCAATACGGCAGTGAGCCAAGCGGTAAGTTTATTGAATTCGCTAATACCATCGACTCTGACGGCTTAAACCGCGTGCTGATGCACTGTCATGAGCGTATTCAACTGGGTAACAGCTGGCCGCCACAAATGGGTGAGCTGTGGATCCTAAAAGATTCACTGACAGAAGAAGAGCTATTGGATAGCCGCATTCGCGTGTTATCTCGTACTGCTATCAACCCAATTGAAAAGTGGCTGATTCAAAACAAACTCTACGACTTGAAACGCACAGCTGAAAACAAGCTTGATGCCCTATTCAAGAAGTACTATTTGGAAGCAAAAAGACTTGATGAGAAAGGCATGCTTCATACTGAACTACCACAACATTTGCTGGCTGCGAACTCAGTGAAGAACCTCAACGACTTGAAACGTGAAGAGTATGAAGAGAAGCACGGTAAAGCGCTGAACCCGAGAATCCAACAGATTCTAGACAGTAAAAAGTCTCGCTAAACTAGTTAGTTGCAATAGAGCTAGCTATTCGCAATAAACTCGCTACTAAAAGCCCAAATACAAAAACGCCAGCAATTACGCTGGCGTTTTTATTAATTCGTTGTTTTTGGTGCGATTCAAATCGAAAGCGCCAAAATGACGACTCACTGCTTTAGAAAAATCTTACAGTAGGTGGATTGTCGCGTTTAGCGTGAATACACCTGAGTCATCGTCTTTCATCTTGAAGTTCTGGTAGCTTGCACCAACAGATACTGGGCCAAAGATGAAGTACTCTGCACCAACACCGTACATGATATCAACGTCGTCTTGCTTAAATGTTTCGCCCTTCAGCTCGTAAGAGTGCAGACCGCCTTTCGCGTAAACGTGTAGAGGGCCGAAGTCGATGCTTGGCTTAATAGCAAGGTAAGCTGTTGATGCGTCAATGTCTTGAGCAGTGCGGTTGCCGTATTTAGTGTTGCTGAAAGAACCTAGATCCCAGTAACCTGCTTCTACACCGATGATAGGTAGAATACCTGTACCCACGTGGATACCCACCGCTGATTCGCTCTCGTCAGCAAATGAGTTTTGACCACCCATTACACCACCGTATAACCATGAATCAGCCATCGCTGTTGAAGATGCACCTAGCAGAGCTAGCGCTAATAACGTTTTTTTCATACTTGACCTTCTCGTCCTAGCGACGCTTAAGCGGTAAATGATTGCCACTAAAACGTCTTTTTGTAATTACTATCCAATTAACAAGAAAATAAGCAAGATTCATACCTGAACCTTGCTCGATTATCTCGCTCAATCCTTAACAAGCATCGATAGCGTTTTTAACACGCTTGTCCGATACTGGGTATGGCGTGCCAAGTTGCTGTGCGAAGAAGCTTACACGAAGCTCTTCTATCATCCAACGCACCTCTTTGACATTTTCTGGAACCGCGATCCCTTTTGGCACCTTATTCAGTAACTCTTTGTAATCGTTCATTACTGATTCGACTTTAATCATGTGTAAGCGGTCTTTGTTCGGATCAATCGGCAGTTTCTCCATACGACGCTCAATCGCGCGCATGTAGCGCAGGATGTCCGGCAGACGCTTCCAACCACATTCAGTCGCAAAGCCCTTGAATATTAACCCTTCTATCTGCGCTTTGATATCCGACAAAGCAAATGCCATCGATAGATCAACACGCCCTTTCAGCTTTTTGTTGATGTTGAACGCTGTGGTCAGAATGGTTTCAACTTGCTGAGCGATCTCTACGACCGTATCACCAAGCTCTGCACGAACGTGTTCTTTCAATGCTTCAAATTGCTCTGGTTCCCAAACCAAACCGCCCTTCTCTTCGATAAGCTTATCGATGCCACAAGCGATACAATCATCAATCAAATCAAGGACTTTACCATAAGGGTTAAAGTAAAGACCTAGCTTAGATTTGTTTGGCAGGTTCGAGTGTAGGTACTTAATCGGCGATGGCACGTTAAGCAAAATCAGACGACGCTGACCTGCTTTCATTGCTGAGATCTGCTCTTGCTCAGTTTCGAACAGTTTGATCTCTACACTGTCTTTGGTATCCACTAACGCTGGGAAGGCTTTTACGTCGTAACCGCCACGTTTCTGTTGGTACACCTTCGGCAGTTCGCCAAAGCTCCACGTGTGAAGGTTCTGCTGCTCGATGTCGTCATCAGCCACTTTCGATAGTGTCTCTTGAACCTTGTCTTTCAAGCTCTCTTTCAACTCGTGCAGATCTTTGTGCTCTTTCAGCTTACGACGGCGGTGGTCTACCGCGCGGAACGTTACTTTCAAGTGCTCTGGGATCTGGTCAAGTTTCCAATCATCACGCACTACTTCGACACCTGTCATACGGCGTAGCTCTTTCTCTAGAGAATCGAGTAGCGGCGCTTCAAGTGGTGTTACTCGCGCAAGGAATGCATCTGCATAGTTTGGCGCAGGCACAAAGTTACGTCGTAACGCCTTAGGTAGCGATTTGATAAGGCTAATGACAAGTTCTTGACGTAATCCCGGGATCTGCCAGTCAAAGCCACTCTGCTCTACTTGGTTCAGAATCGGCAGTGGTACGTGAACCGTCACACCATCGTTGTCGTCGCCCGGCTCAAATTGGTAGCTCAATTTCAGCTTCAAACCATTTTGATGCCAGAAGTTCGGGTAATCTAAATCAGTAACATGGCTCGCATCGCCACGGAACAGCATCGATTTCTCGAAGTTCAGTAGCTCAGGCGTCTGTTTGCTGGTTTTCTTCCACCACGTATCGAAGTGACGGCCAGAAATCACCTCTTCACCAACGCGTTGGTCGTAGAAATCAAACAGCTCATCGTCATCAATCAAGATGTCACGACGACGCGATTTATGCTCTAACTCTTCCACTTCTTGCAGAAGCTTGCGGTTCTGTTTGAAGAAGGCATGTTTAGTTTCCCATTCACCTTCAACCAGTGCGCTGCGTACAAACAGTTCACGGCTCACAGTCGGGTCAATTGAACCGTAGTTCACTAGGCGCTTAGGTACGATTGGAATGCCGTAAAGCATCACTTTCTCGTGCGCCATGACCGCGGCTTGTTTCTTCGACCAATGAGGTTCGCTGTAGCTGCGCTTAATGAGGTGCTTAGCTAATGGTTCAATCCATTCAGGCTGAATCTTAGCAATGATACGACCCCAAAGTTTTGAGGTTTCCACCAGCTCAGCGGACATGATCCACTTAGGCTGCTTCTTAAACAGGCCAGACGCAGGGAAGATATGGAAGCGAGCGTTACGTGCACCTTGGTACTCGTTCTTCTCTTGGTCTTTCATACCAACGTGCGATAGCAAACCCGATAGCAGCGACTGGTGAATGCCTTCGTAGCTACCCGGTTCGTCGTTAAGCTTGGTATCCAATTCACGCATTGCTTGGTGAATTTGGAAGTACACATCTTGCCACTCACGAATACGCAGGTAGTTCAAGTAATCTTGCTTACACTGCTTGCGGAACTGGTTGCTCGACAGCGCTTTTTGCTGCTTCTTGATGTAGTCCCACAGGTTCACGAAGGTGATGAAGTCTGAGTCTTTATCGAAGAAACGCTTGTGCTTATCGTCAGACGACTGCTGTTTGTCAGACGGACGCTCACGCGGGTCTTGAATCGACAATGCAGACGCGATAACCATCACTTCGTGCAGACAGCGATTGTTGGGAGCTTCAATAACCATGCGCGCTAAACGCGGGTCGATTGGCAGCTTAGATAGCTTGCGACCAATAGCCGTTAGCTTCTTAGTATCGTCGCCTTGGTTCTTGTTCTTGCTGTTTGGTTTGCCCGATGCAATCGCACCTAGCTCTTCAAGCAGTCTTACGCCATCTTGGATGTTGCGTTTATCTGGCGCTTCTACAAATGGGAAGGCTTGGATATCACCTAGTCCAAGAGCCGTCATCTGTAGGATTACCGACGCTAGGTTGGTACGCAAAATCTCTGGATCGGTAAACTCTGGACGTGATTCAAAATCTTCCTCAGAGTACAGACGAATACAGATACCTTCAGCCACACGACCACAACGACCTTTACGCTGGTTAGCACTCGCTTGAGATACTGGCTCAATCGGTAGGCGCTGTACCTTAGTACGGTAGCTGTAACGACTGATACGCGCAGTACCTGGGTCGATTACGTATTTGATGCCCGGAACCGTTAGCGAGGTTTCTGCTACGTTGGTTGCCAGTACAATTCGACGACCCGTGTGCGATTGGAAGATGCGGTTCTGCTCACCCGCTGACAAACGTGCATACAGCGGCACGATTTCAGTATCACGCAGGTTACGCTTACTTAGCGCATCTGCAGTATCACGAATCTCACGCTCACCATTCATGAAGATCAGGATGTCGCCTAAGCCTTCATCACATAACTCATCAACCGCTTCGAAGATACCTTCCATTTGGTCACGATCAGAATCGCTGTCGTCACCACCCAGTGGGCGGTAGCGAGTTTCTACTGGGTACGTACGACCTGATACTTCAATGATTGGTGCATTATTGAAATGCTTAGAGAAGCGCTCAGGGTCGATGGTTGCCGACGTGATGATCACTTTCAGATCAGGACGCTTTGGCAGCAACTCTTTCAAGTAACCCATGATGAAATCGATGTTCAAGCTACGTTCGTGCGCTTCATCGATAATGATGGTGTCGTACTGGTTTAAATAACGGTCGTGCTGAATCTCGGCCAGTAGAATACCGTCGGTCATCAGTTTGATTTGGGTGTTATCCGAGATTTGATCGTTAAATCGAACCTTATAACCCACAAACTCACCCAGTTGGGTTTCCATCTCTTCTGCAATTCGGTTCGCTACCGAACGCGCAGCCAGACGACGTGGCTGAGTATGGCCAATTAGGCCATAGCGACCGCGTCCAAGCTCAGAACAGATCTTAGGAAGTTGAGTTGTTTTACCTGAACCCGTTTCACCCGCCACGATCACCACTTGGTTCTCTTCAATCGCCTTAGCGATATCGTCACGCTTTTGGCTTACGGGCAGGATTTCTGGGTATTCGATGGTTGGCTTTTGCGCAGCGCGCTGAGTTGCCGTCATCATCGATTGGGCAATATCTAGTGCAATCTCGTCAAAGACTGCGTGTTTCGATTTCTCGTTTTTAATTCGGCTAGCACCTGCAATTCGCTTACTCAGACGGAAGCGATCGCGCATCATACATTCATTGAGCGCTTTACGAAGAGAGGCAGGTGTATTTTGGGAGGCCTTAGCCTGAGAAGCAGAATTCTTGTCTGCCGCGTCCGAACGTGCGGCGTCTTGATTCTTATCTGCTTTTTCCGGAGACGAAGTCAAAGCGTGTCCTATTCTTTTCATTACATAAAACTTCGCGAATTGTAGCACATAAGGGCTAGAACAAGATAACGGAAAGCACCTTACGAAATGCACCCTTCTAGAGTCATTCAATTTTTTCGAACAACTTAAGCGAATCTATCGCCTTTTAGGCTTTCTTTGTTCTCCTATAATGCATCACATAACAAAAAGCACTTATTCAAGGAAAACCATTATGTCTCGTGTATTAGCCCTTAAATCAAGCATCCTAGGCGATTACTCTCAATCAACTAAACTGGTTGAAGAGTTCATCAAAAATGTAGACCAAGACAAACTGACGGTTCGCGACCTAGCTGCAAATCCACTTCCAGTGTTGGACTTCTCGGTAGCAACTGCGCTTCGCGCAACGGAAGATCTTTCTCAAGACCAGCAAGCGATTGTTGACCTATCTGATACGCTAATCGAAGAGATTAAAGCGGCAGATACGCTAGTGATTGCGGCACCTATGTACAACTTCACTATCCCAACTCAGCTTAAAAACTGGATTGACCTAATTGCTCGTGCTGGTGTGACGTTCACTTACACAGAGAACGGCGTGAAAGGTCTAATCGAAGGTAAGAAAGCGATCGTCGTAACGACTCGTGGTGGTATTCACAAAGACGCGGCAACTGACAGCGTGACACCATACCTACGTACAGTACTTGGCTTTGTTGGCATCACAGATGTGGAATTTGTTTACGCAGAAGCACTCAACATGGGTGAAGACGCAGCAGCAAAAGGCATCTCAGAAGCGCAAAGCAAGCTTGCTGAATTGGCGTAATGTAACGCTGATTGAAAAGAGTAAAATCTGAGTAATAAACGAAAGCCTCATATCACTATGAGGCTTTTGTCGTTATATCGAGTTGTAATTAAAACTCATACTGGAAGTAGATGGTATTGTAGTTACTGCCACCTTTAATGCGACCAAACTGGGACGCGTTTTCGAAGATAGCCGAACGGTGGTGAAGTGAGTAACCAAACCATAGATTGTTGAGATCATTCTTGCCGAACAGATCGCCTACATTGACATCAAACGAGAAGTCTAAGTAGTTCAACAGGTGACTTGCGGTATAGCCCTTTTCTGCCATCTCTGTAGCTTCAATGTAAGTAATTGAATCGATGTATGACATACCTTCTGCGACACCAAAACGCCATTGCGTTGGCCAGTTAAAGGTGTAGTAAGCCTTAATCGCAACCACATATTCCGTACTGCTTGATTGAACCTCTGAACTCCAGTGGTGAACGATACCGGGCGTTAGATAAATATCTAACGGGAAGCCAAATATCTCATCCGTCAGTGGATGACCGTAGAAGAATGAGGTCAGTTGGTTATTGAACTCATCTTTCTCGCGATTGAACTTCATGATGTCGCCGATGTTTGAAGGCGTTGCCCAACCGTGTGCCACACGAAGATAGGCTGGGTTACTAAGTCGAGGTTTTGGCGCTTTCTCTTTGTCATTAAAGAAACCAAATCCGACGTAGAATTCACCTTGGTAGCGGTCTTCCACAATTGACGATTCGTAGGCGTTATCATCTAAACGAGTAACGCTTGTCGAACCAAGCAGGTACAAGTTAGAAATAACATGATATTTGGCTTCAATACCCACATTGAAATCGGCACCAGCACCAATCGACTGCCCACCCACCTCATAATACTCGGTGTTAAAGTCGGCACTCTTATAACGAAGTGTCGCACTTGGTGTGAACTCCCAGTCCCCGACTTCGTAGTAACCTTTGGCTCTAAAGTTGCCATGGAAACGGTAAGAGTCGTCGCTCATAAACTCAGTTTCTAAGCGCCATTGATCGTCCAATTGGTAGGCAAGCTGCGCACCAAAGTCGGCTGTATCACCCTCAATTGCATTCTGTTCAGATGCAGGAATATCGATAAAACGCATGCGCGAAATCGCATTCAGTTGCC
This sequence comes from Vibrio sp. R11-SG3-ISO9, assembly GCF_059834255.1. Taxonomy (NCBI): domain Bacteria; kingdom Pseudomonadati; phylum Pseudomonadota; class Gammaproteobacteria; order Vibrionales; family Vibrionaceae; genus Vibrio; species Vibrio sp. R11-SG3-ISO9. The sequence goes on from NZ_JCBDGU010000043.1 coordinate 195,476, forward strand.
ACTTCTCGTCGTCTGATTCGAACAGATAGGCACCCATTTCTGTGCCATCAATAAAGACGTAGTCGTTCTTAAAAAACAGCATTGGCACGAACGAGCTTACCGTTTGGTCACCACCGGACGTGTCGTAGGGAATACTCGCCGTTCGATACATCGCGGCGATTCCCCACTCCTGCTCTTCGATCGCTGCTGCATTACCACTGCCAAGTAGCGCACCCGAGCTAACCATGGTTGCTATTAATTTGTTCTTCATTACTGTTTTTTCTCTGTTGAGCCGATTTCTGCTACCGAATAGACATTTCTTGACCAATTTTGGTCAACTAACTTTAGGTTTGATCGTCATTGACCGTTACAATGAAGATCACCCTATGGTCAATTTAAAGTATTGTGAAAGTTTCCGAATTACAAAACATTATAAACCAGCTTCCGAGCGATGCCGATCCTGACGTTGTCATGGGAGAGGCTTGGTTACCTGAAAGACTAGTCGACACCACGCTTGATGGTGATCTGTTGTTTCTTCAATTTGATAATGCTCCTGAAGAAACGCAAGGAGACGAAGAAGGTCGTGGTTTTGTGGAGCACGAAGTTACCATGATCCGAGAAAAACTCGAACAAATACTTGATGCTCCTTCAGACACCAAAACAAAAGCCGACGCGATGCTGGCTCTATTTTTAATGGGTCATGAACTTTCTAGCTCGGAAGTTATCGAAATACTCGAGACGCCCGAACCAGATAACGACTTAATATAATTAAAGAATAGTCCACCACCACGATTTTAGGAACACTGTGAAGCATTCGACACCTGAGACACTCCCCTTACTTATTGCTGGCCCGATACTGCGTAAAACGACCAAAGACGAGGTTGTAATCTGGGTCGTCACCAGTCAGCCGCTTTTAGGTATGGTTTCGCTCTACCATCGCGACCAAGATGACGCGTTTTATCAGTCAAAGTTGGCTGAGCAGCAAAGCTTGCGAATTGGTGTTTCAGCTTGGGTAACACTTATCCAGCTTCACGGTGAATTTCCAACCAATACGCCACTCGAGTACGATATCGAGACGGAACAAGGCACGCTTAAAACACTAGCACCACATCTTACTTACAACGATCGCCAACGCGTTGAGTTTGTAGTGTCTGAAGAGTCGAACTACATTCTGCATGGCTCCTGTCGCAATCCACACCATCCCAGCAAAGACAGTTTGGTCGCGGCTGACAGCAAAGTAGAAAAACAGGCGCCGCAAGAACGTCCTGACTTGCTGATGATGAGTGGCGACCAGATTTACGCTGACCACGTTGCAGGCCCTATGTTGGATGCCATTTGGCAAGTAATCCAACTGCTTGGCCTGCCAGATGAGCGCCTACCGACAGACGCTCAGGTTAATGATATTCATGACAGCCAATCCCTGTTTGAAAGTGAATATCACCTTTACCAGCGCCACCACTATCTGCCACATCACAATCAGTCAGACTCTTTGTTGGACAAACTGTTCCCTAATCGCAAGGTGCCTATATTCAGTTCTCGCGATTGTGAAAACCATTTAGTGACATTGTCTGAATTCGTCGCTATGTATCTGTTGGTATGGTCACCTACTCTTTGGCAGTGCATTAACCGTGAACGTCTGATTGAAAACAACTTCGAACAAGGTGGCAGAAAGCTAACGCCACTTGAGCAACAACAGTGGCGCGATGAAACTGAGGTTATTAACGACTTCATTGCAGGTTTGCCACAGGTGCAACGCTTGCTCGCACACATCCCGACCTACATGATCTTCGATGATCATGACGTTACCGATGACTGGAATCTCACCGTCGGATGGGAACAAGCGGTGTTGCAAAACCAGTTGGCAACACAAGTGATTGGTAATGGCCTCGCGTCTTACTGGCTTTGCCAAGGTTGGGGTAATGCGCCTGAGAAGTTCAATGATGTGTTTATCGAGCACGCTAAATCGGTGTTTGAGATTCAAAGCTCACAAGAAGCCAAGTCACTTGAACCTATGCCACTTCAACCCAAGATTGACGAGCAAGCGCATCAAGCGTTCGTCGAATACTTGAGTCGCTTTGAAGATTGGCACTACACCATCGAGCTATCACCGAAGGTGATTGTGCTTGATACTCGTACTCGTCGTTGGCGTTCAGAATCACGCATGAACAAACCGTCAGGCTTGATGGATTGGGAAGCTCTGATTGAGTTCCAACATCAACTCATGCATCAAGATAAGGTAATCATTATCTCTGCTGCACCGATGTTTGGCGTTAAGTTTATCGAAGCACTGCAGAAAATCATGACTACCTGTGGCCAACCGCTGCTCATTGACGCGGAGAACTGGATGGCCCACCCAGGCAGTGCTAACACCCTCATCAGCATTTTCACCCATACCAAGACTCCGACCAACTTTGTGGTGCTTTCTGGTGATGTGCATTACTCCTTTGCCTACGACATCAAGCTGCGTTATCGCAAAAACAGTCCGAACATCTATCAGATCACTTGTAGCGGCATCAAGAATGAGTTCCCAGCACCTCTGCTTAAGTTCTGCGACGTATGTGATCGCCTGCTGTATAGCCCGCGTTCAATACTTAACTACTTCACCAAACGTAAGCGTTTGAGAATCGAGAAGAGAAGCCCTGACAACCAGAACTTCTATCGCCTTTCAAACCGCAGCGCGATTGGTGAACTTAAGCTCGATGAATCGGGAAAACCTATTTCAATCACTACCTTGAGTGGCGATGGAAAGGTAACTCGTTTCCCAGAGCCTGATTAGGGCTAATGACTCGTCAAACTACCTATAGTTTTGTCAACATAGTGTAAATCCACTTGCGAATGACCAAGGTAAGCCCAATATTAATAGTATTAGTTCAACCTATATCTCAATATTATCAATTCGGTTGAGCGTGCAACTTAGTCCTGTTTCGTAGATTGGAGCTTATTATGTTTAATTCTCTTACTTCACTGTTCAAACAACTGATTGAAGGTGAAGACCTTAGCAAAACCTCGAAAGCATCGCCCAATATTGCGATTGCGAGCCTGCTGTGTGAAGTCGCTGGTGCTGACCACGAAATCGATGAGAAAGAGCAAGCAGCCAAACTCATGCTGATTCAGCGCCTGCTAGGTCTAACAGAAGAAGAAGCTGCTCAACTGCTTGAAAAAGCGCAGCCACAGGTTGACCAATCTGTGTCTCTGTATGATTTCACTTCGCAACTTAGAGAGCTATCACAACCGGTGCGTATCGACTTAATTAAGGCGATGTGGGAAGTGGCTCATGCTGACGGTGAGATTGATCCGATGGAAGATGCGGTGATCCGCAAAACCGCAGAACTGCTTTATGTGGACCACAGCGATTTCATTAAGACAAAACTGAGCGTGCTTGGCGAAGAGTAGCCTTGTCGCGATCCCTCATGCAACACCACCTAATATCCCAATTGCGTCGAAGACTAACCCAACAATGAGTTAGTCTTGATATCTATAATCACTAAAGAGGGAACATCAATCACTAGAGAGGGAACGTCCGTAAAAAATGCCCTTTAGCTCCAGAGGGACACCATTTTTATGGATAAACAGCCCTCTTTGGTCTGATACCAAAACACTACGTTTATTCTCTAGCTCCTGAATGAATAGGTTTTTTACATTAAATGTCTGAGGGTTAGACGCCTGATCTTGTTCGGTCTGGTAGAAATAGTAATGATCCCCCCAACGCAGGAAAACACCAAAGAACTGCTTGGCATGAATCACCTTACCCTCTCGGTCATAACCAATGTAGTGCATTTTTGAACGACCATTTCTCAGGCGCAGTGTCAGCTCTTCATACCCTAAGCCATCATAAGTCACCTTAAACTGATAAGCGTTATTGGTGGACATACCGGAAACCAATCCTACCGATAAGATAAGAACAACAACCAGGATAATTGGTAGAAAAAAATGTCTCATGCTAGGACTCTTGGCGGCAAGTAAGTGACAAAAACTCAGAGGTAATCTCTACCCACTGACCGTCCATTAAAGCAACGGCTTGAATATTGTTGCATCCAACACCTCGGTCATGCAGATACACGCGAGTTACCCCTCGCTCTGAGAGTTCCTCAAAAAGCACCTCGTCTTTCTTAATGATTTTAATGTCATCATGAACTACCTCTATCCCTGCAATGGTTTCATGATTCATGAAAAATGCCATTTGAGAAAAAGTGGTTAAAAGCCCGATAGCTACCAATGAGCCGAGCGCTCCTTTCACTAGCGATGCCAAAGCAATTCCAAATACCACTTTCTGGGTAGACTCGAGAGTATCGGGTAGCTCAGCCGTTTCAGCGTGAGTTTCTAACTTCGCTACCGTATCGTCAGTAGTCGGAATCGACGCTAAGGAATCAAGAGCTGGAATGCAGTAGCCCTCTTTTTGCACTGTCACGACTTTGAATGGCGCATCCAATGTAATCAACGCATTACGAAGGTTTTTAATAGCAACATTTAACGAGCTGCTGGTGACTATTTTTCCAGGCCAACACTGTTCGAGCAAAACGTCACGCTTAATGGTCTTCGGGGACTCTTTATACAAGAGATTTAGGATCAGGCACTCTGAATAAGAGAGGTTAACTTGATGAGAAGAAGTCGTGCTTCGTAAGGTGCAAGTATCAAGCTCAAGCACTAAGTCATTTAAGGTAATTTTATTATTGTCCATACAGTAGAAAAACGAATGTGCCAATCAATATAGATTAGCACATTTGCAAATATTATATCGGAATCAAAGCTTTAGCTTAAAACCCAGCTCGCTAACATGTATATCTGCAAAGCCTAGCTTAACTGCTTCGAGTTCATTCGCCACTTGCCGTGCGTGCTCCTCATCTTTGGCGAGCACTGCGATTGAGTAAACAGGTCGAATCATCTTTGTCTCACCATCGGCTGAGTCTGAAATGTCTTTGTTATAAAGATACGCTGAGGTAATGGTGCTTGTTGCACTCCAATCAACAATTTTCTGTAGATCACGACCGATAACCTTATCCACCAGCAATTTATCTTCTGGCTTTTTCCAACTCAGTTCTACGGCGTAATTGGTGAAGGCAACGTCGGTATTTAGCCACTTGTTCCCGATCTCTCTCACCTCGGTGATCTCTGCCAACTCTTTATATTGCAGTGGTAAGTTACCTATTGTGTTTCGAACTTCTTGCTCACTGTTGGCTTCCATCACGAACTTAATGATAGGAAACGACTTGTCACCGATGAAGCTCTCGCTCACAAACATATCGTGAATTAAACCTGCATCAATCAAATTGGCGAAGGCTTTCTTTTGATTGGGCATTGCATCAAACACCGCTTGAGCATCATCGGTTTTCCACGCAACAGCAACGCCAAAAGCCGCTGCATTAATATTAAAAGATAAAAATAAGCTAAAAAAAGCTAAAGTCAGAGGGGTTGTATATCGCATCGACGTCATCTCTTAGTCTCGTATAATCTGGTATAGGTTAGGGTCAGCAGATACGCCTTGAATCATCATCGGCGGTAACTCTTTTCTCATGTTCGCTATGGCACTTTTGAACATGTCCTCGCTTTCCCACTGAGCTACGTTGATAAAACGGTAAGTCGCATCATCATCGAGTGAACGGTGCAATTTAGTCGATATATACCCCGGTTGTTGCTCAAGAATGTCTCTCGCAGCCTCCCAATACTCAAGCGTTACCTCTTCGCTTGCCGCATCGACAACAAACGTATTGATCAACACTACTGGCTTAGCCACAGCCAAGCTGCTCATCGTTAACATCAAAGCACCGAGTGTGTGCTTTAACGATTGTCTGATTATTGTTTCTTTCATACTCACTCCCTTGTAAAAGCGAGAGAAACTTAACATAGGATTTCACGATAAAAAGACCACGAGTCGATCTTTAATATTAATTAAAAATAGATAACTTAATCGCCCCCTTCCCCCCACAAAAATGCACCTAAATCCGTTTCTACAACTTCTGCAATTCACTGTTCCATCATTTTGATTCTCATATTGATATATTCACTCGCTCTCCTATCCCCAAAATAACAAAAACCAATAAAATCTATTATTTTCATATAGTTAAATTTTGGCACCCTCTTTGCTCTATTTAGGTTTTTAGGGACAAAAGGGAACCGACCATGAGAAAGCTACTTCCAACAATATTAACAACAGCAGTTGCTCTCACCTTGCATGGATGTGGAGGAGGTGGCGGCGGAGGCGGTGGCAGCACATCAACGCCTGCAGCAACACAGAGTTTCTCAGATATTTCAGTGCCGAGCTCTTTCGAATGGAGCGGCTCAACTTCTCGAGACCTGACAATTAATGTTGTCAGTGATGTTTCACAGCGTGACGGAGAGGCGGCAGCGATCCGCGGTGCTCACATCGTAAAACTGTATAGCATGAGCAGTGACGGTACCGACTCCCAACCATTTTATACGGGGATGACGAATAGCGATGGCCAACTGACTAACACATTAAGCCTATTAGACACATGGCAAGGCATTAAGTTGGTGGCGCTTGTTCGTGGTAATGAGTGTATCTCTCAAGTTGATTCCACAGACATTGCCAATGACCTGTACGTCAGCTGCAACATCGTTTTAGACGCAGATTAAGGAGTGAATATTATGGATAATATGAAAAAATCACTGCTTGTAGCTGGTTCCATCGCTGCGTGTGGCCTTTCCAATCAAGTATTTGCAGCGGCTTCAGACAACCAAACCGTCGATAACGGTGACGGCTCTACGACCGTGACCCAAACGATCAATGCCAGCAGTACTTCTCCTCATTATGTTGCACCGTCTGGATACGGATTTTCGATCTACAGTAACAAGAATGAAGACTACTCTTGGCAACACAACATCTCTATTCCGGCTGGAGCTCAAGTAACCTCTGCGACATTGACAATTTATGCCTACGATGTGGATTCTGAAGCACACCATGGTGAAAATGGTGAGTACGACAGTGTTACCGTCGATGGCACTATGCTCAACCCTGGCTTTCTACAAGGTACCAACAACAACTGGTCTACTACTGTATTCGATCTACCGCTTGCTTCATTGGACGACGGTTTAATTAACGTAGACCTAGATATCGATGTTAATGGTGACGGTTGGTTAACCACGCTCGACTACAGCTTATTGACGGTAACTTATACTGAGATCGAGAACGATCCTCCATTCACCCCAACTTTATCTCGCAGTAGTGGATTAGGCGATAATGACCCACTAGTGGTATCAGTAACAGGCCCAAGCCCGGCTGACCCAGACGGTGACTCAGTCACTTATACCTATCGTTGGTTTGTCGATGTTGGACAAGGTTTCTATGTGGATGATGAGTTCGTTGGCAAGAATGACAACAATGGCGCTACCCTACCAGCTAATCAAACTGAAAATGGTGAGCTGTGGAAAGTACAGGTGACTGCCGTTGACTCTAACGGTCTAATCAGTAACTTTGCAGAGATCAGTTGGCCAGAGATTGGTGATAGCGATGGCGACGGTGTTGCTGACGCCAACGACTATGCGCCAAACGATCCGAATATCGCCTTCTACAGCCGCACACCAACGACCGGATGGCATACATTGGCGTACGAAGATCTATGGCCTTATGAAGGCGATTACGACCTGAATGACTTCGTCACTCGCTACGCTTACGGTGTTTACACTAATGCGAGCAATGAGATCACCCGCTTCGATTACTACGGTCAAGCCGTTGCGCGTGGTGCCGCTGACAACAACAGCTTTGCCATATCTCTCGCTGGATTGGAAGCATCGGATGTCGGTACACTGACTCGTACAATCGACGGCGTAACCACAACAGTGACTCCTGAATCTGGTCACAGCGGCGAGATGGTCTTCGTGCTGATTGACAGTGTGAGCGATCTGTTGCCAGCTAGCGGCTCTTCTAACTTCTATAACACTGAGGCAGGTGACAACCGAAGTGCGGTAGATTACAGCGCATCACTAGTCATTGATGGCTCTATGAGCAGCTTGGCACCAAAAGCGTTCAACCCGTTCATTTTCAAAGTGGGTTCTCGAAACAAAGAGATTCATCTAATGAACTACCCGAACACTGACCTTGCGAATACCAGCATATTTGGCGTAGGTGATGATGACAGTGTTGTTGAGAATAACGAGTTCTATCAAACTCAGGCGGGTCTACCTTGGGCATTGGATATCCCTGCAAACTGGGCTCATCCATACGAGAAAACAGACACCAGCCAAGCTTATCCTGACATTACACCTTGGGTAGAAAGTGGCGGTGCTACCCATACCGACTGGCACTCTAACCCAGCACCATCGAAAACGTGGTAACAGAGTCGCTATCCCAACCTATAAAGAGTAACTAATAAGAAAAAAGCCATCATTACTGATTGAGTAATGATGGCTTTTCTAATGAGTAACACTGATTTCTAGAGCATCGTTAGTGTTAGCTTGGCGAGATTGTATGCATCGACATACCCTGAGTGCTGACGCCCTTCCCATTCGATATTTTGTGCTTCTTGAGCAGCTCTGTGACCGATGCGTTTGTCTTTGAGACGATGTTGAATGCGATACAAGGTCGCGATATTCAAGAACTCGGTAAACGGAGGTTCAATCCCCTTCTCAATACACTCTTTGTGTAGGATTAGGTCATCACGCCCCCAAGCTGCATAAATCTTATTGGGGCCACCAAAATTTTTGATCATCGATTGAACGACAGACGCCAATGGACGGCCCTGCTTTTCGATTTTACGTGGGGTAATACCGGTTAATTCAGCACAAAACAGAGAGACTTCATCTTTTTCAGGCTTAACGTAGTACTGCGCGCGTTTAACGATTTCTCCTGAAGCCAGATCAATCTCAGCCAGACCCACTTCAATGATCTCACCAGTTGTTCCTACTCCATCTTCGTTCCAACAGCACATTTCCAAATCGAAACAGACTACTCGATTGTGATTCATACGTTGCCTAATTCTCTCGTCTAAAATTTTAAAGCAGGGATTGTACCTGAGCCTATTCAAGATCTCGACCCCAAGGCAACTAAGTGTTCAAATCACCTGCAATCGTCACTTGGTTTCGCCCATTGACTTTACTTTGATAAAGCATACTGTCGGCGAGTTGAAGCGTCTCTTCAATGCCCTCATTGACGCGGATAGTTGCACCGATACTCAAGGTGCAATGAAGCTGTTGACCTTTGTGTTTACAAACGGTTTCTCGCACCTTATTTAGAATACAGTCTAGATAACTCGACAGTTGCTCCCTCTCGGTAATACTAGAAAGAATACAAAACTCATCCCCGCCAACTCGGAATAAATTGTCGCCTGATTTAAGACTGGTTGAAATCAGTTTCACTACGTGCACCAACAAAGCATCGCCGGCAGGATGACCATATTCATCATTGATCACTTTAAACTTATCAATATCAAACCCGATGAGGGTAAAGGGGGTATCGCTATCTATGGCACTGTCGAGCATTTTGTTAAAGGCACGACGGTTATAAATTTCAGTCAAACTGTCGTGATTAGCATAAAAACGGAGCTCTTCCGTACGCTTATCGAGCATTAGGGAAAGTCGCTCTTTCTCACGTACTTGTAAATTCACAATGTACGCCAACAGCAGCGAGATCATAGTCCCGACTAGAGCGATACCGGCCAATACCAAATAGCCGTTAAAAGAGATGTAAGAGTTGATCTTATAATCGATAGTCCACTGTCGATTCGTCAACATAATATGCTTAGTAATGCTCTGACCATCGACGTTTTCAAACCCTTCAGACTCGAACAATAGAGGTGCATCTTCCGCTTCGAAGCCATGATCAGTAACACGAACATACACGTCTAAATCCCCCACGGTGGAGGCTAGAAGGTTTTCAAAATAGAAGGTTGTTCGGATCACACCAATTACTACACCAAGCAAATCATCACTGTGACCATCAAACACTGGGTGGTACACCAACATACCGGTTTTAGGTAAATCTCTACTCAAGCCATCTTGCAGTAGTCGTACTTTATCCGAAATGTTCGCCTCTCGAGTCTCACGTATATTGTCTACGATGAGCTTAAAGCGATCACGAGAGGAGTAGAACCCTAATACTTGATTATTAGGTTCTGTATTTGGGTAAAGGTCAGTCGCGATAAACGCTGGTTCACCCTCTAGCAGATAGCCATAGGTCTTAGGACCATGTTTAGGGATAGTGTAGATTTCAAAAGAAGGATACAGCGCTTTCATTTTCGCTGTGTATTGTTCCATTTCGTCTGCTGTGACTTTTTGCATCCACTGCAGACCAATAAGACTTTTAGATCCGTTAATGGTTTGTTCTGCGAAACGATCGAACTTGTCCCAATGTTGGGGATCATTGGAGTAAAAGAAATTTGCACCAGAGCCAATATAGGCAACATCGTTATCGATGAAAGCTTTCAAACTCAAAGTTTGATGATCAGCAAAACTGTTTAGGTTGGCCTTTAAGGATCGACTTTGAGTTATGGCAACGATGACGAAACACAAAACCGTTATTAAAAACGTGACGAAAAAAGTAATTAACGGGAGCGTTCGTTTTTTCAACCCAGTCCTAGGGTCGATAGTATGCGGCATAGAGCTTCCAAAACATGTTAATTGTTTCGAAATTATACACTGACAATATAACAGTCTCTATTCCCCTTTAGGGATGATTCTGGAATATAACTAACACTATTTACACACCACGGACATTAATGGTGATTAAACCAACAAATCCAGATTACTTTTCAAGCTAACACACCAAAAAAACCCTTTATCAAAAACATTAAATAAAGCTCTTAGACCTTGAATATGCTAGTATCTACCCATATTTATAGCTTGAAAGAAACTGAATTACCCTAAGGTAAATCACTCTTCTTTCCGACCAGTATATTCATCTATACAAGCGAATATACCGTTAAATCAATCTAAAGAGAAATCACAATGAACTTTGATTTAAACCTTATCCCACAAACGTTTGATATGCTTCACGCAGGCCTAACTGCATCAAGCGTTTTACTACTGCTGATCGCTGTATCTCGCAAATCTAAAGTCGTCGAGAAAGTGGTTGAAAAACCAGTAGAGAAAATTGTTGAAGTTGAAAAGCCGGTTGAAAAGATCGTAGAAGTTGAGAAAGTTGTTGAAGTTGAAAAAGTTATCGAAAAAGTAGTAGAAGTTGAATCTAAGCTAGCAACAGCATCAACGGATTCTGCAATGCAGCTTCTATCTATCATGCAACAAGAAGCTCGCCTGATTGACTTCCTAAAAGAAGACCTAACGTCGTTCTCTGACGAAGAAGTTGGTGCTGCGGCACGTGTTATCCACACTGGCGGCCAAAAAGTACTGAGCGACTACGTAACTCTATCTCACATCCGTAGCGAAGACGAAGAGACTCGCATCACTGTGGCTGAAGGTTTCAACCCACAAGAAGTTCGTCTAACAGGTAACGTAACTGGTAGCGCACCATTCAACGGTACGCTTGTTCACAAAGGCTGGAAAGCGACTGAAATGAAGCTACCTAAACTGGCTGAAAACTACGATGCATCTGTTATTGCTCCTGCAGAGGTAGAACTATAATGGACCAGCATAACCATTTATCTCAAGACGCTTCGTCTCAAGAGCAAGGCGCCAAATACAGCGTAGGTATCGACTTAGGTACTACTCACTGTGTGCTGTCTTTCATTGATACAACCAATGAAGATGCACGAGTTGAAGTGATGCCAATCCCTCAGCTGACTGCACCGGGTACAGTAGAAACGCGCAGCCAACTAGGCTCGTTCTTATACCAGCCGCACGAACACGAGATGAACGAAGCGTCACGCGTTCTTCCTTGGTCAACAGAACCAAAAGCACTGGTTGGTGCGATTGCTCGTAACCTTGGCTCGAAAACGCCAATCCGCCTAATCGCTAGCGCGAAATCTTGGCTATGTCACGGTGGCGTTAACCGTCGTGATGCTTTCCTTCCTGCAGGTAGCCCTGAAGAAGTTGAAAAAGTATCACCGCTGAAAGCGACTGAGCTTTACCTAGAGCACCTGAAAGATGCTTGGAACCACGCTAACCCATCACACCCGCTTTCTGAGCAAGATGTGACCATTACTGTTCCTGCATCTTTCGACCCTGCAGCTCGTGACTTAACGGCAGAAGCAGCACGTAACGTTGGCTTCACGCACCTAACACTTCTAGAAGAGCCGCAAGCGGCACTGTACAGCTGGATCGATAACAGCAACGATCAATGGCGTGACGAAGTTGAAGTTGGTGACATCGTACTTGTTGTCGATATCGGTGGTGGTACGACTGACCTTTCTTTGGTTGAAGTGACTGAAGACGACGGTAACCTAACTCTGAACCGTATCGCGGTAGGTGAACACATCCTACTTGGCGGTGACAACATGGATTTAGCGCTGGCTTACCGTCTGAAGATGAAGCTAGCACAAGAAGGTAAAGAGCTAGCTCCTTGGCAAGTTCAAGCGATGACACACGCATGTCGTGATGCAAAAGAAGCGTTACTAAACGATGCTGAACTACAATCCGTGCCAATCGTTGTTCCAAGCCGTGGTTCTAAGCTACTGGGCGCAACGCTTAAAACTGAACTGACACAACAGGAAGTACAACAAACTCTGGTTGATGGCTTCTTCCCTAAAGTGGCTGTAACTGATCACCCAGTTCAGAAAACACGTGGTGCACTGACTCAAATGGGTCTGCCTTACGCTCAAGATGCGGGTATTACGCGTCATATTGCGGCTTTCCTATCTAAGCAAGCAAATGCGCTATCAGGTGGCGAAGAAACGGCTCAGCAAGATTTCAACCCATTCGCAAACATGCCAGGCATGCCGGGTGCGGAAGCGCCAGCTGCTGACTTCATTAAGCCAACGGCTATCCTATTCAACGGTGGTGTTCTGAAATCTAGCCTACTGGCAGATCGCCTTTCAGACACGATCAATGAGTGGTTGATCAACGCTGACGCTGAATTTGCTAAGCAGCTTTCTGGTCTGGATCTGGATCTTGCCGTAGCAAGCGGTGCTTCTTACTACGGCGCTGTTCGTCGTGGTCAAGGCGTACGTATTCGCGGTGGTATCGCTTCTGCTTACTACGTAGGTATTGAAAGTGCGATGCCAGCAATTCCGGGTATGGCTCCTCCAATGGAAGCACTGTGTGTTGCACCATTTGGTATGGAAGAAGGCTCAAGCGTTCAAGTACCAAGCCAAGAGTTCGGCCTAGTGATCGGTCAACCGGTTCACTTCCAATTCTTCGGTTCAACGACACGCCGTGATGATGAAGCAGGTACTCACCTTGACCACTGGGCACCAGAAGATCTAGAAGAACTACCAGAGATCCAAGTAACTCTGCCTGTGTCTGAAGGTCGTCGTGAAGGCGAAGTCGTTCCTGTAACGCTTGCTTCACGCGTCACTGAGTTAGGTACGCTTTACCTAGAAGCTATCGCAACTGATAACGGTCAGAAGTGGCACGTTGAGTTTGACGTTCGTGAAGATTCGAACCAAGACTCAAACGAGCAAGCTTAATGATTCAACGGCACCTTCGCGGGTGCCGTTATTTTATCAAAGCGTGATTCTCTACCGCTGATACGGATAACCTAGAGAATCTGTTTTCAACCGATACATTGAAATCCAAAGTGATGATATTCCCGACTCAATTGTTTATCACGATTGATGTAATACCTTCTTATCGGGAATGACGTTTAAGAATTACGACAATAAGACCAACTCTTTCAACAAACTGGTCATCACTTAAGAAGAATAAGGTTTTGTATGGCATCTCCTCGTTTCTTAGTCGGTATCGATTTGGGTACCACCAACACTGTGGTGGCTTACTGTGAAATCACCGACGATTTACAACAATCCCCTGTTTCTCTGTTCGACATCGACCAGCTTATTGGCCCTGGCGAAGTGGTTCGTAAACCCCTACTCCCTTCTTTCCGTTATCACCCAGCTCAAGGGCAGATTGCGCAAAACGATCTTACCCTTCCATGGGACGTTGAACCTGTCGCCGGTGATATTAGTAATGTAATTGTTGGTGAATGGGCACGTGAACTCGGCGCTAAAGTTGAAGGTCGTCAGGTATCCAGTGCTAAAAGTTGGCTCTCTCACCAAGCTGTAGACCGCAACTCGGACATCTTGCCATGGGCAGGTGCAAGTGACGTTGATAAAGTCTCACCCGTTGTGGCGAGTGCAAGCTACCTCAACCATATCCGTCAAGCATGGAACTACCGCAACCCTAGCAACAAACTAGAAGATCAAGACGTTGTAGTCACTGTGCCAGCATCGTTTGATGAAACTGCACGTAAGTTAACCTTAGAAGCGGCTCAATTGGCGGGTCTTAACAAGATCTTACTACTAGAAGAGCCTCAAGCAGTTTGCTACGACTGGTATGCACGCCACCAGCAAACGGCTGCTCAAGAGCTTGAACAACTGCCTCTGATCTTGGTGTGTGATGTCGGTGGTGGTACAACCGATTTAAGTTTGATTGAAGCACGCTTCAATTCTCAAAATGGCGCAGAAGCAGAACTCGCCCTTGATCGTATTGGTGTTGGTGAACACCTAATGCTTGGTGGTGACAACCTGGACTTGGCTCTAGCTCACCTCGCTGAGCAACGTTTCAACCAAACGAAAAAGCTTAACGCTTCTAGCCTAACCAAGCTTATTCAGCAGACTCGTAGCGCTAAAGAGAGCCTACTCTCGAGCCAAGCGCCAGATAACGTAAAAATCACTATGCTGGGTAGTGGTTCGAAACTTCTTGGTGGTACAAAGAGTATTGGTTTGACCAAAGCCGAAGTACACCAGATTGCTCTTGAAGGCTTCTTCCCTCTTTCTGACTTTAATGAAGTTCCAGACAAACGCCGCAGTGCGGTGGTCGAGTTTGGTCTTCCGTATGTTGCTGATCCAGCAGTAAGCAAACACATTGCCGAGTTTCTAACTCAGCACCAACAAGTCTCGAAAGCTGCGTTGGAAAACTCTTCAATTGAGCACGATGAGTCTGCACCTGCGATTCCAGTAGCCATCCTATTGAACGGTGGTGTGTTTAACAGTGACTTGGTGACCGATCGTATCACTCAATTAATGAGTGATTGGAAAGGCTCTGATATCACCGTATTAGATAACCCGCATCCAGATTGGTCAGTCGCTTTGGGTGCCGTTGCCTTTGGTAAAGCACGACGTGGCGCACAACTTAAAATTGGTGGTGGTGCCGCACGCTCCTACTTCTTGCACCTACAAGAAAAGAACAAGATGGGCAAAGCACTTTGTCTACTGGCTAAAGGTACCGAAGAAGGCCATGAGATTCGTCTAAGCAGTCGTCGTTTCTCTTTAACTCTTGGCGAACCAGTACGATTCAACCTACTGACTTCCACTCATGATCAGATCGCTCACGATACTGCGATTCAAAATGGCGTGATGGTTGACGTCGATGCGGATCTTTTTTCACCGTTACCGCCTTATATCTCAACGCTGGAAGGCTTGGATGACAAAGAGCTTCAAGCTAACCAGAAAGAGCGTGTTGAGGTTCAGCTTGCTTGCCAATTAACAGAAGTCGGCACACTGAAAATGGAGTGTGTGAGCGTTAATGATGACAGCCAGCGTTGGTCGTTGGAGTTTGAGGTTCGCAATAAGCAAGGCGATGATACTGAGCAAGAGAAGTTACATCCTCGCCTTGAAGAGTGCAAAGAGCTTGTGTCTCGCCTCTACAGTGGTAATAAGAAAAGTGCCGATTCAAAAGAGATTAAAACCCTCGCTAAAGATCTTGAAAAGCGTTTAGGTAAACGTGATGAATGGGACTTCACCACCCTGCGTCACCTATTTGATACCTTCTCACTAGGTAGAAAACGTCGCCGTCGTTCTGAAGCTCACGAGAAAAACTGGCTTCGCTTGGCTGGATATTCCATGCGTCCCGGTTTTGGTGATCCAACGGATTCATGGCGTATGGAACAGCTGTGGGGTCTTTACCAGCAAGGTATCCAGTTTAAGAATCACCAAGGCTGGACGGACTGGTGGGTATTCTGGCGTCGTGTTGCGGGCGGCTTAAACCAAGAGCAGCAAGAGACCATTTTGGCAGATATTGCTAAGTACCTACACCCGGGGGCGATGAAGAATCCGAAATCAGCGAAAGATGCGCAAGACCATGGCTACGAGTCTATGGTTCGTTTAGCCGCATCTTTAGAGCAACTGGAAGTAGAAGACAAAGCGCTGCTTTCGACTTGGTTCCTCAACAAAGCTATTAACCATAATCAGTTCGAGCAAGCGCACTGGTGGGCTCTGGGTCGCTTGGCGTCTCGTACGCCTCTGTACGGTAGCCAACACAGCGTCATTCCTCGTGAGCAAGCGGAGCAATGGCTACCTAAGCTACTTGATCAGAACTGGCACAAAGAGCCAATGATCGCTTTTGCGGCAGTGATGATTTGCCGTAAGACCGGTGACCGCTTATTCGATATTTCTGATGATTTCCGCGCACAAGTTGTCGAGAAATTGAAGAGCAGTAAAGTGCCGGACTCGTGGCTAACGCTGGTAACTGAAGTCACTGAGCTTTCGGAGATTGAATCTAAGCGTGTGTTTGGTGATGCTCTACCAAGCGGGCTGAGTTTGATTCAGAGCTAATCGCTGAACACAATCACTTGATAATAAAAAAGCCACTTTCGCTGATTGAAAGTGGCTTTTTAGTTTATGTTGGCTACCTTGCTTAACCATTTAAATCGTTGAACCATAACGTGGTTTGTCATTACTAATGTTTTGTTCCAGTTGGGTTAATCGTAAAATCCGTGTGTTCGTAAATATCAGAAAGCTTTTTAGGTTTCTTTGGTTTTGCTCCTCGTTTAGTTGGCTGATGAGTTTCGTTCAATATCCACTCCTCATGCATTTTTGCCGAATCCAAGAAATCTGGATCTTCCATTGCTTCCTTGCGAAGTTTATTTACACGTTCGAGAGTTTCCCAAATCATAATACTTCACCTCCACTAAGGCAGTACTATAAATTTAGTTCACAGAAGAAAAACTTCAAATAAACTAATGAGATAGCGATCTCATTTTGAGAATTAAGCCAATTATCAGGTCAGTTTTCACCCAATCAGCAGGATCAAAAAAGCGAGCATTAAGCCCGCCTTTTTCATCTGATCACGCCAAAAGCATACCGAGATATTACTCTGCGCGATTACCGATCTTCACTGTACCATTGGTTGCAAACCATAGTGCTTGTGAGCGACGACGTCCGAGTAAAATTGGGCCATCATCGTAAAACAAAAAGTTCTTCCAATGCTTCTTAAATACCGACCATTTAGTTTCAAGAATATTGTACTTTTCATAGCAAAAATAAACAGTTACGTCATCTTGCCAGTCAATGAAGTCTAAGATCTCTTGTGGCATATCTGGTTCGTCAGCTTCCCAGTTTTCCATCCAGCTGATCTCTTGCTCCCAGTTAGATGCTTTGCTTGGCCAGTCTTGCGAGCTCAGTCTATCTGCGTCTGGGCTCTGTGGGCTTACATTCTCTTTCCAGAACTGAGAAGCACGCGCCTGTGTCATAGGTTTGATCTTTTCTAAGTCTTCAGCAGGCAATGGCATTGACTGATGAGTGAAAATCCATTTTCTTTGGTATTCGTCCAAAGTTGTATATGACATCAAATTTCCTTAACTTTTAAAAAGCCTTGTTCAATCGGCTTGATATTTTTACTACCGAGCTTAAACACTCAGCAAATTTTAATTCTAGATCATCGCGATCATTTATCTTCCCAATTCGGGTTGATCAATGAAGTGAGGACATGATCTCGCCACTGGCCGTCGATCAAAAGGTAGTCTTTAGCAAACCCTTCTTTCTCGAAGCCTAAATGCTTTAATACCGCCGCACTTCTTTCATTGTGTGGGATATACCCAGCCATGATGCGATGAATCTTCTGCACTTCGAACATGTAGTCCAAAGCCATGCGAAGCGCTTTACGCATGTAACCATTGCCCTGCGCATCTTTCGCAAGGGAATAACCCAGGTTACACGCATGAAATGGGAATCGAGATAGATTACTGAACGAGACGGTGCCTAACATTTCGTTAGTCTCTGCGTTGATAATCAAGCAGTAGTAAGCCAACCCCATTTTGTGCAGCTCATTTAACTTAATTAGACGCTGAGCCCAACCAGTGCGTTCGAAAAACGCCTCTTCACGAGTGGGTTCCCACGGCTTTAAGTGCTCACGGTTGGCTTGAAAATAACCACTGATCAAAGACGCATCGTCTATTTCTGCAGTACGCACAATCAGATTTCCTGAGCGTTTATACAGACGCTCAGGAGTACTTCTATCTTCCATCAAACGTCCCTAATTCTTGCGAATACCATAGTCTCGAAGCTTGTTAGCAATCGAGGTATGAGACACATTCAATCGCTTAGCGAGTTTGCGGCTAGATGGGAAAGACTGATAAAGCTTCTCTAAGATTTGCGATTCGTAGTCTTTCATTATCTCATCCAGTGAACCGTCTAGGCTAAGGTTAGCCATTCCAGAGTTCATGGTTTCTAGCTGAGGTAAGTGGAACTGCTCGACCGCTAAAGTATCGCCTTCTAACTCAGTCAGTGCGCGAAGCACCATGTTATCGAGCTGACGGATATTACCCGGCCACTGATAATTGCCAAGCTGCTCAACCAGTTCTGCAGTGAGCTTAGGTTTCAGCATACCGAGTTGCTGCGCGTACTTAGCCACAAAAAGCTCAAGCAGCGGCGCAACGTCATTCGAGCGCTCTCTCAGTGCTGGAATCGACAGCGTCAGTACATTTAAGCGGTAGAAAAGGTCTTCACGGAACGAACCAGAGTCAGCCAGTTCAGACAGTTTGTGGCGCGTTGAAGCGATAATGCGCACATCGGCATGCATCTCTTCTTCTTCACCAACACGTCTAAAGCTGCCGTCTTGTAGGAAGCGCAACAGTTTAATCTGCAGGTGTGGGCTCATCTCACCGATTTCATCGAGGAAAACCGTACCGCCATTCGCTTGCTCAAAGATACCTTTATGACCCTGCTCATGGTTAAACGAACCCGGAGCGTGACCAAACAGTTCGGTTTCCGCAACATCATCTGGCATTGAGGCACAACTCAACACAAGGAAAGGCGATGAAGAGCGATGAGAGCGGTTATGACACGCTTTCGCTAGCATCTCTTTACCTGTGCCCGTATCACCTTCAATAAGTAGCGGTTGGTCAAGCATCGCCAGTTTCTTAGCTTGGCTGATCAGCGCTTTATGACGGTTAGAGACACCGACAAAATGCTCGAAGCCTAAGTTGTTCTGCTCTGACAAAGAGTCTTGTTGCGCTTGGTCTTGTTGGCACGAACGAATGGTCATTACGCCACTGGCCAATACTGGCTCATTGACGTCACCACCAAGGTAGACAGGAAGGATCTCGATAGAGAAGTCTAAACCATCCAAAACCACGACTTCACGATGGCGTTTTACGTCACCCTCAATCCAACGACTGAAGTTAAAGTTAGGGACAAAAGTAGAGATTGGCTCACCCACGACCTCTTTCTCTGTCTTACCAAACAGATTAAGCGCAGCATGGTTAACCATGTCTACTGACCCTTTAAGGTCGATTGAGATAACCGGATCAGGGAGGTTTGCAAGTAGTGCAATCAGCTCTGTGTTATGCCTTTCGCTTGGCATAAACTGAATTTTTCGGACGTCCTTTACACCAGAAATTCGACGAATTTCAGCCATAAGTTCACTAAAAGCATCAAAATCGATATCTGGGCAATTCAGATAGATAATGCCTTTAACATCAATCTCGATACCACGCAGATCGATGCTTTTGGTTGCTAAAATATCAAGCAGCTCACGGGTTAAACCGAGTCTGTCTTCACACAATACTTCAAGACGCACAAGTATTCCTATTCAAGGTGTCAGGATAAGTTGACAGTAGTGTGAATTAAGGCCTCTATTCAGTCAAGAAGAAGAGTAAACAGATGTTTACTCTTCTCTCAATAATTACTTGATTGCGATACGTTTCAGCTCGTGTACCACGGCTTTTCGCATATGCGATAACTTCACTTTACGATCTTGATGCCAAGGCATTGGTCGCAACAGTGCCATCGCTTTTAATCCTAAGCGTGCAGTCAGTATACCGACACCTAAGCCTTGACCCGCTCTTGCTGATACTTTACCCGCTAAGTCCATAGAAACGAGATCCATGCTTGCATCGATAGCCAGTTCACTCGCGCCTGCAGCCGCCATGTTCACCAATACTAGTTTGAACAATTTCAAACGCGACCAGTAACCTAGCTCGATACCATAAACATCAGCCAGTTTGTCAATCATGGTGAAATTACGCCAAGCCACCAGCAACATATCAGCTGCGGCTAGCGGACTCACTGCAACAAGAGCTGCTGATTCTGTTGAGTATCGTGTAACAAGATTAGTAGCAATCTTATCTTGTTGCGACACTACAATCGCATCATACATATCTAGCACTTCGGCATCGCTGTGCGCTGGGTTAATGCTGTTCTTCCATTTATCGAACGCTGGCGACTCAGCAATAATACCGCCTTGCTTGGCGATATCTTCACAGAAGGCTTTACCCTTGCTGACACTGTCGCTTTTCAGTAGTGCTTCACTCTGCTCTTGTACACTGAAATGGTTTCGCAATGAACGCAGTTTCCACAACTCTTTACCCATAGCACCAAGACCGAGCGACGCGATGGCCGCCATAAAGCCAGCCCAGCCAAGTGATAGCCAGTCCGCCGTTTGGATAGCGGTGACAACACTATCGATAGCTTGCCAGCCCACTAAGCCTGCAAAAGCCGTTAGTAGACCTGAAGCCAGCCATTTACGACCACGACTTGGACGGATGACCTGCTCTAGCTGTTTCTCTGGCTCGCCCTGCTGTTCGTTGTCTTGCTCTACAGCGGCAGGAACAAACTTCTCTTGCTGTTCAAATACAGTTTGCGCATTCAGCTCTGGCGTATCTTGACGTTTTTCTTCATCGGCAAACTCACTATTCAGTGGTTGGTCGAAGACTTGTTTGGTTTTCAATTCATTCATTCTTTAACCCCCTACTTCAGTTTATCGCCAATAAGATATTCAAGTGCTTTGTCCATTCTCACATGCTGACAAGGTTCATCAGAATGCTGAGGCATCGGCCTGAAGCTAGTGAAATCGAAGCTATTCTGTTGCCAATAATCTTTGTGCGGCAACTTCTTCGGTACTTCACCTGGATACATGGTTTGTGGCTGTCCATCCAATGTCGTGCCTTGCAGCGCTGGCTGGCTGCTCGAGCCTGAGGCGATGAAGCCTGCACTGGTCGCTTGAATCGACGCGATACTCATGCAGCTCATTTCAATATGCTCAAAGGCCGCTTGCTGCCAAGCTGGATGAACCATCTGCTGTAGCAAAGACACGAGGTTTGGATGCTGATCCGGTGTTATATGATCGGCTTTAGTCGCTGCAAATAGGATCTTGTCGATCTTCGGTGCAAACAGACGACGCAGAATATTGCTACGCCCATATTTAAAGCTCTTTAGTAACTGCTCCAGTGCGCCGCGCATGTCCATGAAAGAGTCATGGCCAGCATTTAGAGGCTGTAAGCAGTCGACCAATACGATTTGGCGGTCAAATGTAGCGAAGTGGTTCTTGTAAAACGCCTTCACCACTTTCTGTTGGTACTCTTCATAGCGCGCTTTCAGAACTGCATAATTGCTCTGTTTGCCATATTTTTCAGCTGGCTCAAGGCATGGGAAGAACTGAAGCACAGGTGCACCTTCTAATTCACCCGGCAAGACAAATCGACCCGGTTGAACCCAGTGCAAACCTTGCTCTTTACAGCCATGCAGGTATTGAGTGTATGTATCTGCGATCTCTGCTAAGCGCTTTTCGTCCGCATCTGCAAGCAGATCCAGTTCACTCGCTTGCTCTTTCCATACTTGTGCCAATTCAGCACGTTGACCTTTCAGCGCGGCAAACTGAGACTGGCTCCAGGTATCAAAATCCATATCCAGTAGCGGCAAGTCCAGTAGCCACTCTCCCGGATAGTCAATAATATCGAGATACAAGGTGCTATTTTTACTGAGAAGCTTTTTCGCGCCACTCGCTGGCTTATATTTGAGTGCCAAGCGAATCTCACTCACATCACGCGTTGGCACTGGCCAAAATGGTGGCTCTGCGTGCAGCGCATCCATCGCCTCATCATAAGAGAAGCGTGGAATCATCATGTTGTGCTGAGGGATACGTTTTGCGCCAATCAAGCGTCCATCTCGCGCCGCAGTAAATAGGGGCAAATTGTTGTGCGTTGAAGTATGCAGCAGTTGATTCACTAAGGAAGTGATAAAGGCGGTTTTACCAGCGCGCGATAGGCCAGTTACCGCAACTCTAATATGAGAATCCGTTCCTCGACTGATAAAGTCACTCACTTCTTGTGTTATTTTTTTCATTCGAACGACTCCGTTATACTTGGCTCGCATGCTTGTCTGCACACGAGCGTATTTCAAAAACAGGGGATAAGAAAGAGAAGTAAATGAAAGCATCCGTCCTGTTTATGCGAGGTATTATCTAATATCGTTTCTTAATGCTAGATGAATAAAAGCCCCTGATTATCGTTATAATCAGGGGCTTTTGGCAATTTGTCTTTCTTGCATTTGAGGAACGTTTGACGACTAATCGTCTTCTATCAACTTATAGATAACAAATAGCGCAATCTCTGCAATCAACCACAATGCACATGTAATTGTGACGTATTTATTATCGAAAATGCTAATCCCTTTCAAGATCAGATCATAACCAACAAAACCACCAATCACCACGGCTAAAATAATCTGGAGGATCTGAATAAAACGAGGCATCCGTTTCTCCTATATTCTTATATCAAACTATGTGTTTATCACTATATCATTGATAATAAGACAAAAGTGCAGGACTTGCTGCACTTTTGTCGTTTTCGAGTAAAAAACCTAGACCTTTTACCCTAATCGCTTGCAATTACTGCTCAGCTTCAGCGATTTTAACCTTCCAAGTATCAGGGCCGATTTGGTGGGCGTTTGCGCCCGTTGAATCAACCGCAACTGTTACTGGCATGTCTTCAACTTCAAACTCGTAAATCGCTTCCATACCAAGATCTTCAAACGCAACAACGCGAGCTTTCTTGATTGCTTTTGCAACTAGGTAAGCAGCGCCACCTACAGCCATCAAGTAAACCGCTTTGTGCTCTTTGATTGATTCAACCGTTGCAGGACCACGTTCCGCTTTACCGATCATACCCATGATACCCGTTTCGTTTAACATCATGTCAGTGAACTTATCCATGCGTGTTGAAGTTGTTGGGCCAGCAGGACCTACCGCTTCATCGCCCACTGCATCAACCGGACCTACGTAGTAGATAAACTTACCTTTGAAATCGACGCCTTCAGGTAGACCTTCACCGCTTTCAAGCATGCCTTGAATACGCTTATGCGCAGCATCACGGCCAGTAAGGATTTTGCCTGATAGAAGAACCGTTTCACCCGTCTTCCACTCTTGAACGTCTTCTTTAGTGACTTCATCAAGGTTAACACGACGTGTATTCGCGCCCGCTTCCCAAGTGATGTCTGGCCACTCTTCTAGCTTAGGTGGCGTTAGCTCTGCTGGGCCGTTACCGTCTAGCGTGAAGTGTACGTGACGCGTCGCTGCACAGTTAGGGATTAAACATACTGGCTTAGACGCCGCGTGTGTTGGCGCAGTTTTAATTTTCACGTCAACAACGGTAGTTAGACCACCAAGACCTTGTGCACCAATACCTAGCTTGTTTACGCGGTTGAAGATGTCTAGACGAAGCTCTTCTTCTGCGTTCTCAGGGCCTTTTTCGATAAGCTCTTGGATATCGATGTGCTCCATTAGAGACTCTTTCGCCAGTACCGCCGCTTTTTCAGCCGTACCACCGATACCTATCCCTAGCATGCCCGGTGGACACCAACCTGCACCCATAGTTGGTAGTGTCTTCTCTACCCATTCTGCAATGTCATCAGAAGGGTTAAGCATGACCATCTTAGTTTTGTTTTCGCTGCCACCGCCTTTCGCCGCGATTTGGATTTCAACCTTGTTGCCTGGAACCATATTAATGTGAACAACCGCTGGTGTGTTGTCTTTGGTATTAATACGCTTACCTGCTGGGTCCATTAGCACAGATGCACGCAGTGGGTTATCTGGGTTGTTGTAAGCTTGACGAACGCCTTCATCAACCATCTCTTGAACTGTTAGGTCTGTTTCCCATTTCACATCCATACCGATGTTGACGAAACAGGTTACGATACCCGTATCTTGACAAATTGGACGATGACCTTCTGCCGACATACGAGAGTTAATCAGAATCTGAGCGATCGCATCTTTTGCTGCTTGGCTCTCTTCTTTCTCATAGGCTTTTTCTAGGGCTTGGACAAAGTCTAAAGGGTGGTAATAAGAAATGTACTGAAGTGCGTCAGCGACACTGCTGATCACATCTTGCTTACGAATAACCGTCATTGCATGCCTCTTTATTGTTCTAGTTCCATGTTGGGCTCATGGCTCTATGGGTGTTTAGCTTATTATAATGTTGAGCTTAATTTAGTTGCTTTAACACTCGCCTATCTGAGCCGTTAAATAACCAAGATAGTCGCCTGCTTCGCTTTGCACTAAACCCCTTGTTTTG
Source organism: Vibrio sp. R11-SG3-ISO9 (assembly GCF_059834255.1). NCBI lineage: Bacteria > Pseudomonadati > Pseudomonadota > Gammaproteobacteria > Vibrionales > Vibrionaceae > Vibrio > Vibrio sp. R11-SG3-ISO9. The sequence continues at coordinate 220,023 of NZ_JCBDGU010000043.1, forward strand.
AACTGTGTGAATCAGGAGCCCATTTTAATTTCAATTTATGATACTCTTGCTTCCTCTCACACGCCATGCAGTGATCGAACTCTTTGTCACAAATTAAACAAATGAATAACAACGAACTCCAGTCTATCCAAATCAAGCCGCTCGATTATCAATCAACTTTAGCTAAACAGCTGTTTTCAGGTATAGAAACCCTACCGTGGGCAATGCTATTACGCTCAGCTTCAGAAAGCCATGTTGATAGTCGTTTTGACATTTTGGTTGCTCAACCGGTCGCCACATTCGAGACAATCGGTCAAAAAACCACGATAAATGTTAATGAAAATCGTATCGTTTCAGAGAACGATCCATTTGAGTTGCTGCATCAGTATCAACAGGAATTAATCCCCGATCTTGATTGTGAACATGACCTGCCGTTTGTTGGTGGTGCATTGGGTTATTTCAGCTACGATTTGGGACGTCGTGTAGAGACGTTACCAGAGCTGGCTGAACATGATATCAAAGCACCAGATATGGCTGTTGGCCTGTATGATTGGGCTGTTATTGTTGACCATAAACTCAAGACAGCGTGTGTAGTTGGTTTAAATGTTGAAGCGCGACTGGCATGGCTTCAGGATCATAGCCCTGTCTCTCATACTTCATTTAGCTTAACCACTGAATGGCAATCGAATATGAGTCAGGATAGCTACAGCAATAAGTTCGATTCTGTTCAAGAGTACCTATTATCTGGTGACTGCTATCAAATTAACTTGGCGCAGCGCTTTAATGCTCAGTACCAAGGCTCAGAGTGGCAAGCGTATGAAAAGCTTGAGCAATACAACAGCGCGCCGTTCTCTGGTTTTATTCGCCTTGAAGAATGCGTCATTTTAAGTGTTTCTCCAGAGCGCTTCCTTGAGCTTAAAGACAACACAATTGAGACCAAACCAATCAAAGGTACCCGCCCTCGCTCTGAAGAAGCTCTAGCCGATGCTGAATACGCGAACGATTTAGCTAATGCAGAGAAAGACCAAGCAGAGAACCTAATGATTGTTGACCTGCTGCGCAATGACATTGGTCGCGTCGCAAAACCGGGAACAGTACACGTTCCGAAACTGTTTGATATCGAAAGCTTCCCTGCGGTGCATCACCTAGTGAGCACCATTCGTGCTGATCTCGATGAACAATACAACGCCGCTGACTTATTAAGAGCGTGCTTCCCTGGAGGCTCCATTACTGGTGCACCGAAAGTAAGAGCAATGCAGATCATTGAAGAGTTAGAGCCGCATAGACGCTCTGCTTATTGTGGCAGTATTGGTTATATCAGTCGCCATGGTCGTATGGATACTAGTATCACGATTCGAACCTTGGTTGCTGAGGACCAAACACTTTACGCATGGGCCGGTGGCGGCGTAGTTGCAGACAGTGATTGCCAATCTGAATATCAAGAGACACTAGACAAGCTCAGTAGAATCCTGCCTGTGCTTGCTCAAGACTAATCAAAAGCCAAACGCAGTGTTCTAGATGTGCTAACAAAATAAAAAACCAGAAGTCCGAGCTTCTGGTTTTTTATTTGAGTCACGCTAACAAAGTATGCAAGCTATTATCTTAATACGCTTTCCGCTGTACCTATTGAGTAACTGGGTTTACTCCCCACTTCTTAAGCATCTCTTTTAGATCATTGGCCGTATAAGGCTTGCTGAGGATGTCGTCCATACCACACTCGATGCAGCGCTCACGTTCCTCTAAAGTCGTGCCCGCAGTCAATGCCACAATCGATTTGGTGTAGCCTTTCGCACGAAGCTTCTCGGTCGCCTCAAAGCCATCCATTATTGGCATTCGACAATCCATGAATACCACGTCGTATTCATTGGCACTGGCAAGCTCAAAGCCTTCTACGCCATTGTTAGCTATGGCTGGCTCAATCTCATGCTTGCGCAACATCTGCTGAATAATGATTTGATTCATCTTGATGTCGTCTACCACCAGCACTTTTAATAGTGATAAACCTGTATCGGAAACGATGCTCTCTTTTACTTTCTCTTCGTAGTGAGACGTTTCTACTACGATGAGAGGTAGTGCGATGGTGAATGTGGTCCCAACACCTTGCTCACTTTTTACCGAGATATGGCCGTTCATCAGGCTCACTAATTTACGGCATATCGCAAGGCCTAAGCCGGTGCCTTCATAGTTTCGACTACTGGATCGGTCAGCTTGAGTGAACGGGTCGAACAAAGTATTGATTGCGGCTTCGGCGATACCTACCCCGGTATCTTCCACAGCAAAAACGAATTGCCCATCTTTCCAGCTCACATCGACTCGGACGTAACCCTCTTCAGTGAACTTAATGGCATTGCCGATCAAATTCACGAACAACTGAGTGATTCGCTCCAAGTCACCATTAAAGTAGGCTGGAACCTGCTTGCCTATTGAAATCGTAAAGTCGAGCTGCTTCTCCGTCGCACGGTTGATGAAAATGCTCTCTATGGTGTTTTTCAGATCACGCAACGCAAATGTTTTTGGAATCAGTTCCAGCATACCTGCGTTGATTTTACTGTAGTCGAGCAAATCATTGATGATAGTTCTGAGGAATTCACCAGACTGGCTGAGGTTGTTAATGATTTCACGTTGCGGCTCAGTCAGTTCTGTATCGCTAATCAGCTCTGCACTTCCCAACAATCCATTAAGCGGCGTTCGAAGTTCATGGTTAATCATCGCAACAAAGTCGCGTGTCGAACGTTCGGACTCTTCAGCTCGGCGTCTTGATTCGATGTTACGATTGATAGCCAGTTGATGGGTAATGGCACTACAGATAAGATCCGTTACTAGCATCAGTTGGCTTTGGATGAAGTCGCCATCTTGATCACCGAGGTTTACCTTTACTAGCAGCGAACCAATAATAACCTTCTCTACCTCAAGCGGAATCACCAACACATCACCTTGCCACATCAACTCTTGAGTATCCAGATCCACTCCACCGAGCGCAGCATCCCCATAGTCATTGGTTTTTAGTTCAGGCAGCAATTTTGGTGGCAGCACTAAACGGCTAGCTTCAATTAGATAACTGTTAGTGATGTTGGTGGTTAACTCTTGGAGCATAACGTCGTCTAGGTCGCTGCGTAAAAACGCTCGACCAAAGTCGATCAACAAGTTATCTATCTGCTCTTGGAATTCGATCCGACGTATATTGGCGTTGGAGCGCTTTTCAAGCTGACGTAGCGCCAGCTCAAGCTGTTGGTTTGCTTCAAAGAGTTCTAGGCTTTTCTGCTCTAGTAACCTTTCCGCTTCTTTTCGTGCTGCAACTTGTCGTTTAAGCTTACGCTCAATGGCCGACTCTGAACTCATACTGCTATTCTACCCTCAAGTTGAAACGAACAACGCTTTGGTCTTCATTTTGAGGAATCATCTCTATAGCGATAGATTCGTTGTGATACTCCGCGCACCCCTCAATTAATCCTAGGCAAACATGTGACATGCAGCGGGCACTTTTATAATCGAACACCAGTTGTGCTTCTTCCGTCGTTAAGAATGTAAACTGAGGAGGCTCAGCATCTGGGTAGAGCTTCTTCACTTCTACGTGAATATAACGCTCTACATGCTGGATGAACTGAAAGGTGGTATTGCTGTGGGTGAGACTGGCTTTATCAGGCAGAGAGTCGAGTAAGTTCTTGAATACAGACTGCCCGAATACGCGCTGCAGACTGGCGGCATCAATGTCAGTTTTTTTGCTGAGATTGATAATGAGTTTAACTAGGTCTTTGTGATCATAGCTGCCAACCGAGGTATAGATACCTTCGTCGTCAGACATTTCAAGCACTTCCTCAAGAAGGTCAAGACCAAACTTATCTTCAACAAGCTCTAAGAATTCGGTAAATATGATTCCTTTCATTGCATACCTTCATTTTTTAGTTTTTAGAATTATCACGCCGCTGCAGTTGCCGAGTCCGCTGGTCGCTATAGTATCTAAGTAGCTATGGTCTCTAGGTCGTTATGAGTACTAGATTGCTAAGTACTTAACAGCCCAATGAAAACTTACAATATAGGCGGTGGTTTCTATCAATATAGCAAATATGCAACGCTTCGCATCTCTTCATTCCTAAAACTGTCGAGTGTTGCCGATTGGTGTTGGGCCAGAAGTTGTGCTTATACTTATTAGCATAATAATCAATACATTGGCTCAATATGGACAAACAGAACTTCTTACAGCAATTTCAACTTAACCCGATTGTGGGCTATCACCCAGAATCCATTGAACGTGTGGCACAGATTCGTGATGAAGATCTACGCCAAGCCGCTGTCGTTGTCGGATTAGTAGAACGTGAAAATGGACTTAACGTAATTTTTACTAAACGAGCTGCACATCTGAAACATCACCCCGGACAAGTGAGCTTTCCCGGCGGAAAATACGAACAAAGCGACCCGACATTGCAACATACCGCACTTAGAGAGCTACAAGAAGAGATCGGTATTGTTAAAGAGCAGGTCAAAGTGATAGGCCAGCTTCCCGCTCTGAATACCATCAGTAAATTTTCAGTAACGCCGATTGTTGCACTGATTGATTCCGACTACGAGCCCAAAATAGACCGTAATGAAGTGGACTCAATTTTTGAAGTTCCTGCCGAATATGTGTTCGACCAAGCCAACTTACATAGTCATTTAGTGGATTTTAAAAAGGTCAAGCATCGCGTCTTCGCAATGCCGTTCAAAGACCAGCTGATCTGGGGTGTAACGGCACAAATCGTACAATCAATGCAGCAGCACGTACTGAAACAAGTTACATAAAATGAAGGTTTCAGTTATTTTTTATTAACAAACGCTCAAAATTCCATGGAACAGATTTATTAATACGTTTTTACGCAAACGGTTACCTTGTATAAATCTAAAACAGCCCACCCTTCAGATAAGAAAAACTAATATCAGGCATGAGCAAAAATCACCTGTAGCACGCCAAAATCGTGATCACAAAACCGTTTTTCGCCTATCATATAACAAGCCGTTTCATTACATGATTTAGATCTATTTTTTGCCGAAGAAAATTCTGCAAAATTAGCCCCGACTTATTTCCTGTTCCCAAAAAATGAGTAATTTAACATGAATACAACAACTTCTTCGGCAAATGCCGTAAAAGACTCGAGCAAGTTTACTTATAAAGATTTTACTTGGTGTCTTTCTCTGTTCGGTACAGCAGTAGGTGCTGGCGTACTATTCCTTCCAATCAAAGCTGGTGCGGGTGGTTTTTGGCCATTAGTTATCCTAGCTCTAATCGCAGCACCAATGACTTGGTTTGCACATAAATCTCTAGCACGTTTTGTACTGTCTGCAAAAAATCCTGAAGCAGATATCACTGATACAGTAGAAGAACACTTTGGTAAGACTGGCGCGAACCTTATTACTTTCGCTTACTTTTTCGCTATCTACCCAATCGTTCTAATTTACGGTGTTGGTATCACAAACACTGTGGACTCTTTCCTTGTAAACCAAATGGGTATGGAATCTATTCCACGTCCTCTTCTTTCTGGTGCACTTATCCTAGCTATGACTGCTGGTGTTGTATTCGGTAAAGAGCTAATGCTGAAAGCAACTTCAGCGATGGTTTACCCACTAGTATTCATCCTACTAGCACTGTCTTTCTACCTAGTTCCTGATTGGAACACATCTATGATGGACGTAAGCCCAGAATGGTCTGCTATGCCTTCTATCATCTGGCTAGCAATTCCAATCATCGTGTTCTCTTTCAACCACAGCCCAATCATTTCTCAGTTCTCTAAAGAGCAACGTCGTGTACACGGTGAAAACGCAGTTAAGAAGACTGACGCTATCACTGGTGGCGCAGCAATGATGCTGATGGGTTTTGTAATGTTCTTCGTATTCTCTGTTGTACTTTCTCTATCTCCAGAGCAACTAGCAACAGCGCAAGCGCAAAACATCTCTGTACTTTCTTACCTAGCTAACGTTCACGAGTCTCCACTTATCTCTTACATGGGTCCTCTAGTAGCGTTCGCAGCAATCACTTCTAGCTACTTCGGTCACTTCCTGGGTGCACACGAAGGTCTAGTAGGTCTAATCAAATCTCGCTCTAACACTCAAGTAAGCAAGATTGAAAAAGTCTCTCTAGCGTTCATCGTTGTGACTACTTGGATTGTTGCGGTAGTTAACCCAAGCATCCTAGGTATGATTGAAACAATGGGTGCTCCAATGATTGCAGCTATCCTGTTCCTAATGCCTGTATTCGCGATGAACAAAGTACCAGCAATGGCTAAGTACAAAACTTCAGCACCTGTACAAATCTTTACAGCTTTATGTGGTCTAGCGGCTATTAGTTCTGTAATCTACGGCGCTCTTTAATCTCAGCACCATTACACTGACGCACATGAGTGAAGTATTACTCATTGAGCAAGCTGAGCATTAAAACCAAATATAATGATAATAAATGAGCCTCCCTACTCCCCTTGGGAGGCTCTCTTTTGAGGTAATCACTATGATTAGTGTTTTTGATATCTATAAAATCGGTGTTGGTCCATCGAGCTCACACACGGTTGGACCAATGAAAGCGGGTAAAGAGTTTATTGATGATCTTCGTTCAATGGGAAAATTGCGCGACATCACTAAAATCACCGTGGACGTATATGGATCACTATCACTGACAGGGAAAGGTCACCACACAGATATCGCTATCATCATGGGTCTTGCTGGCAACACCCCTGAGAAAGTAGACATCGATTCTATTCCGGGCTTTATCGCTCGCGTAGAAGAAACTGAGCGCCTTCCTGTTGGCATGCACTGTCACACAGTATCGTTCCCGAAAGACGGTGGTATGAACTTCCATACTACTAACCTTGAGCTACACGAAAACGGCATGACTATCCACGCTTGGATCGATGACGAAAAAGCGTACTCAAAGACTTATTATTCTATTGGTGGTGGCTTCATCGTTGACGAAGAGAACTTCGGCAAAGAAGAAGAGAACCCAATCAAATCGCCTTACGAATTCACAACCGCTGAAGAGCTAGTGAACCAGTGTAAAGAGAGCGGCCTTTCTATCAGCACACTTGTGATGAAGAACCAGGCAGCCCTTCACTCTGATGAAGAATCTCGCACTTACTTCGCGAACATCTGGAAAACGATGCGTGAATGTATGGATCGCGGCATGAACACTGAAGGTATCCTGCCTGGTCCACTACGTGTACCTCGTCGTGCTGCGGCACTTCGCCAACAGCTGATGACTTCAGAGAAAACAACTAACGATCCAATGTCGGTTGTTGACTGGGTAAACATGTTCGCTTTCGCTGTTAACGAAGAGAACGCAGCTGGCGGTCGCGTTGTTACAGCACCAACAAACGGCGCATGTGGCATCATCCCTGCTGTACTGGCTTACTACGACAAGTTCATCCAAACAGTAACAGAGAAAGACTACATCCGTTACTTCGCGGCTTCTGGCGCGATCGGTGGTCTTTACAAGCGTAACGCTTCTATCTCTGGTGCAGAGGTTGGCTGTCAGGGTGAAGTTGGTGTGGCATGTTCTATGGCAGCTGCAGGTCTTGCAGAGCTTATGGGTGGTAGCCCAGAGCAAGTATGTATGGCTGCGGAAATCGCGATGGAGCACAACCTAGGTCTAACATGTGACCCAGTTGCTGGCCAAGTACAAGTACCATGTATCGAGCGTAACGGTATCGCTGCAGTGAAAGCGATCAACTCGACTCGTATGGCACTGCGTCGTTCTTCTGCTCCTACTGTATCTCTAGATAAAGTTATCGAGACTATGCTAGAGACGGGTAAGGACATGAACGCAAAATACCGTGAGACATCTCAAGGTGGTCTAGCAATCAAAGTGGTTTGCTAATTAGCACTCACATTTAATTTGCTTATAAAGAAAAGGAACGCCGAGGCGTTCCTTTTTTGTATCTATTATTTTAATGCTTATGGCTAACGTCGAATTAAATCACTTGAGAGATAATCAAGAAGCAACCAAACAGCAGAGAAAATAGCATCATCACGCTACCACCTTCCGCTGAGTATCTATCCTCAGCCACTTTCATAAATCGCTGCTTGTGCACCATCACTAGTGGGATAAACACAGCAAGGAACACCAAGATAATACCTGCGTAGTTCAATACCTGTAGGAACTTGTCTGCTGCCAGCAATGAACCTGTAAGAGGCAGAATAAAGCTAATTACGTAAGTTACCGCAGTGTTCTGGTTAAACATGTCTCGGTTTTGGTTAAACAGAGCCATTGCTACGCCAAAGAAAGAGGTCAATAGTGCCAAGCCAGTGAAGGTCGACAGGATATTACCAATCCAAGGTGACTTAGTCTCAAACGCGGCCATCAAGTCTGACACGTTATGGAAGCTTCTAAATTGCTCTTCGCTTAGGTTACCCACTACAGCAAATAACCAACATAGGTAACAGACAAGTGGAATCAAGGAACCGACAATCACCATGTTGCGTAGTTGCTTGTCTGTCGCTTCTTGGTTGTAAGAAACCAGCGTAGGAATCACCACCATGAAACCAAAACTGGTAAACAAGATCGCACTGGTTTTAATTAGCGCGACGTGATCATGACTCGTTACTTGCGTCAGGTTTTCTTGTGTCATACCAGGAGCAAGGAACGTCATCGTAATCACAAGGCTTGCTAACATCACAAAGAATAGCGCTCGGTTGAGCTTATCAATCACACCTGTACCACACGCAACCACTGCACCCGCGATCAAGGTAAATGCAATCTGACCTGTCGTCGCACTGATATTAATGCCAAGGCTTGCAAGTAGTTGGCTCAGAAGATCGCCAGCACCTAGGATGTACGCCATCAATAAGCAGATTAACAAAGCATAAAGCAGGCCATTAGTAATGAGCTGACCTTGTTTGCCCAGAGTTTTACGCGCGATTGAGTTCAAACCAAGGCCGCCACCAGCCTTGATTGTCGCTTCAAGAAGTAGAAGCGCCGCATAAGTAGTACCGAAGCAGATCAGTACCATCAAAAGTGAACCGTATAGCAATCCAAATTGAGCAAGAACCATTGGAATTGCAAGCATACCAGCACCCAGAGCGGTACCAGCGATAATTAGGGAGCTCCCTATCATTTTAATATTCATTGTCTTTAACTTATTTGTTTAGTTTTTAATAGGTGTACTTCTCTGTCATCAATCAAGATGCAAAGAAAATTCGAAAGAAGTTAAGCTTTAAAACGAATATCGATAGGAGCGATAAGCGGAGTTAAATCGCGAGAAGGCAGTAGAAAGCGAGCTGTGATAAAAGCGAGATTGTAGAGAAAGAGAGGCAACTGAAGAGTTCTGTTGCTGATGTGGTGAACCTTCTGTCGGTTCGATGATTGGTGATGTGATTTTGAATTTCATCTATGTGTCCAAATTAATCACATTCCGTGTTATTACAAGCAGCGATCCTTTACTGCCTTCCTCAAGTATTGAGGTAAATTCATCTTAACGAAAGACACCTGAAAAACAACGGCACAACCTTATTTTCTGCTATTTTTTGTTCGTTTGTCTGTAATTTAAACAATCAGAGTTAAAAAACATCACATATATTCTAAATTGCTCATTCAAACGATCCTATTTGCCACATTTATCTAAAGATCTTAACTCATATTTACATGTTATTTTCATTTTCAATCTCACACCCATCACTATAGATAGATGCGTCAATTAAAAACCCCATTAGTTGAAAGAAGATCAAAATATGACGCTAAGTGCGCTGTTTTTATGACGTTTTGACGCCAATTTTCCATCACAAAGCTGCTACATCACAGAAACATAACCACAATCGGAGTATGGTCACACAATTACCCCTTTATGGTAGGTACCGCATAACTTTGCCGCTACAGTATGCTCGTCATTATAATTAATAAAAATATGTGTTCGGTATGCGCTCAACAATAACGTTTAAAATACTGGTAGCACTGGCCGTAGTTTTCTCCCTACTCCTCGCTATCTCTACATACTTTCAATACACGCAGCAGAAGCAACTTGTAAACTCAGTTTTGAGTGAGCAACTGCACGATAAAGCCAGTAACTATTTCGATAGCCTCAACATGATGATGCTGACAGGCACCATGTCGCAAAAAGAGACGCTACGTCATAAAGCATTGGCGCAAGAAGGCATCGAAGACGTTCGCGTGCTTAGAGCAGACACTGTCAGCAAACTTTATGGTCCTGGCAGTGCTGATCAACAACCGAAAGACGACATCGATAAACGTGCGCTCGCCGGTGAAACGGTCATTGAACCTTTCAGCGCAGATTGGGGTAAAGGACTGGTCATCGCCTTACCAATGAAATCGAGTGAGAATTACCGCGGCACCAATTGTGTGTCTTGTCACATGGCACCGGAAGGCGAAGTGCTCGGCGCGATTCGCCTTGAGTACAACTTGAGCCATGTTAATGACCTCATCCATACTCAAACTGTGACTGCCATTGCCATCATGGCTGTGATCTCTTTTGTTGGCTTTGCTCTGACCATGGGGCTTATCCGCAAGATCATTGTCCGCCCTCTACAGCAAACCGCTCGTTTCATGACACGCGTCAGCGACGACAAAAACCTATCTGAAAGATTGCCAATTGAGCGTAATGACGAAATTGGTTCGCTATCAGCAGCGATCAACTCTTTCATGAAAACCGTCTCGAACAGTTTAGGTCAAGTACAAGACACCTCACATAAATTGAATTCGTCAGCAAACCAGTTAACGAGTGTTGCCCATATTACTGAGACAGCCGCCAGCGATCAGCAAAGCGAGACAGCCGAAGTGCAGAGCAATATTGAAGGGATTCAAGCGCAACAAGTAAGTGCTGAACAAGCCACTGTGACAGCTTCGAACCTTATCAACCATACCGCTGACGTCGCGTTCAAGAGCGCAAACCAAGCTCACGATGCAAGCAATGAGATTAAGAACCTAGTGACCAGCATCGAAGAAGTGAAAGATAAGATTTCTTCTCTCAATCAACAAACCGGTGAAGTGTCTTCTATCTTGACCGTGATTCATGGAATTGCTGAACAAACCAACCTATTGGCGCTCAATGCGGCGATTGAAGCAGCACGTGCTGGGGAACAAGGCCGCGGGTTTGCGGTGGTTGCCGATGAAGTTCGCCACCTAGCCTCTCGCACGGCAGAAGCCACTGGCAACATCGAGTCAATCATCAATCAATTCCAGCAAGGTAGTGAGCAATCTCTACAATCTGCCGATCATGTATGTGCTCAGGCTTACCAAAGCTCGACCGATATCGACGCGCTAGCTGAAGAGATGAATGGCGTTGTTGAGGAGATGAAGCAGGTATTAGCACACGCTCAAGATATTCAGCATCAAACTCAATCCACCACGCACGCAACGAAAGATGTGCAGAATAAGATTGAAGCGATCACATCTCATGCGAATAACACCTCACAATCGGCAGCAAGTACTCGTGACATCAGTAACGACCTTGAAGAGCTGTCCGACCACCTAGAGAGCTTGATCAACCAATTTACCCTTTCTAATAAACAACAAGGAAGCTAATCACGCTTCTTCATATCTGCAACAAGGCCGACTAATAGAGTAAAAAGTCGGCCTTTAAAGAAAAATAAGTCCATATAGGAAATATTTCTTTCTTCAACTAACAATAAAGGTTGAAGCTCTCTGTGTGACAGGTAATATGTTCCATTGATTTAAAAAGTTTATACAACTCAATGTTTCGATTGTTTTTTGTTCAAGTATCAGAAAATTAAAACTATCGTGATTTAGCATTGGGTTGAATTTGTCCCTCAATGGAGAATGAAACCAACATGACTTACGCGCCTGTAAAAGACGTACTTGGCGGCAAGCTAGCGGTAGACAGTGAAGTAACTGTTCGCGGCTGGATCCGTTCACGTCGTGATTCCAAAGCTGGAATCTCTTTCCTTGCCATTTATGACGGCTCTTGTTTCGACCCGATTCAGGCCGTGGTCCCTAATAATCTTAATAATTACGAAGACGAAGTACTAAAGCTAACTACAGGCTGCTCTGTTGAAGTAACTGGTAAGATTGTTGAGTCTCCTGCGAAAGGTCAAGACTTCGAACTTGCTGCAACTGACGTTAAAGTTGTTGGTTGGGTTGAAGACGCAGAAACTTACCCAATGGCGAAGACTCGTCACTCAATCGAATACCTTCGTGAAGTAGCGCACCTACGTCCACGTACTAACGTAATCGGTGCTGTTGCGCGTGTTCGTAACTGCCTATCTCAAGCAATCCATCGCTTCTACCACGAGCGGGGTTTCTTCTGGGTATCTGCTCCACTGATCACAGCTTCTGATGCAGAAGGTGCTGGTGAGATGTTCCGCGTTTCTACGCTAGACATGGAAAACCTACCTCGCACTGAGAAAGGCGATGTTGATTACAACGAAGATTTCTTCGGCAAAGAGACATTCCTAACGGTATCTGGTCAGCTAAACGCAGAAGCTTACGCTTGTGCACTAAGCAAGGTTTACACGTTCGGTCCTACGTTCCGTGCTGAAAACTCAAACACAAGCCGCCACCTAGCTGAGTTCTGGATGGTTGAGCCTGAAGTTGCATTCGCTGACCTAGAAGACGTTGCTAAGCTGTCTGAAGACATGCTTAAGTTCGTGTTCAAAGCAGTACTTGAAGAGTGCCGTGATGACCTTGAGTTCTTCGCTCAACGCATCGACAAAGAGGCAATCACTCGTCTAGAGCAGTTTGTTTCTTCTGACTTCGCACAAGTTGACTACACTGACGCAATCCAGATTCTTCTAGATTCAGGTCGTGAGTTCGAATTCCCAGTTGAATGGGGTATCGACATGTCTTCTGAGCACGAGCGTTACCTAGCTGAAGAGCACTTCAAAGCACCAGTAATCGTGAAGAACTACCCGAAAGACATCAAAGCATTCTACATGCGTGCGAACGATGACGGTAAGACTGTTGCGGCAATGGACGTATTAGCACCTGGCATCGGTGAAATCATCGGTGGTTCTCAGCGTGAAGAGCGTCTAGACATCCTAGACGAGCGTATGCGTGAAGTAGGTATCGACCCAGAACACATGAGCTGGTACCGCGACCTACGTAAATACGGCACAGTGCCACACGCTGGTTTCGGCCTAGGTTTTGAGCGTCTAGTATCTTACGTTACAGGCATGGGCAACGTACGTGACGTTATCCCATTCCCACGTACTCCTCGCTCTGCGAACTTCTAATTCCGCACTACGCTGAATTAAAAGAAAGAAAACAAAAACCTCCGCAATTGCGGAGGTTTTTTTATGCCTAAGACACAGAGAATACATTACGCTTATTTAGCTTTGATCTTGTTTTTCTGCGTAACGAATCGCCAGTGCACAGATACCAAATAGAACAAATGGAATAGCAGCTGTGGTGTATTCAGTCCATGCCATATCAGCAAATGCTTTTGCCAACAACACATGGCCGAAAATCAACAGTACCGCACATACAATAGCGACTAGGATAAGTTTGATTTCATTTCCAGCAGGTGATTTCAACATAACGGTTTCTCCAATATTTGGTCTACCGTTATTCAAACACAGATTATCTTGTTGAAAGGCGTACAGTTATGCCTGATTCAAGGCGTACAGTTTTTAATGTTGAGGTTTATGACTGACGCAACAGTTGGTGAGCGAGCTGGCCCACCGTTTTCAACGCAGAACGGCGCTCTTGAGTCAGCTCATGAGAGAAGTTAAGTCGAATCGCGTGAGAGACCATATCACTCTCGCTGAACAGGTCACCCGAAGCGATACTAATCCCCTTCTCCATTGCTTGTTTATACAGCTTATGGCTGTCGAATGACTCAGGGAAACGAATCCAAATAAAGTAGCCACCCTGCGGCTCTTCTAGTTCAATTGATTTAGGGAAATACTCTGTTACTGCCTCGATAAACTCTTGCTTCCTCGATTGTAGGTGCTTACGTAGTTTACGCAGGTGATTATCGTAGCTTTCATGAGTAAGGAAATGTGCCACGCCCAACTGTACCGGAGCACTGCTCGATAGCGTGGATAGAAGTTGCTGTTTTTGGATTTGGTTATGATAACGAGCATTGACTACCCAGCCCACTCGATAGCCGGGACACAAACTCTTCGAATAAGAACCACACAGCAACACAGAGTCGTTGGTATCGTAGGCTTTAAGCGGCTTAGGTTTCTCCCCATCATAATAGAGGTCAGCATAAACATCATCTTCGATGATCAAAGCTTGATGTTCACGAGCGATCGCCACTACTTCTTTTTTGCTCTTGTCTGACAAGCAAGTTCCGGTTGGATTTTGGAATGTTGTCATCAACCAACACGCTTTGACATCATGATCAATCAACGCTTGTTTAAACGCAGTGATGTTCAATCCATCCTTAGGGCAAACCTCTACCTCTACTGCGTTCAATCCGAGCCTCTCGACCGCTTGCAGCGCACCATAAAACGCAGGCGCTTCTATAACTACTGTGTCACCCGGTTTAGTCACCGTTTGTAGGCTAAGATTTAGGGCTTCCATAGCGCCAGACGTGATCACGATATCTTGATGACTAACGACAATCCCTTGCTGTAGATAACGCTGGGCGATTTGACGCCTTAAAGATTCACTCCCGGGAGGAAGGTTGTTAATAACACTCGCCCCCGTCATCTTGCGCCCTGCACTAGCGAGGTTTCTTGTCAAAACAGGAAGTGGGAACAGGTCCGGGTCAGGGAAAGCAGAACCAAACGGCACCACGCCTTCAGCAGAGCTAGAGGTTAGAAAGTCGAACAACCTATCGTTGATCGCACGTTTGGGTTCTGTTACTTCAGGTAACGTCACCAAGCTCTCGATTTTAGGTGCCACAAAGTAGCCAGATTGGGGTTTGGCAATGATCCATCCTTCGCTCTCTAACAGTTGGTACGCCTGAAGAACCGTACTGTTACTGACCTTATAGTTACGGCAGCTCATACGAACAGACGGGATCTTCTCGCCAGATCGCCAAGTATTGTTGGCTATCTGTGTGCGAATATCCTTTGCCAGCTCTTCGTAACGTGCCATAAGTTGTACTACCTAAAGAATCAATAAACCCAATACTCTAGCATTAACATGGGCTTAGATTGTAGCTATCCCACTGATTCAGCGTCATTTATATAATTGTGTGAAAAACTTCACAGAACTAATGAGCTGCTCTGCTAACTTTGATGCATAGCGAGATATTCATATCGCTCTAAACTTATACAGATGTTCACAATAATAATGCGAGACCATAATGAAAAAGATAGAAGCAGAACACTTAGAGTACAAAGGTGAATCAAATGGTGTCCACAGTTGGACAGCGCCAAGTGGACAACCTTACTACTGGCACCCAGATTGGCTGCACATTGCTGAAGACGCAACCGGCTCACATCCAAAAGAGAAGCTTGATGTTGTTGATGACCAACCAGCTACTCAAAAACATGCCGTATCGGCCATTCTAAAACACATCAACCAGTGGGCAGCGGACAAGCTAGCTTCACACCCAGAAATCGAAGCGGGTTCGGTTGAAGCAGAAATTCACCTTAAGAAATGACGCCTCCATGGTTCACTGACTATTAGAGAAGTCAGTGAACCCAATTTCCTCTACCCATAACAACTCCCAGACAAACGCTACACTTAACAATTCTATAAAAGCTTTCACTTAGTTATATCAATTGCTCTTTCTCACCGATAGAATTATCAAAATCCATACAGAAGAAATATTTTTTAGCCTGTCTCGTTCTACTAATAAGTCATTGGAAGCAGACTAGGATAATAACAAGGATTAATTGATGGATTCTTCACACCACAATACCAATCTAACCGCCAAGTTGTACGTTCTCGCCGGTGTTCTTTTTGGGACATATGGCAGTCGAGTTTGTCCGATGTTAGAAACATTAACGGCTATGGAAACGATCACTCACGTCAGTATAGTGTTTGCTATTCTGTTTGTTATTCGTTTTTTCATTGCACCTCGTTGGTCTGTTTACCAACAAGGGCAATACATCAAACTAGATACGAGTCTATTTTTCGCGATTAGTATCCCACTCGCGACCTATTACAACCTAAGTTACGAGTTTCCCCTAGATAGCAACCTAAAGGTTTTATTCGGGTTGGCTCTATTTGGATTCTTTACGGGTAGCATTCTAGAGCTCGACTCCAAGCTCAAGCAGATGGATACCTACCATGAACAAGGTGTCAGCAACGTTCAACTTAATGGTGTTCGCCAATCTTTGGTTAAGCAACTGATAGGCTTGGTGATGGTACTGCTAACATCATTGACCCTGATGCTAAGTATGGTCGCAATCAAAGACGTATTTTGGCTCGAACACAATCCAGACCGCATCTTAGACGGTACGGGCAAAATCAGCATAATGAAAGAGTTTGCTTACTTATCCTTGGTTTTAGGTGGTTATGCCGTGGTGATCATGACGATGTGGAGCAAACTAATTAAGAAAATTCTGTTAAGTCATGAATGCGCACTGGTTGAAGTAACCAAGGGGAACATTCAATCTCGTCTACCTGTCTTCAATCACGATGAGCTGGGCTCGATGGCGTCATTGACCAATAACATGCTTGATAGCCTGCAATCCGTTCAGCAAGAGGTCAAAACCACCCGTGACGTGGCAATCGTCAGCTTGTCTGCCCTAGCCGAATCTCGTGACAACGAAACAGGTGCACATATTCTACGCACGCAGGAGTACGTAAAAGCATTGGCGGAGCAAATGAGCCTATCACCAAAACACTCATCATTGCTCACACCTGAGTACATTGAACTGCTCTACAAATCGGCACCACTGCATGATGTCGGCAAAGTAGGTGTTCCTGACAATGTGCTGCTCAAGCCAGGTAAATTGACAGATGAAGAGTTCGACATCATGAAAAAGCACCCAGAGATTGGTGCTGAGGCGCTGTCTATTGCCGAAGGTCAACTGGGTAGTAGCTCATTCCTGAGAGTAGCTAAAGAGATATCACTGACTCACCATGAAAAGTGGAACGGTCAAGGTTATCCGAATCAACTGGCGGGTGAAGACATTCCGTTGTCTGGTCGCTTAATGGCGTTGGCTGATGTATACGACGCCTTGATATCGAAACGTGTATACAAACCCGCTTTTAGCCACGATAAAGCCAAAGAGATCATTATTGAAGGTAAAGGTCAGCACTTTGACCCTGAGGTTGTAGAAGCTTTCTTGGCGGTAGAACATCAATTTGTCGAGATTGCCGCAACACACAAAGATGGCAAACACGACATCAGTGAACTCGAACGAGAAAACCTGACTTTACAGCCTACGTAGCTGATATAAAACTCGCTAACTTCTTACACCCTATTGGTTTATCCGTAGGGTGTTTTATTAGATATATTCGAGCTTTACTCATAAATTCCATCGAAATAGATTTTTTTTCCGCTTTCTTCCCAATTCATATTGTCTTCAAAATTTCATACAGGTATAAATACCACTAGATACTATCCCCTCTCAATTGACATGGATGAAGATTATGTTTGAAAAAGTACTCGCAGCACCAGCAGACCCTATTCTTGGCCTGACTGAAGAGTTTAAAAAAGACGCTCGTGCAGAAAAAATTAACCTTGGTGTTGGTATTTACAAAAACGAAGATGGCCAAACGCCAGTTCTAGCTACCGTTAAAAAAGCGGAAGCAGCTCTTCTAGAAAACGAGAAAACTAAATCTTACCTAACAATTGAAGGTACTGCGGAATACGGTCTAGCGGTACAGAAGCTGCTATTCGGCGCAGACGCTGAAATCGTTACTGCTCAACGTGCAAAAACAGCACAAGCTCCAGGTGGTACTGGTGCTCTACGTGTTGCTGGCGAATTCATTAAACGTCAACTTGGCGACGTAAAAATCTGGATCAGCAACCCAACGTGGGCAAACCACAATGGCGTATTCTCTGCTGCAGGTATTGAAACAGCTCAATACAGCTACTACAACGCTGAGACTAAAGACAAAGACTTCGCGGGCATGGTTGCTGACCTAGAGAAAGCATCTGAAGGCGATATCGTTCTACTACACGGCTGCTGTCACAACCCTACAGGTATCGACCCAACAGCGGAAGAGTGGGAAGTACTGGCTAAACTAGTTGCTGAGAAAAAGCTTCTTCCACTATTCGACTTTGCTTACCAAGGTTTTGCAAAAGGCGTTGAAGAAGATGCTGCTGGCCTGCGTACTTTCGCTAAGTACAACAAAGAGATCCTAGTCGCGAGCTCATTCTCTAAGAACTTTGGTCTATACAACGAGCGTGTAGGTGCATTCACGCTTGTAGCTGAATCAGCAGACGTTGCAAACACTGCATTCTCTCAAGTTAAGAGCATCATCCGTTCTATCTACTCTAACCCACCAGCGCACGGTAGTGCTGTTGTTACGCACATCCTAGGCGACGCTGAGTTGCGTGCAGAATGGGAAGCAGAAGTAGCTGAAATGCGTGACCGTATCCAAGAGATGCGTGAACTATTCGTTGCAACTCTGAAAGAACAAGGCGTTGATGCAGACTTCACGTTCATCGAACGTCAAAACGGCATGTTCTCGTTCTCTGGTCTAACTAAAGAGCAAGTAACTTGCCTGAAAGAAGAGTTTGCTATCTACATCGTAGGCTCTGGCCGTATCAGTGTTGCAGGTATGACTAAGTCAAACATGCTACCTCTATGTAAGGGCATCGCTGCAGTACTATAAGCTTTAGCCCTTTTAAGTATTAAAAAAGCCAGCGTATATGCTGGCTTTTTATTATTTCGACACTTTTAGATGCCTTAACGGTTATTTTAGAAACTTATCTAAACAGTTAGTACTCTAATCGAAACTCTAGACCAAGCTCGTTAGTTCGCTCTCCACCGTTATTCCCTTCGCCGTCTCGGTGTTGGTACGCCCCCTCAATAGAGAACTTAGACGTAACCTTGTAGCGTAAACCTAAGTGGTAAACTTCTTCATCAAACAGATCACTTCGATTCGCTTGAATACTACCGTTAGCAATCCATCGTTTCGCAAAACCATAATTCAACTCGACCTTACCACCATGGATAAATTCGGTATCCGATTCGAGCGTCTGGTTATTTGAATTGAGCTCAATTTCACCCTTGGTTATCCCCAACAAATAGGATGCCACGATATCGAGATCTTTGCGGATATTAAAACGATAGCCTGCACCGCCCATCAGAGTATCAATTCGAGTCGTACTCTCATCTGGATGAATAAAACGTGCGGTGTAATCACCAATAAGCAACCACTCATCCGTCATTTCGTAGCTAACACCCAATCCAAACACAGAAGCATTGTTATTGCCGCCTGCATCTGCATCTAGACTGCCAGAATAAACCGAAGCGGTGACATAATTATAATCAAGAATTGTTGGCTCATTATCTTGGGCCATAGCCCCTACTGAGAAAGCAGTACACATAGAGATTAAGCCCAGCTTCCATATCGACATTTAACTCTTCCTTAACACTGTCTTCTTTTTATCAAAGGTTAGTCTATCCATCAGACTTTAAAAAGGTTTTACCTCACAGAATGATTTGTCCCGGCAAATTATTATCAAATGATGTACCATGAATTCATACTAACTTACGGATGAACATTATGGATGCTGAGTTATTAGAGATTCAAAATTTCCTCGCACAATACCCTCCTTTCAGCGAATTACCGGAAGAGATGCTCATAAAAGTCACGAGCAGCGTGGAAATTTCCTATTATCGTCAGGACACACCGATAATTCACTTCGGCGACCAAATCCACGACTTATATGTGGTACGCAGTGGTGAAGTGGAAGTCTACCGACGTAAAGGAGAACTCTATAACCGTTTAGATCAAGGCGATCTGTTTGGTCAGATGGGCCTTCTGACCAATAACAAGGTACGTTTCCCAGTTAAAGCTATCGAAGATACCCTGCTTTACTGCATCCCAGAATCCATCTTTCAAGAGCTCTACGACAATTACGACTCGTTTGCCGACTTTGTTGAGGTTGAAGATAACGCGCGCTTACGCCAAGCCATCTCAAACAACAATGATGCCAACGATCTCACGACCTCAAAGGTAAAGACTCTGCTGACCAGCAGCGCGCCAATGATAGAGCGTTCGCGAACAATTCAACAGGCGGCGACCATGATGGCAGAAGAGAATGTCTCTTCACTGCTGATTATTGATCCTGACATCGTAGAAGATGACGAAGACGATTCAACACCAGTTATCGGTATCATTACCGACCGAGATCTATGTACTCGTGTGCTCGCCGAAGGCTTAGACCCTTCTGATGAGGTTTCTAGTGTGATGACTGCCGAGGTTATCTCACTCGATCACAACGCCTACGTCTATGAAGCCATGCTCACCATGCTGCGCTATAACGTTCATCACCTACCCGTGCTCAAAGATAAAAAGCCAATAGGCATTATTGAAGCGACAGACATCGTTCGTTATGAGTCCCAGAACTCGCTGTTATTGGTGAGCAGTATCTTCCAGCAGCAGAGTATTGAAGATCTCAAAGTCCTGTCAGAACAGGTTAAAGACAGCTTTGTTCGCCTAGTTAACGAGGATGCGAACGCTCACATGGTGGGCAGTGCTATGTCGGTAATTGGCCGAAGCTTTAAGCAACGCATTATTGAACTCGCTGAGGAAACTCTGGGCAACGCGCCTATTCCATACTGCTTCCTTGCTTTAGGCTCTATGGGCCGCGATGAGCAATTACTCGTTACAGACCAAGATAACGCGATTATTCTCGATGATACTTACGACGAAGCAAAGCATGGTGCTTACTTTGAAGCATTCTCTAAGTTCATCTGCGACGGCTTAGATCAGTGCGGTTACAGCTACTGTACAGGCGACATTATGGCGACCAACCCGACTTGGCGCATGACGCGCACTGAATGGGAAGAGTGCTTCGCAGATTGGATTGATAATCCGAACCCGAAAGCGCTATTGAACGCCTCAATCTTCTTCGATCTTGATGGTGTTTACGGCCGATTAAAGTGGGCAGAACAACTCAATAGTTTCATTGTACGACGTTCTCGCAAGAACAACCGATTCTTGGCATGTTTGGCTCGCAATGCGCTCAACCGCACACCGCCACTTGGTTTCTTTAAAGATTTCGTGATGGAGAAGGATGGACGCCATAACAACTCCATCAACCTGAAACGACGCGGTACCGCGCCACTGGCTGACTTAATCCGTGTACACTCACTCGCGGTCGCGTCACGCTCTAAAAACTCATTTGAGCGTCTCGACGACATTCTTGACGCTGGTATATTACCGAAAGGGCGAGCTCAGGATCTTAAAGATGCGATGGAGTTTATCTCTATGGTACGTATCCGGCATCAAGCTCTGGACGTTGATAATAATATTGAACCAGATAACAACATCGAACCAGAGAATCTATCGGACTTTGAACGTCGTAACTTAAAAGATGCATTCCAGATTCTCAGTAACGCTCAGAACTTCCTCAAGTTCCGTTACCAAGCCAACAACAACTTTAAGTAGATACGATGACGAGAATATTTAAGTCACCCGCTGTAGATTGGCATTTCAAATTTGCCCAGAAGCTTGACCGTGTCAAGGATGAGCGTCTCAAAGAGTACTACAGCAAACCGCTACCAGCGGCTGACACTCCGATTTCTGAAGTGACCTTCTTGGCATTGGACTTTGAGACCACAGGACTTAACCCGTCTAAAGATGGCATTATCACCATTGGGTTAGTGCCATTTACACTCAACCGAGTCTACCTGAAACAAGCACGTCACTGGACGCTAAGGCCAAGACAAAAGCTGGAAGAAGAGTCGGTGGTTATCCATGGCATTACTCACAACGACATCCTTAACGCCCCAGATCTAAACGAGGTGCTCGATGAAGTGCTTAAAGCAATGGCGGGACACATCCCAGTTGTTCACTATCGACGCATAGAACGTAACTTCCTCGATAACGCGCTACGCTCACGTCTGGGTGAAGGTATTGAGTTCCCTGTATTAGATACCTTGGAAATTGAATCTCAAGTGCAGCATAAGCTTGCTGGCGGTTTGTGGAACAAACTGAAAGGTAAGAAACCGGGCTCGGTTAGATTAGGCCAAAGTCGTCGCCGTTATCACCTCCCCGACTACACACCACACCATGCGTTGACGGATGCCATTGCGACAGCAGAGCTGCTTCAAGCACAGATTGCACACCACTATGATGCAAGTAGACCACTAAAAGAGTTCTGGTTGTAATCGGCTAGTCAGTTTTTTAACCGCCTGTACCAAAGAGCTCCAGCTAAAGAGCCCCAAACTAAAAAGGAGCAACATTGCTCCTTTTTAGTACCGTACGTTCTAGAGTAATTAAGAGTCGCCCTGAGCTTCGTAAAACCGACGTTTCTCTGTATACATATCTTGATCGGCATTACTGAACATGTCTCTCAATGCCGAACTATCACTCTGAGAGAAGCCGATGGAAAACAGCACTGGAATAGGGTGACCCTTTATTAAGATATGAGACTGCGCTTGGTCGGCGTATAACTGCTCTTTGAGTGTCTCGACCTCAGGGACAGCGCTCGGAGTCAAAGTCAATACCGCAAACTCATCGCCCCCCAATCGATACATATTGCTATGAGCTTGTAGACGCTCCTGAACAACGTCCACACAGGCTTTAATCAACCTATCACCCGCCTGATGGCCATGGACATCATTGGTCTGTTTCAAGCCATTGACGTCGATAACCAGCAAAGACAGCACCCAACCTTTCTCAATGACCTTACGCTCGCAATAACTTAAATCATCATCAAATGCTTTGCGATTAAAACACCCCGAAGCAAGGTCTACTCGCGTCATGTTTTCTAGCTCAATCCAAGCTGCGAGCTGTTTCTGGTAGAGGTCAAAGATGAGTTGATCTTCATCGTTCAACGTTAGGTGTTCACTATTGTGATTAAAGTAGCCGATGACCTGCCCCTTCGAATCCAGTAGAGATTGCACTCGGTTAGCATTCGAGACATCTAAAGTCGGTTTAGTAAACGAGAACTGAATACTCTTACCCGAAAGCAACGCCGCTAATTGGGTTTCGACCAAGTTCGGTATTAACCGATACTCAACACCTTGTCGCATCGAAGCAAACTCAACAATCCGCATAATATTACGCTTTTGATCAGCCTCTCTTTGCAACGAGTGCGTCAAGCGATACGTTTTCTCCTCAACAGTTTGCTCAAGCTGAACATTGAAGTTTTCAAGTTGCGCGTTGTTGACCTTTATCTGTTGATACGCGGACTTGAGCTTATCATTGCGTATCGTGAGTTCATCTAGCTGGTACCCGATACGCCGCCACATCTTGTCGAGTAACACACTGAATGCATAAAACTCTGTAAACTTATGCTGTTCAGGTTTAACAGTGGGCAGCTTCTCTTTCGAGTATGATTCAACCGATTCCGACAACAGATTCAATTGGCGTGAGAACCAGTGATTGAGTACCAAAGCAAACACCACGGCGAGCACAAATGTAGCAAATAGAATCCGCACAAAGACCACTTGCGCTTGCTGCATCTCTTGCTGTCGCGCTTCATCAGACACATTGTGCTTCACTGCAATGGAAAGCGGATCTAAGAACAATGGGTTGGCTATTTTTACTAGGTGTTCGTGCTCACTACCCGAATTCAAATCGACTGAATGGGAGTAATGAAATTCAACCGACTCTTTTTCAAAAAGAAACGGCGCAACCTTTTTCTCCAACCTGTCGTAACCCATCAACACAACTAGATAACCTTGCGGGGAATATTCAGACCCTTCCACCAATCGATAAGGCAGAATTGGTGCCACAATCGCGATGCCAGATTTAGAGTCGTTCGCTAGCGACGGTTCTGCGAACTCGCGATGAAAGATCTTTCCTTGAATATAGGTGGATTTAGGGCGCTTTATCTCACTCAATAACTGGCTGTTTTCAAAATGGTACAGACTGCCTTTGCTGTCATAGATTGGGCGCCAATCCTTGTCCAAGATGTATGTTGCTGACACACTATCAGCAAGCTCATTGAAGCGAGCCATTTTTTCCCACACCACGCTCGAGAAGAAGACATTGCTGCCTGCCTTTAATAACGATCGGTCTTGGGCGTACCATTCAGTAAGACGTAATGTCAGATCGAGCTCACTCTTCACCGTCTGGGTAATACCTTGGGTCGAGTTATTGAGCTTAATAGTCTTCTGCTCTAATAACGTTTCAGACTGCTTGTTCAATATCAGCTGACCAGAAAAATAGACGGGTAGAATCGCACAGCAGAAAAGCACTAGGCCCATAGTGTATTTAAGAGAAAACTTCATTATTGATGCTCTCCGATTCGTTCGGCATAGCGCGCAACAAAGTCATCATAAAATGCAGGAATCTCGTCTTTAGGCATGCCCAACTTGTAACGCTCTAGGGCACGTGCAGCCGCCTCCCAAACGATCGCCATATAATAGTCACTCGACATCATTTGTGCTGCTTGAAACTGTTGATACATCTGAGCAAAACTGCCTTGATTTGATGTCATTCGCTTTTGATTCACATCCTTGAATGGCGACATCATCGCATCACTTCGCGCTAAGTAGCTGAATCTATTTGACTGTAGAAAACTGACCATTTCACGCAATACCATCTGTTTATCAATATCTTGCATGCCCTTTTCCGTTATCGCGAACACCTTGGCGCCGCTGAATGAAGCCATACCTTTACCTTGATAAGTTGGTAAAGCATTAATGGTAAGGTTAGGTTCCGATTCAATGAGTTCGCTGTAGGCCCAATCACCATCGATTAGGTAATCTACTTGACCACTAAGAAAGCGTTGACGCGCGCATACATTATCGCACTCGCGAGCAATAGCACCCTGCTGTTCTAACTGTTCAATAAAACGAAATATCGCGACAACGCTCTCGCCATCTATGCTTCGTGATGACAATTGTTGGTTTGAAAAAAGCTGATGAAAAGCCAGATAGAAGTACATATTGGGGTTTGGAAAGGCGATAGCTTCACGTGATGACTCATGCGATAAATGAGTAAGCTGCTCCCATGACATCTGGGTGCTACTTTGATGACGAGAATAGAGAACCAGTTGGTTACCGATCGCTACGGGAAGCGCCTTTAACTGGCCATTGAGTTCGACCACTTCAAGGGCTTTTTCCTCATAGCGGCTTTCGTCAACCCAAGTGTCAGGAATGGTCGAAATATCAATATAATCTGACAAGCCGAGAAAATCGGAAGGCACCCAAATTGCGTCAGGGAAAGCGGTATCTCGAGGGTCTGCGACCACAAGCTCAGCACGAATTGAATTGATATCAAAACGGCGAACTTCGACCGTATGTTCAGTTAAGGTTTCGATATGCTGCTTTACTTTCTGAGCTGTTTCAAACTCAATGCCAGCCCATATTTCAATGGTCGCCGCATATGCTATCAAAGGGAAAAACGCTACGAGCCCCGCTAGTATTCTCAAACCTGCCTCATCACCAAATCAAACACTGTGAATACCGCAAATTTGCGGCGATACGTTATACAGTATTTGTCCATTAAAAAGAAGAAAATTCACTATGGCTCCTCCCCTTTCAAAGTTCGATACGAGGAGAAAACCCAAAGTCATTTACAATAACCCGTACGGTTATAATTGGCGAGCGAATTGTCATCAGGGCTTGAGCTAGCTCATCATATGTAGACCTTCAAAATAAAAATTTTATAAAAGATACAAAAAAGGGTGTCACACTGTGACACCCTAACTAATAAGTATTGTCTATTTAACGACTACGCGTTCTCTTGCTCAAACTCTTTCATAAAGTTCACCAACGCTTGTACACCTTCAAGCGTCATCGCATTGTAGATAGATGCGCGCATACCACCCACAGCTCGGTGACCTTTTAGAGACTTAAGACCCGCTTTGTCCGCTAGCTCTAGGAACTTGCCATCAAGCTCTGGTTTAGCCAATTGGAAAGGTACGTTCATACGAGAACGGTTTGCTGGGTGAACTTGGTTACGATAGAAGTCTGATTCATCAATTGCGTTGTAAAGAAGCTGAGCTTTCTCTTGGTTCACTTGCTCAACGGCTTCTACACCACCTTCTGCTTTCAACCACTTAAATACTAGGCCAGACAAGTACCAAGCAAACGTAGGTGGAGTATTGAACATAGAATCTTTCTCTGCCAATACCTTGTAGTTCAAGATGCTTGGTAGAACTGAGTTGGCCAGTTCTAGAAGGTCATCACGAACAATCACGATACAGATACCAGCAGGGCCAATGTTCTTCTGAGCACCCGCGTAAATTACACCGTATTTTGATACGTCAATTTTACGAGAAAGAATATTTGAAGACATGTCCGCAACAATTGGCTTGTCCGTTACAGGCAGTTCGTTGATTTCGATGCCATCAATGGTTTCATTCGGGCAGAAATGAACGTAAGCCGCTTCTGGGTCAATCTTCCACTCACTTGCTGGAACTACCGCAGCTTTACCATCGACGGTTGTCTTAGCGTTGAACACGTCAATCTCTGCGTATTTGCTCGCCTCTTTTACTGCACTCTCAGCCCAGTAGCCAGCATCAACGTAAGTTGCTTTTGTTTTGTCACCCAGTAGGTTTAGTGGAACTGCTGCAAATTGAGCACGCGCGCCGCCCTGACAAAACAGAACTTTGTAGTTGTCTGGGATGTTCAGAAGATCACGTAAGTCTTGCTCCGACTCATCCGCGACTTGAATAAATTCTTTGCTGCGATGGCTGATTTCCATCACGGATGTGCCTAGGCCATTCCAGTCAATAAAATCCGCTTGCGCTTGCTTCATTACTGGTTTTGGTAATGCTGCTGGACCTGCACTGAAATTAAAAACGTTATCTAAAGTGTTTTCCATGGGGGGTGATGCTCCTGCTCGATAATAACTGTGGCTCGATGTAACTGTAAATCGATATATCTATGCAAGTAATACCACGTTTTACTCAACATACAAAGCAACAAAAGAGGTCTACAGACCTCTTTTGTTGTGTATCGATTAAAAACCTTAGCTTTGGCTAGCTAATAGGCGTATTCACGATGCTTGTGCTTCAAATTACTGCATTAAAGCAGGCATTAACAGCGCAATTAATGGAATTTCTTGCCCATTTTCAAAGACTAAATTTCCATTTTCTAGTGCAGCGTGAATTTCGTAGCCAGTTTCCGTTTGCTCAATCATCTCCATAACGATCAATTCGTCGATGCCTTCCTGAATAAATGGGTACTCTTGTACCAGTTCATTAGAAAAGCTCGAGCTAATGTCACCCTTTAGAGCTGGGATAATAAGGCTTGGATCGCTGCTAATGTTTTCGGTGCCTTCTGGAACACTGACTAGCCACTTAGAGTGAAACTCACCCTCGCCCAAATCCAACGAGATGTTCTTCATCGAAAGGTCAAAACCTTTTGCGAACAGGGTATCAATGTAAGGAATGATCTGCTCAATATCTTCCTGCGTGAGCACAGGGTTTGACTGATAAATCTCAAACACTTTCTCGAAAGATTGGCTATCTAGCTTATCCATCTCAAAATCAACATTAAGGTTGTTCACCTCACCGTCGCTAGTTTGAATCGATGCAATGTTCAGTTTCAGATTACTGCGCAGCCGTTTCGTTGCCTCATCAAGGTGTGATTCAAAATCGTATTGAGAGTTTTGAATAGACACATACGGCTGCATTTGCGCATCCGTTACAGCAAACGAATCAATGGTGAAGTTCTGAGTACCTAACCAGTAGCCCTTTGCTTGTTTACCTTCTCCCACACCTTTCAGATTAGATAACGTCATCTCTTCGCCAGATGGGAAATCAATCTGAATAGAAGGAATATCAAGCTTGTAATCAATCTGTCCTAGTACAGTTGCATGGCCAGATATTGTCGACTTAGTAATAGAAACTGAGGTTTCATTCTCAGCAGTACCTTGATGGTTCAGCTGGCTTAGTTCTAAGTTAAAGCTGGTGTTACCATTCAACTCAGTGCTCGTAGTCAGAGTCAGTGGTAGATCCGGTTGGTCTTCCAGAGTCGATAGCGCATCAAGACCAATCAGGCCATGGCTAACGTCACTGTTAACAACATATTCAGTTGGCAAGCCATCAATGGCTAGCTGCTCTTTTAGGCTCTCATCGATAATCGTGATGCGTGTTTTTACATTTGATGAGAAATAGCCGCGGTCGTAATCAACAATTTCAGCCTGAATGCTAGAACTGTTCAATGTTGCGATACCATCTGTAATCGCATTCTGCCCAATCTGGCCAACGGCTAGTGGCCAACAGAGTGCTAATGAAATGGCGCCACCAATGGCACCGATTTTTCTAAGCTGTTCCATGTGTTCTCTTTAATTACGATCGTTTGTAATACTCAGTCTAACCTAACAATAGCAATCAGGAAACATTGAGTTAAATCAGTCTATTGCTGAATACTTCAATCAGCTCAACAAATTACCAACTAGCTCTCATCCTTTACTGACGCATATTGGTACTCTATGGCTAGGGAAGTTATAGAGGGAAAAACGTGAATCAATACGCTGTTATTTGTTTAGATAATAATCCAATTAGCATTGAGCGAATCAGGATTGAGCTCGCGCCACTTTCCGCGACGTTCGATATCTACACGGCCGAAGATCTTGACGAAGCTCATCAGGCTTTAAAAGACATTCACGACAACCACCAAACCGTCGCTTTGGTGATTACCCATCATCACTCTCAGTTCGATGGCGTTCAGTTCCTTATCGAGCTCGAGCAACTGCCTCATACTAATACGGCGCGTACGATTTTGGTTAGCGCATCGTCAGATATCCAAATTATCTTAACGGCTGTCAATGAAGGACGCTTGAATCACTGTTTGACCAAACCCGTTCCAGACCAAGTGCTGTTCAAGTCTGCCCAAAAGGAGCTCACGTCTTTTATCATCAAATACGCGGCAGACGACCTACTCACTTATAGCCAAGTGCTAGATCAGCAGCGAATTTTGCGTGCTCACATCGAACAGAAAATACGTTCATTCCAGTCCGGCTTTATTCACGACTTCCATCAGCTCTCCGATACCGCTTTGGCTGAGAAGGTCGTTAACGCGCTGCAAGATTTCTTCTCTCAAGATGATAAAACCAAGGCTATTCGCGCCTACTCTTCTGATCACTTGTTGACCAAGGAGGGAGAAGACAACCGTTTCTTGTGGTTTATCACTGAGGGTGAAGTTGCTCTATATAAAAAAGATGAGCTAGGTCAGCAACGTGAAGTAGTAAGACACACCAAAGGGAACATTGTAGGCGGTATGTCTTTTGTGACTGGTGAGCCCTCTTTTTCTACCGCGATTACGCTAACGCCAACGCATGTTATCAAGCTTGACCGAGATGTTTTCTCGCAAGTGATGCATTCGAACAGTACCTTGTTACCACTGTTCACCAATCTACTGCTGCGACACTTCAACCGCCGCCTGCAAAGGAGCATTACCACTAAGCTTCGCCTGCAAGAGACACTGGAGTCACTTGAGTCTGCCCACCAGCAACTGATTGAGAAAGAGAAGATGGCGATGCTTGGTCAGCTAGTAGCAGGTGTTGCTCATGAGTTGAATAACCCTATAGCTGCAATACTACGTAGTATCGAAACACTCGCTGATAACCTTGACTCAATTCTATTGAATTCAACCCTACCGAATTCATCATTGGCCACTCAAGTGCTCGACACAGCCAAGCAATCTAAACCACTTTCGACCGCCCAAGAGAGAGACTTAGTCAAAGCCCTCTCTTCAACAATTAGTGATCGCGCAATGGCGAAGAAAGCGGTGAAATTGAATCTAACCGATCAGCCTCAGGTGATTGAGACACTACAACAGTCGCCTACAGCAGCCAAAGAGTTGCTCAACGATTTAGAGCATTACCATTTGGTTGGAAACTCTATTCGCTCGATCCATGTTTGCAGCAAGCGAATTGCGGATATGGTCAAAAGCCTTAAAGGTTACGCAAGGCAAGACGACGAGGCCAAACTGCATGCTGACCTTTATGAAGGACTTGAAGATACGCTGGTAATTTTTGAAAACAGGCTGAAGGTTCACAACGTAGAAAAACACTACGACAGTAGCCTACCTCGACTGCTTTGCCAGCCATTGGCGTTGCAGCAAGTTTGGACCAATCTCTTGTCTAATGCATTGGATGCCCTACCTGAGCGCGGCACAATTGAGATTACAACGTCTCAAAAACACCGTGACCAACAAGCTTACTGGGTTGTCGAAATAAAGGACAACGGACATGGTATCGACAGCGCCAATCTTGAAACCATTTTTAGCCCCAATTTCACGACCAAGAAGGAAGGAAACTTCGGTCTAGGAATTGGACTTTCTATTTCCCAACAAATTGTGACTGCGCACAGCGGATTCATTACTGTTGACTCAGAGCCGGGCAGCTATACCTCAATGCAGGTATGGTTACCTCTCGATTCACAAGGAGCCTCAAATGAATAAGTACCTAATACTATGTGTTGATGACGAGCCAGAAGTGCTCAATAGTGTCCTTCAAGACCTTGCACCATTTGAAGACGACTTTGTGGTTGAAGGCGCAGAGTCAGTCGACGAGGCAAAAGAAGTGATCAAAGAGATGCAACAAGACGGCGTAAAATTGGCGCTGATACTCTGCGACCACATCATGCCTGACAAAACCGGCATCGATTTTCTGATTGAGTTGAACCAAGAGCCTTCAACTCAACCCACTCGTAAACTTCTTTTGACTGGGCAAGCGGGTTTGGAAGACACGGTAACGGCAATCAATAACGCAGCGCTCGACTTCTACATCTCGAAACCTTGGCGTGGTAACGAACTCAGAGCCACCATTACCCAACAACTGACCGACTATGTGATTCAAGAAGACGACAATTTATTGCAATGGACAGCGATCCTCGATACCGAAAGAATTCTTACAACTATGGCGAATAAACGCACCAGTTTTGGCGAGTAGACTGCAAATCTAGCAATCAAAGTTGCACAATGGCACTCAATTTGCTTACTTTTTAGCTAAATGACAAATGAATGACATTTAAAAGGATTACTTTTCTACAAGTTAGACTAGAATGTCTCGATATTT
The DNA here is from genome assembly GCF_059834255.1 of Vibrio sp. R11-SG3-ISO9. Lineage (NCBI taxonomy): Bacteria > Pseudomonadati > Pseudomonadota > Gammaproteobacteria > Vibrionales > Vibrionaceae > Vibrio > Vibrio sp. R11-SG3-ISO9. Next base: position 250,945 of record NZ_JCBDGU010000043.1, read on the forward strand.
ATTGTTTGTGCCACTGGGTGCAGACACAGGGAATTAACATTAATAAAGGTTTACTGTCGTTATGCGTAAAATTCTACTGACTACCGCTATGCTTCTGGCATCTAGCCAAGCATTTGCAGCCGATGACCAACCACAAGTAATGAGCAACTTTAGCTACGATTACTTCGAAGCTCGTATCGGCGCAAGCCCAGTTACTTTCGGTGGCGCGTTCAGTAAGTCAATCCACCCAAATGCTCACGCTGTAGCACGTATCGACTCTGAGTTTGAAGGCGATTTTGATTCTGGCGTTGGTCTTGGTTTCCACTCTCCAATCAACAACTGGGCAGATCTTACTGGTGAAATGCTAATGCGTATCGTGCAGCCAGAAGACTCTAGCTCTACTGATCTGGGTATGGAGCTGAACCTAGGTGTTCGTCAATGGTTAGGTCCACAACTTGAGGTTGGTGGTAAAGCGGGTTACGTATCTATCGATGACAACGATGATTGGATCGGTTCTGTTTACGCTCGTTTCCACTCTACAGAGCTATTCTCTCTAGGTGCAGAAGCTCGTATCAACGACTTCTACGGCGATCAAATCATGTTCACTACTCGCTTCAAGTTCTAATAGACTTGAGGCTCCCCACAAGGGTAGTTAAGTAAGCGATTGAATAGATAAACAAAAACCGAGGATTATGTCCTCGGTTTTTATTTGTATTGAATAATCTTAAGCATATAGGTGGATTCTAGTGGCAGCTCTTCAATAGCTGTTGTTTGCGAGGTTCTTGAAGCAGTTTCCAGTGAATACCATCAATTGCACCAGCAAATTTCCAAAGTAGCTTTAGATCTACATCGTTGCCGTAAGTTTTACGAACCTTACTGAAAACTTCAGATGCGCCTAACTGCATGAACATAGAGACATCTTCAACGCCCGCCTTTTTAACCATACGTTCCAACGTGAGTTGCATGTTAGGTAGGTCGCGCAAACGGCGGCTAGCAGTCGATTTCTTGAAACTACGTTGTTGAACTGAATTATCGATAGAAGTTCGAATAATACTATCCAGCTCAGGGTGCTCACACGTAAACAGATCGGTAATGTCGTAGTAATTTACAGTGGCTGTTGTCTGCTTTTTGACGTGGCGATATTTTTCACAGTCTAGATCCGTCAATTTTTCATCTAACGACTCACCACCGCGAATAAATAAACAACCTTCGCTAATCAATGCAAACATCGCATCGCTCTGAAAGAGGCCTGTACCTCCAAACATTGAACGTTTTTGGTGCTCACCAAACTTACTTACGTAATTAATAAATGCTGTCTCGGTCATATCCATTGATCCTTAATCAAATTACCCCGATTAGTACGATCACCAGATAAGCAGCTTTTTGTATGCGAAAATAAAATGTTCTAAATATAGGTGAATATTATGAGTTGCTTTCCACCTTTGAAATAAATCATACTTCGAAAAGAAAATTAAGTCTGGACTTAGCTCACAGCAATTAATTGACTATCACAAAATTTCATGACTAGTATCACATTACGCCATTATTTGGCGCTTTCATTTTGACGCCTAGTGTTATCCCGGTTCAAATTTAGTTGTTTTTAGCCAAAGCTGATTTTTGCTTTTGTACTATTGCACGGCAGCATTGCGGCTTGTAAACTGGAACCGTCTTACAATTTACTCTCTCTATATGAATCATTTATCCTTCTATTGGCTTCCTGAGAACAAAGCACTTCTACTCAAAGGACTTGAAACCGAGTTCGCACAACTGGTTAGTAGCTCTATTGCCTCTGGTAAAATTAACTTACCTCCCATCCCAGATGTGGTTTTGAAAATTCAGAAACTTTGTACCCTCGAATCAACAGGAATCGCCGATGTAGCAAAATGTTTGCTAGAGGATCCAGGGTTAACAGCCATAGTGATTCGTGTTGCCAATTCCGTAGTGTTCAACCGCCGCAACATCACCTGTGTCGATATCATGACTGCCGTTTCTCGTCTCGGGATTCTGCGCGTTCGCGACATTGTGACCGCACAAGCGATTGAACAACTCAAACACAGCGTCAATCTAAGCCAAGATTGTAATCAGTTGCTAAGACAAAGTGCGTCGATTTCAAAAGAGCTTGGCGCAACTATGGTGTTGGTTACAAACCAGTTTAAAGAGTACGAGCCGCAAGAATATAGCTACCTAGAGCAAGAAAAAGCCCTATTAGTCGGCTTACTTGCTGATATCGGTCTGTTCTGTTTAGTTAGCGAGTATCACAACTACTTAGAGAGAGGTAATTACCTCGACCAAGACATCGCCTTGCAAATCTTCCAGACCCAATGTTCAGCTACCAGTCAATTGGTCTTGAAACAGTGGGGATTTGATAGTGATTTTATTGATGTCTCCTCGAATAAGTCCTCTATAAACAGTGAGAAAGACGTTTCTTACCTCGATATTGCACGAATTGCTAATCATCTCTTGATGTTTAGAAACAATGATGAAAACATCGACTCTCACGAAGTCGAACTTAACGTCACTGGAGCTGAAGTTCTCTATCAACTTAGCAACTTAAATGACAATGAGTTCCACGGACAGCTTAACGACGTTATCAATGCGAGCGGTTTATAAGGCGATAGACCGCTAAATCAGCATCGAGGGAATCATGTTTACAGGGATGATCTTCATTTTTGCCCCGCTTGTGGTGGGGTACCTATTTTCTATTTCTAATGAAAAGACACTGGATACGATTAATCGTGCTACCTCTTCTCTGATATACGTCATTCTTGGTTTAATGGGGTTAAGCCTCGCCGCACTCGACAACCTAGGTAGCAACCTACAAACGATTTTGCTCTACACAGCGACATTTTTCGTCTGCCTAAGCGCGTGCAATCTACTGGCGTTGCCTTTAATTGATAAGGCCCTTCCACTTCAAACAGACAGCAGTCAGAAGAAACTACCACTCTCTTCTATGGCACTCGAATCTGCCAAATTGATTCTAGTGGTTGGTACCGGTCTTATTGCTGGCCTGCTACTGCCAATCGGTTTGAGCTGGGTGGATACAGCCAGTGAGTGGATTCTGTTCGCACTGCTGTTCTTCATCGGTATTCAACTTCGAAACAGTGGCCTAACACTGCGCCAAATTCTCTTGAACAAACATGGTATGGTGATTGCCGCCACTATTATCGTCACCTCCTTGCTAGGCGGTGTGATTGCCGCCTACCTACTAGATATCCCACTGTTTCGTGCTTTAGCAATGTCATCTGGCTTTGGTTGGTATTCACTAGCCGGAATTTTAATGGGTGACGCCTTTGGTCCCGTTTATGGCGGCGCCTCTTTTATGCTGGAGTTGCTACGTGAATTGGTCGCTCTGGTCGTGATTCCGATGTTGATACGAAGCTACCCTTGTACTTCTATTGGATATGCGGGCGCGACAGCGATGGACTTCACCCTTCCAGTGATACAGACAACCGGCGGTGTTCGTTGTGTGCCTATTGCGATTGTCAGCGGCTTCATTTTGAGCCTGTTAGTGCCGGTATTGATGCTATTCTTTGTATCTCTTGCTAACTAGATCGCAGGAATGGGCCCTGTTTTCCATTAGAATGCGTCGGTGTCTCTGTACTCGATACACTGAAATTGCCCAAGATACTGAAACAGTTACCGAAATAAAAAGACATTAAGTGTCGTTGCTCAACAAATACTAACCACGGTAATCTGTGAAGACATAGTTCTACATAAAAATTAGTTCTAAAAAGAATAAACCCAAAAAGGAACCACTATGAAACGCCTTTGTGTCGCACTACTGCTAGCATCAACTTCTACTTTCTCTTTTGCAGCAGAGAGCTTAACTGGAAACCAACAATGTCTTGCTGAAAAATACGATGCGTACATCGACGCATCTCTAAACTGGTACTCAGATCTTGCTGATCTAACTTCAGCTCAATACCCAGAGCTTAAAGAAGTGAGTCAGTGGTTCCTTGAAGGCCGTAAGCACCACTTTGAATTAAACCGTGCTGCTGTTCGCTACTACCTAGTTAACGATTCAAGCAAAGTCGCTACGGAGCGATCTGTTGAAGGTTGGCTGAAGCTGGAACAACATGACATCAAAGCACTATCACAACGTGATGATGAGCTAGGCAAAATTGCAAAGACAACCTTCGATGATCGTCAATCTAAGCCACACGCACAAAACTACGAGCTACGTTCTGCATTTGCAGAGCTATTGAGCCACCCGAAACAGATCGATACTGCCCTTCAGCGTTACAACCAATCTATCGCTAAAGTAGAAAATACTCAGTGTAAATAGCGACATAAACGTGACTTCTTTTAGAAAGTTACGTTTATGGGAAGTGGGATTTCATAATTAAGACGGGACTTTGTGCCCGTTTTCGTTTAGATTGTCCCGCTCGCGTCAATATTAGAAAAATAACTCGCTTGCTATGGTTACGGAACAAAAAACAGCAGATGTAAGCTTTGACAGCCTACTGCGTATCTTCACGGTACCAGAAGGTCCAGACTCAACACTTACACAAATCGAAGACAAACTGTCACAAAACCTGAATCAATTTCTACGAGAGCACATCGTGGCTGAAGAGAAGCCGCTCCGTGAGATTGAGAAGGACTTTTCTAATGCTCATATCCCAGAGCAGCCAGAGTTTGTTTCTGAACATACCGAGCACCTACTCGATTCACTCGTTTCTCACTCAGTTCACACATCAGCGCCAAGCTTTATTGGTCATATGACGTCGGCTCTGCCGTACTTCTTAATGCCGCTTTCAAAGATCATGATTGCTCTCAATCAGAACTTAGTGAAAATCGAAACTTCAAAAGCATTCACACCACTTGAGCGTCAAGTGCTGGGGATGCTGCACCGCCTTATCTACCAGCAAGACGACACCTTCTACTCTCGCTGGATGCACAGTGCTAACCATTCATTGGGCGCTTTCTGCTCCGGCGGGACGATTGCTAATATCACCGCACTTTGGGTTGCACGTAACAATGCACTTAAGGCACAAGGCGAGTTTAAGGGCGTTGAGAAAGAAGGCCTGTTTAAGGCTATGCAGCACTACGGCTATGAAGGCCTAGCGATTTTGGTTTCTGAACGTGGTCACTACTCTCTGAAAAAAGCCGCAGACGTACTGGGTATCGGTCAAGAAGGTCTTGTGTCGGTTAAAACTAATAACGACAACAAGATTTGTACCGAAGATCTGAAGCGTAAGATCACTGAGCTAAAAAGTAAAAACATCAAGCCGTTTGCAGTAATCGGTGTTGCGGGTACAACAGAAACCGGCAACATTGACCCACTGAAGAGAATGGCTGAAATTTGTGCCGAAGAAGCGTGTCACTTCCACGTAGATGCTGCTTGGGGTGGTGCAACGCTTATGTCGAACAACCATCGTCATCTGTTAGATGGTATTGAACTGGCAGACTCAGTGACGATTGATGCGCATAAACAGCTCTACATCCCTATGGGTGCGGGTATGGTGTTATTCAAGAAGCCTGACGCTATGACGGCCATTGAACACCACGCGCAGTACATTCTACGTAAAGGTTCAAAAGACCTAGGAAGCCATACTTTAGAAGGCTCTCGATCTGGTATGGCGATGCTCGTGTACGCAGCCATGCACATCATTAGTCGTCCAGGTTACGAGCTACTGATCGACCAAAGTATTAATAAGGCACGCTATTTTGCCGACCTTATTAAACAACAAAGTGACTTCGAGCTCGTTTCTGAGCCTGAATTGTGCCTTCTGACTTACCGTTATGTGCCTGAAAGCGTTAAACTAGCTCTCGAAAAAGCTGACGACGCTGACCGTACAGAACTTAACGAACTGCTCAACGAACTGACGAAGTTCATTCAGAAGAAACAGCGTGAAACGGGTAAGTCTTTTGTGTCTCGTACACGTCTTAACCCTGAAGCTTGGTCACACCAACACATCATCGTGTTCCGTGTAGTTCTTGCCAACCCGCTTACGGGTAATGAGATCCTAACTTCAGTGTTAGAGGAACAGCGCGAAATCGCGAAGCTAGCTCCGAACCTAATGGGTAAGATCACAACACTAGTCAGTAAGATTCACTCATAGTTATTCAAATTTAGTTGCATCAGATTGAAAATTTATTTCTTTTTGATGTAACTAACACGTCATTTCCACGCCTATTTGCACTTTTTTTACTCAGATCCTCTTCCAGTTTTGTAGTTTTCTAAAATTTTGTTGAGGTTTGTCATATTCTGAAGCATTCATCCCGTGTTTTTGTATTAGTAAATAGTGTGTTAGGTTTATACTTATCCTATGGTGCTAGTTAAAAGTATATCTATTTGAAACGGCAGTACTAAAGAGCATTATCGTTGTGGCTTGTTTTTGCTTGATAACTCTTCACTGCTATTTGTTTCAGCCACTCCCCTGGTCAGCGGATATTAACTAGCAAGTTGTTCTCTATACCCTCGTGAACACTATGAATACATTAGAAAAAATACAAAAAAACCTGGAAAATTTCAGCAAGTCTGAGCGTAAAGTCGCCGAAGTCATTATGGCTTCCCCTCAAACTGCTATTCATTCTAGTATCGCTACATTGGCAAAAATGGCCGATGTGAGTGAGCCTACTGTTAATCGCTTCTGTCGTCGTTTAGATACGAAAGGCTTTCCTGACTTCAAATTGCACCTAGCGCAGAGCTTGGCAAACGGAACACCTTATGTGAACCGTAACGTTGAAGAAGATGATGGCCCAGATGCCTACACGCATAAGATTTTCGAATCAACAATGGCATGTCTAGATGTGGCTAAAAATAGCCTAGATTCAATGCAAGTTAACCGTGCGGTTGACCTGCTAACGCAAGCTAAGCGCATCTCTTTCTTTGGTTTGGGTGCGTCTTCGTCTGTTGCAAGAGATGCTCAAAACAAGTTCATCCGTTTCAATATCCCAATCACCTGTTTTGAAGACATCGTGATGCAACGTATGAGCTGCATTAACTGTAGCGACAACGACGTTATCGTTCTGATTTCACACACAGGCCGTACTAAGAGCCAAGTTGAAATTGCGAACCTAGCTCGTGAAAATGGCGCAACAGTTATCGCCATCACGGCTAAAGACTCTCCACTGGATAAGGCAAGCTCACTGTCTATTTCATTGGACGTGCCTGAGGACACTGACGTTTACATGCCAATGGCAAGTCGCGTAGTTCAAATGACAGTTATCGATGTTCTAGCGACAGGCTTCACGCTTCGTCGTGGCACTGGTTTCCGCGAAAACCTAAAACGCGTTAAAGAGTCACTGCGTGATTCACGCTACGAGAAATACTCTCAGTTCTAAACTGTCTTTAGACATATTAAAAAACGGAGCCTCATGGCTCCGTTTTTGTTTTATCAAACTTATTAGTTTTTATATCGTCCAGCTATTGCCCTTTTCGACGACGCTGTTTTCCGAGGCGTAAGAGTTAATAATCGTAAAGCTCGATTCCGTTCCGCTTTCACGGTAGCTCTTATGCTGTAGCTGTGAAGAATCACAACTGCAGTCGCGACAAACCTTCTCTAAGATGTGTACCAGTCGTGCCTTATTAAGTGGCAGGGGATTTCCCTTGATCGCTACCGACTTCATCGCATCCTCAGCAACATCTTCAAACGGTGTTTTACATACTCCGAAGTGAAGGAGGCTCGGTATTTCAAGCGTCTCGAGTAACTCTGAAAGCCAACTGACTGACTGCTCCTCAATTGCGTTCTCATCGCCTGTTACGATTGCAGCAATACGTTGATAGCGAGCTAAGATATCGTCGCGCCCCTGCTCTCTAGCGACCTCAATATTCTCTAGCATCACCAACGGCGCTAAACGACCAGTAATGATGCTGTGTGGAGCATGTATCTTTCCCCCCAATGCCGATGCCAAGCCATGTGCCGCTCCCAATTTAGCATTAGTAATTGCCATGCCACCTAGCATCGACGCAAACGCCAGATCAGCGCGAGCTTGAGGTTGGTCTTCTACACACGCATTCACCACTGACGCACTCAACTTTCTTAACCCTTCTTCACAAATCATATCAGTGAGTGGATTTGGATCGCCACAAACATAGGCTTCCATTAAGTGAGTAAAGGCATCCATTGCCCCGCGGCCAGACAGATACAAGCTAGTACCATAGGTAAGTGTTGGGTCGACAATAGCCACGTCTGCAAGCATATCCGGACTGCGTAAACTAATTTTGACCTGATCTTGTCCAGACTTTAGTACCGCATTTTTGGTGACTTCAGCCCCCGTACTTGCCGTGGTTGGGATCGCAATAAAAGGTAATGGCTTGGTCTTCAAGGGCACATTGCGTCCAACGACTTCTACATAGTCATACACATTGCCCTGATTGGGCAAAATCGCCGCCAACGCTTTCCCCATATCAATTGCACTGCCACCGCCCATGGCAATCACCATATCGGGCTTAAAGCGGCGTGCAGAAGTGGCGGCCTCCTCAACCATGGTTATATTCGGCTCACCCGACACGGCGATGTGCTGATAACGCATACTCTGTGCGTCGAGATATTCGGTAACAATCGCGGTTCTGTCTAGGTTACTCCCAGTCACCAGTAACACACTGTAGCCATACTGATTAAACTGAGACAGTGAAGACGGTAATGCTCCTTCACCAAAGATGATCTTTGTAGATGTCATAAATTGAAACATGGTGCCTCCTGCGCCTATGACCAAACAATACTACGAACTCTTTGTTGTTGTGGTTTGCTAAAACTTCTATGCGGTTATCTGTTTATTTGAATGCTATATGATTTATCTAACTACAAGATGCCCTTAACTGAATCGATTTTTTTTGACTCGGTGCAACTTGTCGCATTAAAAACGCCTCAAAGTCAGATTATTAGCGCTGATTCACATTCTGTACCCTATCTCCTTGCGTCTAGCGAGGGCATTAGAGGAAAGCGGAGGTGTGGGTGAATATTATTTAAGCTGATAGGTAAAACCTATCGCATTAACAGGCAATTCCATCTTTATTTCCCCATAGCATTGAGGCATAGTTGGTTTTAAGAATTTTGAGTCGTATCCCTTTAAGAATAGTTAACATATTTGGGTTAACGAGCCTCATCCCGTATTTAGGAGAAATGAAATGTTTGTAGTAATCTTTGGTCGCCCTGCTTGTCCATTCTGTGTTCGTGCTAAAGAGCACGCTGAGACTCTTAAAGCTAAGCGCGATGACTTCAACTACCGTTATGTTGACATTCACGCAGAAGGCATCAGCAAAGCTGACCTAGAGAAAACTGTAGGTAAGCCAGTTGAGACTGTTCCTCAAATCTTCGTAGACCAAGAGCACATCGGTGGCTGTGATGACTTCGAAGCATACGCAAAAGCAAACCTAGGTCTTTTCGATTAATCGAAAGCGTTGATTAAAATAGGTTAAGCCTGACGCAAAGCCTATCAAATCATTGAAGAAACCTTATTCTAAAGCTCACGTGATTCACGTGAGCTTTTTTAATACCTAGAACAAAAATGAATCACGTTAAAATCAAGTGAAATAGCAAATTAGCGCTTATAATTTATCTATAATTAGATACAATTCACATCTCTACACTATCTTATGTTTCACGCCTTATACTGAGCTACTGCTGTGAATATCGACGTTGTACTTTTGCTTGAGCAAAACCCTATTCTTCTCATCTTTGTCGTATTAGCGATTGGCCTTGCCATTGGTAAAATCCGCTTTGGAAATCTTCAACTAGGTAACTCTATTGGTGTCTTAATCACCTCATTAGTAATGGGTCACCTTGGCTTCTCATTCAACGCAGAAGCACTAACCATCGGCTTCATGCTGTTTATCTACTGTGTTGGTATTGAGGCTGGACCTAACTTCTTTGGTATCTTTTTCAGAGATGGCAAACACTACCTCATCTTGAGCTTAGTTGTACTCTCAACCGCTATCGCTCTCACCTACTTCTGTAGTGAATACTTGGATTTAGGGTTTGGTTTGTCTGCGGGTATGATGGCTGGTGCACTCACGGCAACGCCAATTCTTGTAGGCGCACAAGATGCCCTCAATTCTGGGCTCGCAGAAGTGCCACGCAACATGGACATAAGCCTAGTTATCGAAAACCTTTCGGTTGGCTATGCGATGGCATACTTAGTCGGCTTGATCAGCATGATCATGTTCGCGCGTTTAATTCCAAAGCTGCAAAAGGTCAACCTGCATGACTCTGCGGAGCAGATAGCACAAGAGCGTGGCTTAGGTGCGTCTGGTCAGCGTAAAGTTTACCTGCCAATCATTCGCGCATACCGCGTTGGACAAGAGCTTATTGACTGGACAGACGGCAAAAACCTGCGTGAGCTTGGTATCTACCGTCAAACGGGTTGTTATATTGAACGTATCCGTCGTAACGGCATTCTTGCCCATCCAGATGGTGACGCAATTCTGCAAGAAGGTGATGAGATCGCGCTAGTGGGCTTCCCAGATAGCCATGCTCGTCTTGATCCTAGCTTTAGAAACGGTAAAGAGGTATTCGACCGTAACCTTCTTGACCTTCGTATCGTAGAAGAAGAGATCGTCGTAAAAAGTGACAGTATCGCGGGTAAACGCCTTTCAGACCTCAACCTGTCTGAATATGGCTGTTTCTTGAACCGTGTAGTGCGTGCTCAAATCGAAATGCCGATGGATTTGAACATCGTATTAGCCAAGGGTGACGTTCTACAAGTCAGTGGTGAGAAGAGCCGTGTTCATGGCCTAGCTGAGAAAATCGGTTTCATCTCGATTCACAGCCAAATGGCAGACTTAATGGCTTTCTGTAGCTTCTTCATTCTGGGGATTCTGTTCGGTCTGATTACCATGACATTCGGCCAAGTTTCGTTTGGTTTGGGTAATGCGGTTGGCCTACTGCTTTCAGGCATTATGCTGGGCTTCTTACGAGCAAACCACCCTACCTTTGGTTATGTACCTCAGGGGGCTCTGAACATGGTCAAAGACCTAGGTTTAATGTTCTTCATGGTTGGTATTGGACTCAGCGCGGGTGGCAAGATATTTGAGCACTTAACTCAAGTCGGCCCTCAAGTAATAGGGATTGCGTTGATAGTAAGTGTGTTGCCGGTAATATTCGCGTACCTAGTCGGCGCTTACATTCTTAAAATGAACCGCGCATTGCTATTTGGTGCGATCATCGGTGCGAGAACCTGCGCACCCGCGATGGACATCGTAAACGACCACGCTCGCTCAACTATCCCTGCTCTGGGCTATGCCGGTACGTACGCGATAGCCAACATATTGATGACCCTAGCCGGCACTTTCATCATCATTATCAGCTAACAACTAGATTCGTTCGGAATTTTTCAATGCACTAATTCGCAAGAGTTAGTGCATTTTTTATGACCAGTTTTTAGCAGTTCAAGCCTCGCTCCTGCTCTCAACTCCTCTCGCATCCCGCCACTCGCATCCCGCATCTGCTTTTAATCTCTTCGCATCTCGAAACTCGTATCTCTCATCTGCTTTTTAATCTGCCCCTAGATCAAAAAAGGCGCTCAATGAGCGCCTTTTAGCATTTAGACCTAGCGAATTAGATTAGATGTCTGCTACATCAAACTCAACAGCTGGGTTAACGTCCGCATCGTAATCAACGCCTTCAACGCCGAAACCGAATAGTTTCAAGAACTCTTCTTTGTACTCTACGTAGTCAGTCAGTTCTTTTAGGTTCTCAGTCGTGATTTGTGGCCATAGGTTACGACAGTGTTCTTGGATGTCTTCACGAAGTTCCCAGTCATCTAGACGTAGACGGTTCTTCTCATCCACTTCTGCTGCGCTGCCGTCTTCTTTGTATAGACGTTGGCTGAACATGCGGAAGATTTGTTCCATACAACCTTCGTGTACGCCTTCTTCACGCATTTTCTTGAATACCATTGCGATGTACAGTGGCATTACTGGAATTGCAGAACTTGCTTGAGTCACTACAGACTTAAGAACAGCAACGTTCGCAGTACCGCCAGTTTGACCTAGTTTCTCGTTAAGAGCCGCTGCAGCACGGTCTAGATCCATCTTCGCTTTACCTAGCGCACCATCCCAGTAGATTGGCCACGTTAGCTCAGTACCGATGTAGCTGTACGCAACTGTCTTACAACCGTCAGCAAGAACACCAGCTTCAGAAAGAGCATTGATCCAAAGTTCCCAGTCTTCACCGCCCATTACGGTTACTGTGTCTTTGATCTCTTCTTCTGTTGCAGGCTCTACGCTTGCTTCAATGATCGTATCTTTGTTTGTATCAACTGCTGTTGAAGTGTAAGTCTCACCGATAGGCTTAAGAGAAGAACGAACAACTTCGCCAGTCTCAGGCATTTTACGTACTGGAGAAGCCAGCGAGTAAACCACCATGTCAACTTGACCTAGGTCTTCTTTAATTAGGTCGATTGTCTTTTGCTTAGCTTCATTAGAGAAAGCATCGCCATTTAGGCTTTTCGAGTATAGGCCTTCTTCTTTTGCTAGCTTGTCGAATGCTGCTGAGTTGTAGTAGCCAGCTGTGCCCGGCTTTTTCTCAGTACCAGCTTTTTCGAAGAAAACACCGATAGTTGAAGCGCCGCCACCAAATGCAGCTGCGATACGAGAAGACAAGCCATAGCCACTTGAAGAACCCACAACAAGTACACGTTTTGGTGCATTTGCAATTGGGCCTTGAGCTTTGGTGTAAGCGATTTGTTCTTTTACGTTAGCTTCACAACCAACTGGGTGTGTTGTAGTACAGATGAATCCGCGAATTCGAGGTTTGATGATCATATTCAACTTCCTTAAAAAATCCCTGTTAGGATAAAAGTTTCGTCTACAAATGGCATCTAATTTCTTCAAAAATGTGGCTAAAATGCAAGTGGTTGGAGCACTCGGGTTGTATTTGCAGACATTTGTTCAAAATTCTAGCAAAGTTCTGGTTGTGTGCCGTACAAATACAAAAAAGGCACCTCGAAAGGTGCCTTTTGATGATATTTCTATCAAGCAACGCTATTTAGCTTAGGTTTCAGCTCTTTTCGCGTCAAAGTTTCACTATAGTCGTGACTAAAGTGGTCAACTTGAATCGCAGCATAGCGCAGTTTGTCTGCTGCTAAGATTTGGTCAACTTCAGCTTGTGTTAACACTTCAGCAGCTAATGCTTCCTCTAGTCGGTCAGCCAACAGACCTTTGCGTGCTACCTTACCTTCTTTCACTGCTTTGAAGATCTTACGCTCTAGTGGTTTGATATCGTACATCGCAATGAATGCGTTCTCCATCAAACCAACGCTGTCATCTTCGTCTTGGCCAATGTAGCAAAGGTGCGTTAGGCGCTCACGGTGCGCTCCTGGAGTCATTAGACTTTCAGCAAGTTTCACTGTTAGCGTATCGCTTGGCTTCTCGAAGTGGTTACCCACTGGGAAGATTAGCCCTTTCAGAACCTTACCCACTACCTTGTTAGGGAAGTTACGGTACGCTTCCTGTAGTGACTTAGCTGTGTGGTGGAAACAGTGCTGTACTGCGTAGTGCAAGTAATCTAGGTCCGCTTGCTGACGACCTTCATCTTCATACTTCTTAAGCGCTGCAGATGCCATGTATAGGTAACTTAGACCATCACCTAGACGCGCAGAGATCAGCTCTTTACGTTTCAGTTCGCCACCAAGGGTTAGCATTGCAAAGTCAGCACTCACTGCAAGAGCACGACTTAGGCGAGTTAAGTCTTGGTAGTATGGTTTCGTTGGACCGCTCATATCCGCTTTGATGAACTTAGAGCCTGTTAGTGCAGCGCCGAAAGCACCAAACGTGTTCTTAGTTGCATGAGAGATGTGTTTGAACAGCAGATCATCAAACTCTTTCGCGCCTTGCTTCTCATCTGGGTTAGCCGCTGCTTCCATCTCACGCAGTACGTAAGGGTGACAACGCGTTGCACCTTGACCGAAGATCATCAGGTTACGTGTCAGGATATTTGCCCCTTCCACCGTAATCGCCACTGGAATACCTAGGTACGGTGCAGCCAGATAGTTCATCGGACCGTCTTGGATTGCACGACCAGAGTGGATATCCATTGAGTCGTTCAGAATGGTACGCGCCATTTCCGTCATGTGGTACTTGGCAATCGCGGTTACGATACCCGGTTTCTCTTTTAGGTCGAGAGACGTCGTGGTCAGTGTACGCGTTGCTTCAAGTAGATAAGTTAAGCCACCAATGCGACCTAAGCTTTCTGCGACACCTTCAAATTTACCAATCGACATACCAAACTGCTTACGAACGTATGCGTATGCACCGGTTGTACGCGCTGTTAGGTGGCCCATTGCCGTACCTAGAGCCGGTAGCGAGATACCACGGCCCGCAGACAGACATTCCACCAGCATACGCCAACCTTTACCTGCGTAGTCTGCACCACCGATTAGCCATTCCATTGGGATAAACACATCGTGACCACGTGTAGGACCGTTCATGAACGCAAGACCAAGTGGGTCATGACGCTCACCAATCACTACACCTTCGTGATCAGCTGGGATAAGAGCACACGTAATGCCGATATCTTCTTTGTCGCCTAGAAGCTTTTCTGGATCGTGCAGTTTGAATGCAAGACCAAGTACGGTAGCAACCGGCGCTAGCGTGATATAACGCTTGTTCCAGTTAAGACGAATACCTAACGTCTCTTTGCCTTCGTGCATGCCCATGCACACAGTACCCACATCTGGGATACCGCCAGCATCAGAACCGGCTTCAGGGCCTGTTAGAGCGAAGCATGGGATATCTGTACCGTCAGCTAGACGAGGTAGCCAGTAATCTTTTTGCTCTTGAGTACCATAGTGAGATAGTAGCTCACCCGGGCCAAGAGAGTTTGGAACCATTACCGATACAGCCGCACTGATACTGCGAGTAGCGATCTTGGTTACGATTGTTGAGTTCGCAAGCGACGAGAAGTTTCGACCACCATACTCTTTCGAGATGATCAGTGAGAAGAAACGCTCTTTTCGTAAGAAATCCCACACTTCTTTTGGAAGGTCACGGTCTTCTTTAACGATCTTGTGGTCATCAAGCATCTCTAGAAGAGTTTCAAGCTCGTTGTCCATGAACGACTTCTCTTCTGCTGTCAGCTCCGGTTTTGGATATTGATGCAGTTTTTGGAAGTCTGGCTTACCAGAAAAAAGCTCTCCATCCCACCAAACACTACCGGCTTCCATCGCTTCTTTCTCAGTGCTAGAAAGCGGCGGCAGGACTTTTTTGAAGAGTTTAAAGGCTGGGTCGCTTACCCATTTTTGTCTTAGAGAGCTCATAGTTCAGATCCTTTTGTTCACTATTTTTTTGGTGTGAATTTATGCTTCTTATTGTTCTTACTCTTTAGCTGACATGCCTGCCGCTAAATAAGGAATCAAGATATCGACGACAGCTTTCGCATCAACCTCTCTTCCATAATCATTTTCTGATATTTCCATCAGTGCTTGGCTAGACGCCATGGTGAATACACATGTCCCGAGGGTAAAGTGCAGTCGCCAAAATAACTGTTCTTGAGTGAGGTCTGGATTGGCCTTCATTACCGAGCTGGTAAATAGCCCCAAAACGTCACTGTAACGTGTAGTAATGAACCAACGCAGGTGACCTTGCACATCGGTATAGCCACGTCCAATTAACAACATGAAGCGGCTTGTGCCGTCTGGTCTCACATCGTTAAGCGAGCGTAGTGGCGATCTCAAAGATTCAAACACGTCACTCATCGTATACGTTTCGTTCAAATTAAGGTTCACTAGTGCATCTTGAAGTGCAGGCATGAACGCTTCTAAGTAACGATTGATTACTGCTCGAACCAAGGTCTTTTTATCGCCGAAGTGGTAATTTACCGAAGCTAGGTTCACATTTGCTTTACTTGTTATGGTACGTAACGAAGTGTCGTTAAAGCCATGCTCAGCAAACAATCCCTCTGCTACATCCAGTATCTTCTCTTTGGTCGAACTTCTTGGTGCCATTTCAATCACTCGTATTAAACAACTGTTTGAAATATACCCATAGAACATTTATTTAACAAGTAAGCAACATCACATTTTCACCCATTGGTCGTACCAGTTTCAAAAATAGTTTGGTAACACCCTGAATTGCCTGTGTTTTAGAAAAACAGAAAAAAAGAACAAATTTTCTTGGAACTGATTGGAAGTTGGCGGGTCATAAAAAGGGTAACAGGAAGCGCATTTTTAAGTCTTTCTGGCCGTCAGACTTGTTTCACTCTCTTGTTACTCACTGCAATTTCCTTATTAACTCCTATACTTGTATCCGCCCAAACCGAGTTGGTTTGGGCTTTTTTTTGCCCATAGTTAGTGAGTTTTGGCTGTTTAACCTCATTCCTCGCCTATCGTTACTCCTTTTAAAAGTCCCTCTCAAATTCACAAAGCAAGCTATTGAGATAATTAACAATAAGAAATTGGAAATTTGTATCTATCAACAGCGTGCACTGCACCTTTTACATAAGTAGGGCTAAGTTCGCTGTACAGTATCCGCATTAACGTTAATTTTTTTGTCTAAACTTCTCATTTTCCAAGCAAATGTCCTAAGCTTCGAATACAAGGTCAGTTTTTTCTCACCACCTGAACTTGTCATCATAAAGAGACAGTCAAAAGTAGAAGGAGAACTACTTTGAAATTGTTCAAATTATCTTTGTTGAGTTGCGTCATTGTTGCAACTCCTCTTGGGGCACAAACGCTAGAACAAGCAGTCGCTATAACGCTTGCTACAAATCCAGAGTTGAAAAGCATCTTTAATGAGTTTTCGAGTGTTCGAAGTCAAAATGATGCAGCGGGAGGTGCGTATCTTCCGAGTATCGATCTAGATGCAGGTATCGGGTATGAAGGGATAAATCCAGCCCCCAACAACGGCCCTGATACTGATCTAACTCGAAAAGAAGCAACCGTTTCGTTAACTCAACTGATTTGGGATGGCTCTGCCACGCTCTACAACATAGACCGTACTGCTGCTGAAGCAGAATCGGTTCGCTTACAGCTGCTCGCAGATGCAGAAGACAAGGCGTTGGAAGTTACGCAAGTCTATCTCGACGCAGTAAAAGCAACGGAAGTCTTAGCGCTATCGGAAAGTAACCTCTCGGTTCACAAGAAGATATACAAAGACATCAAACGAAGAGCTGAGTCTGGTATTGGTTCGACGGCGGATGTGTCGCAAGTAGAAGCTCGTATTGCGAAAGCTCACGGTAACCTACTGGCGGCGCAGAACAACCTGATTGATACACACACTCAATTTAGAAGGATCGTTGGTCAAGAACCTCTAGGGTTGGTATACCCTCGAGCTGATGTATCTAAGATCCCTCTCTCACTCTCTGATGCCCTAGTGTTTGCTTATGATCACCATCCAGTGATTCAGATTTCGGGTGCCGACGTCGATGCCGCCCACTTTCAATACAAGCAATCTAAAGGGGTTAACTACCCGACCTTCTCTATAGAAGCTTCCCAAACGTGGAGAGATGACGCTGGCGGCGATGAAGGTTCAAGCCAGGAAACCCTTGCCATGCTACGTATGAGATACAACTTGTACAACGGTGGTAGCGACTCTGCTGAAAGTGAAAGTGCAGCCTACCAGTTGAACAAAGCCAAAGATCTGCGTGATACCGCTTATCGTCAAGTGGAAGAAGGGCTTCGTTTGTCATGGAGTGCTTTAGATTTAACACTCCAACAAAAGAACTTTCTATCCGATCACGTAGACTCTGCAGCGGAAACCGTTATTGCTTATCAAAAGCAGTACCGAATTGGACAACGAACTTTACTTGATGTGCTCAATACAGAAAACGAGCTGTTTGAAGCTCGTAAAGACTACTTAGACGCACACTACGCTGAACAATACGCTAAATACCGTGTATTGAACGCAACGGGAACCCTGCTCGATGCTATGTTGGTTGATGTTCCAGAAGAGTGGACAAGAGGAATGGAGTATTAATTATGAAATCTTTGTATCTCATTTTACCCGCTTGTCTAATTTGCCAGCCATTAATGGCGTATGAAGAAGAGCCTTACGGTGAAACGCCTGTGGCAGTGCAGATTGCCGACCTTAAAGACGACGATCTAGATGGTGTAATTAACGCCCGAGACGATTGCCCTTCTACCCCTAGAGGCGCGCTAGTTGATAACGAAGGCTGCGGCGAAAAAATACGTGCGCAAGAAGTTAAGCAATTACGAATCCTTTTTGCCAATAACTCCTATGAGATTAACCCTGTATTCTCTGACCAGATTCGCCAGATGGCACTCTTCTTAGAGACTTATCAATCGGCTTCTATTGAAGTTCAAGGCTATGCGAGCAAAGTTGGCTCCGCTGAACACAACCTTGCACTATCGAAAGAGAGAGCGCATGCGGTTGAAGACAGGCTGATAGCCAATGGGGTTGAGCCTGAGCGAGTACGCATTGTCGGTTACGGTGACACCAAACCAGAAAGTGCCGGTGATGATGCAACGTCTCATGCGTTAAATCGACGCGTAACAGCAACGGTTGTAGGTTTAAATGAAGAGATTGTTGAAGAGTGGACTATCTTCACTACACTAGAAAAATAGATTCTTTATAACACACTCAATGTTTGCCAAAACAAATCCAAGCAACGCGGATGATTAGGAACAAGGCTTAGTTGAGAATAGGCTTAAACAATAAAGCCGTGATGAACACTCATCACGGCTTTTTCGTTTCTTTGTCATTATGTTTTTAAAAGTGTTGGTGGCTACTGTCCTAACCAGCCAACCCTTTCAAACATGTTTTGTAATGCTTACAGCTTAACTTCTTGATGCTTTGTCTTAGGTAACGAGACACTCAATAGTACATAACCTAGAACTGCCGCTGTCGTTGAACCCATCAAGATACCTAATCGAGCCAGCGTATCAAAATCTGCGTTCGTTGGGCCAAATGCCAACGAAGATATGAAGATAGACATCGTAAAGCCGATACCACATAGCACAGACACCGCGAAGATGTTCATGAAGTTCACACCCTCTGGAAGCTTAGCTACACCTGTTTTCACAGCGCCCCAGCTGAATAGGAAGATACCCAGTGGCTTACCAATCAATAGACCTAAAGCGATACCAAGCGGTAGCATACCTGTCAGGTTTGAAATTGAGATGCCTTCCAGTGAAATACCTGCGTTTGCAAATGCGAAGATTGGCAAGATTGCAAAAGCTACGTATGGGTGCAGAGCATGCTCTAGGTGTTTCAGCGGAGAATGTTCTCCTTTGTTGCCTTTAAGTGGAATCGCAAAACCGATAACCACACCAGCAAGTGTTGCGTGAACACCAGACTTCAATACTGCAAACCACAGAATTGCACCAACAATCAAATAAGCACTCAGTTTAGTCACATGCTTGTTGTTTAGCATGAACAGCACACCTGTTGCGATGAAGCCAACTGTTAGCGCTAGTGTCGATAGGTCACCTGAGTAGAACAGTGCAATGATAACAACAACACCTAGGTCATCGATGATTGCTAGAGCCAACAGGAACACCTTCAGGCTTACCGGTACACGGTTACCAAGAAGTGCCATGATACCCAATGCGAATGCGATATCTGTAGCTGCTGGGATAGCCCAACCTTGAAGCGCTTCAGGGTTGCTTGAGTTGAATAGCACATAAATTAGTGCAGGAGCTAGCATACCACCTACCGCAGCGATAGCTGGGAAGATTGCTGTCTCTTTAGATTTTAATGCGCCTTCTAAAAGCTCACGCTTTACTTCAAGGCCGATGAGTAGGAAGAAGACTGCCATTAGGCCGTCGTTGATCCAGTGAGACACGGACATACCAAATACGTATGTGTGTAGCATACCCTGATACATTTCGTTCAGAGGTGAGTTCGCTACGAACATTGCAACTGCCGCAGCAATTACCAAAATGATGCCGCCAGCAGATTCCATTTTAAAGAAGTCACGGATGACGTCGTTCATGATTTCGCCCTTATATTTATTATTTAAATAAACGAATAACAAAGAATAGACACGAGTGTATAGCCAACTTTCGACGATACATAATCACTTCTTTGGATGTTTAACTTCGGTTTTTCCTACAAATACTAAACAATACGTCGTATATTCCATAATGTTGTTACTCACACTAAATTAAGTATAGATGACCAATATTATAAGTGTAAGCTAGACGAACCCTCCATAAAGTGAGTTAACGTGCATAAAAAAGGCTATCAAATGATAGCCTTATATAAAAATCAATAACCAGTCAGTTGCATAAACCCTGACGCCTCATGGCTTCCACTGGCCATAATGGGTCCCTCCCAATAAGGGATAACAAACGGTAGCCACATGTCCCTACGTTGGATCCGAGTTGTGAGATTGATCTCATATTTAGGCACGTTGATGATCCACTGAAGCGGCATTCTGCGCCCGTTAAGCAGGGTACTATTAGGTAATGGTGTAATGTCGATATCAGAATCAGAGAGTTGATAGACCTTTCCTGAGCGTGTTGCTAGTGTGCCAAACACATAAGGCATCTGCTGATTGCTGCGGTAACGGCTCACACTCAAAGCAGAACCATCATCTAAGTTAAAGACAAACCAATCCCAACCTTGCTGCCCTTCACCAAGTAGACCGCTGCCCCACTCTTTATGAAGCCAGGCGTTACCAGATACTTCAATTTCTTTACCATCAAGCATCAGTTTGCCATTCAGAGCCAAGAACGGCGCACTAAAGTTGTATGAAGCAATAGGAAGTAAATCGTGTTTCTTCTGATAGCCGTTTTCGCCATTCAGCACGTAAGGGCCTTTGGTCACTGAATCAAGCTCTAAACCAAATGTGTCGGTCTCAATGCTCAAACGCCCTGGAAACGGGGTCGCACCAAGCGCACGCCAGTTCCAATTATCAATCCAAATTCGGAATGGACGGTTAGTCATTCCTGCTTGACCAATACCGCCACGTGCGAGTCTTTGTTCTTTCCACACTTGAGTGGCTGAGGTCACAACCACATTTGAGATATAGATTTGTGGGCTTTGCCAGCCGCGTGCCTCTCGTTCATCGGTCGCGATTCTGAAGAAGCTCCATTGAACGGAGTAGTCTTTACCATTGGCATCTTCTAAAGTCGCGAAGTAATGCCACCACTCATGTTGGAACTCAGGATGGAATTGGAAATCTTTCGGCAGTGAAACGGTACGGTCAGGCAATACTGGTTCAAACACCTTAAATTGCTCACTCACCAACACAGAATTGACTTCATTGATCCCCTCTTCACCTACATCAGCGAAGTAAGAGTAATAAGACCAAATACCAACAAACAGACCAAAGAAGCCGACCAGTAGAACAGCAGAGAGGACTTTATTTCTCGGCTTTTTCACGCCTTTTCTTTGACCCATTTACAGCGCATCCCTAAGTGATTTCATCGGTGTATTACCTATCATACGTAATACTGGCAAGGCTCCAGCGATCATCAACGCCGCCATCGACCATGCAAAAGTCATGAAGTAGTCCCATGGTATGACTTGCAGCTCTAAAGACCAACCGAAAGACTGCTTAATCACGATATCTACAATCAGGTTAGCCAACGCCAAACCAAGTGGTATCGCTATCAGTGACGATATCAGACCAAAAACAAACAACTGCAGGCTTCCTGTGAAGATCAGCTCTTTTGCCGACACGCCTAAGCAGCGCTGCAGCGAAATATGACGTTGCCTTGATACCTCACCCGCAACGGTCGCGAAGAAGATACCAAACACAGCAATAACCAACGTAATGTTGCCCAAGGTATCTGCAATCGCAAAAGTACGGTCAAAGACACGCATCGCCTGGCTATGAATATTGTTATTGTCAAAGATGCGCTCAGAGCTCAATCTAAATACCGATTCTAGCCTGCTACGCAGTCCGGTTGGATTCACATCTTCTTTAAGTATGACACCTAATCCAACGTTGCCCCGCCCCGCAAAGCCGTATAGCCAGTTACGATGCGACATCATGACTTGATGATAAGGATTACCGTAGTCGTAATACACACCGACAACTTGCCATCCAGAGCCAAGGCTATCGTACATATCGATATAGTCTCCCGGACGAATGCCCAGCTTGAGCGACATCGACTCACTAATAAGGACGCCCTTAGAGTGGTGTAAGTGATACCAGTAGTTCGGGATACCCAGCTTAATGGTCAGCGCTTCTAACTCCCCTTCGGAAGGACCAGTACTCACAACTTGGATACTGCCTACTGGAGAAGGAATATCTTTCTCCCAGCGCCACCATACCGAGTCTACTTCTGGCTGATCTGATAGCCAGTTGCTCATGCGTGCTGCAGAGTTATTGGTTGGGTAGATATACAAGTCTGCCGCAAGACGCTGAGACAGCCATTTATCAGTGGTATCTCGGAAGCTACCAACCATGGTCTCAACGCCGATATTTGCCGTCATCGCTAGCATAAATGCCATAGTTGCAACGCCGCGGTAACTCATGCTTGCAGCAGCATCGGCAAAGAACCAACGCGCGCGGACCCAACGCAGAGAGTATGAGAAGCTATTGAACAGTTTCCACATTAAGAAAGGTGTAAACAGCGCAACACTCACTAGCATCAATGCAATGATGGCAAAGCCAGATTCTTGCGTCTGAGGAGCTTGATATACCGCCACAGCAGCTACACAGAAACCACAACCAATCAACGCTTGCCATGTAAACTCAGTACCTGCGAAACGCATTAGAGACAAACGAGATGAGAGTCGAATTGGCTGAGACTTTAGTAAACGAATCAAAGGCCAAGCACACGCTAAAAATGCACCGATTAATGCCATACCAAAGCTGTAGACGCTCGCTTTCCAGCTCCAGTCGATACTTAAGCCAACATTAGCGTCATAAAGATCGCCGAGACTTGAAGATACAGCTGGCAGCAATTGGTTTGCCAACATCACGCCAAAGACGTTACCGCAGATCCAGCTAACAACAACCAGCGCTAGCAACTCAAAACAGAGTGCTTTGGTTAGCTGCCAGCCGGATACGCCTGTTTGTCTGAGAACCCCAACCAAAGGCTGCCTCTGTATAAAAGAGAGCGACATTGCTTGATAGAAGATGAACAGGCCTACAACAAACGAAAGCATTCCCATCGCCGTCAAGTTCAAGTGGAATGCACTGGTTAGCGACTCCAACTCAGCTTTAGAGCTGCGAGAGATAGTTAAACCATTCGGCAGCATGCTCTTAAGACGCTCAAACTTCGCTTCCGACATATCTGAACAGGCGATAACGGATAGGCCAGAACTGCGCTTCAACATTCTCAGAAGAGAGATGTCCGCAATCAAACGCGTGCCGTTAATCATCTTATTCTGGTCGACAACCAAAGGACCAAGCTCAGAACCGTCTGCAAGATGGATATAGTCACCGTCACGCCACTCCATATGCTTGGCCAGATCATCACTCACTAAGATTGGGTATGGCGGCTTCATCAAGTTGAGCGTGGTGAGGTCTTGAAGCGCAACGCCAGGTTGCAACTGAAGCATCGAGACAGGATCTAAGCCTATCAGCATGAAGTTGGAGCCGTTTTCGTCAGTTACGCGATGGTTATCAAAAGGGGCGCACTGCTGAAATCCTTCACGACGAAGTTGAATGTAGAAACCTTGTGGGATCTTATTGGCGCTATGTTTTGGTCGAATACGGTAAGGAAGCGGATTGGAAAATAGCTTTTCGCCATGAGCATAGCTCTGCTTAGCATGTTGGTTGATGGCAGTAACACCAACCAAAAGAGAGACGCCCAGTGTTAGACCGAGCCAAACAAGAATGATTTGAAGTGGGTAGCGTCGATAATGACCGAGTAGCGCTTTAACTACGGGCCATAACATGAAGCTGCCCCCCTTGTAGACGGATGCAACCATCCATATGCTGGGCAACCTTTTCACTGTGCGTCACTAACAATAGCGTACACTCAAGCTCACGTGCTAATGACGTCAGCAAGCGCATTACCGCTTCTGCGTTGCGCTCGTCCAGGCTACCAGTAGGCTCATCGGCAAGCAGGATCTTTGGCTCCATATAGAGAGCACGAGCAATCGCCGCACGCTGCTGCTGACCACCAGACACCTCTTCAGGGTAGCGTCCCAATAAAGGCATAAGATCGAGTGCAGACAAAATTTGACGCCATAAGCCTTTATCTTCAGGTAAACCCTTCAGTTGACGGCAAAAGCGAATGTTATCGGCAATGTTCAATGTTGGTAACAGATTGAACTGTTGAAAGATATGCCCGATGTTATTACGACGGTAAGCAGTGCGATCGCGCTCCTTTGCCATATGCATATCAAAGTTAGGGAATAGGATTTCCCCGGAGTCAGCAAGGTCTAGCCCTGCAATGAGGTTAAGCAAAGTACTCTTGCCTGAGCCACTTTCACCCATTAATGCAAGCTGGTCCCCTTGATTTAATGTTAATTCAGCACCTTGTAAAACGGGATGGAACTCTCCCCCGTCGACATAGCCCTTACATAGGTCTGATAGCTTTAACATTAAACAGCTCACATTAGTTAGAATTTGGAATGAGAATCTACACTAAATCTAAGGTTGTAGGAAGTAATTTGAAAGATAGATCACATGCTAAGTATAAAGTCACATAAATCTTACGTCTGACTTCAACTTCCTATAAGATTTTTTATCCATTTCTTACTCTTCATGCGATAGAGCGACCCACCCCATTTGATCACCTCTTCTGTTAAGAACATCAAATAGATCCATTCAGGTTCGACGCCAAAATAGATAGCCGCAATAGCCGCTAGAGGGATACTAATCAGCCACTGAGCAATCAGATCTTGGTAGAGACAGAATTTCACATCTCCACCTGCTCGTAAAACGCCAACAATCACCGTCATTGGGATAGAACGAACCACAATACCTAAGCTCAAAATCAAGATGAATTTTTCAGATAACTCACGCGTTTCTGGAGTGAGTGCGCTGAAAGAATCTAGGATTGGTGCTTGAACAAAATAGAGTACCAACGCGACCACAATGCTGGTGAAAAACGCAATGATGCTGATGCCCAATGCTTGGTAGTAAACCGCTTCATTGTTTTTGGCTCCTAGCTGATTGCCCACCAGAACGGCAGCAGCGGTCGACATACCAATTAAAAGTGCCAAAGAGATAGATTCAACTGGTGTCATCACCGAGAGTGCTGCTAAGCCCTGCACGCCCGATTGCCCCATGATCGCGTGATAGGCAAACAAGCCCCCCGCCCAAGCTAAGAAGTTAAAGGTTGTTGGCAAAGAGAGCTTGAGAAACCTAACGACTTTCTGGACCGTCGCAGCAGCCATAACGTCAGCGCCTTTAAAAGCCAACAAGTGTTTCTTCCCGTAGAGATATCCGTAAAGCGTCACCACCTCGATCGCACCGCTCAACACAGTCGCAATTGCTGCGCCTTTGATGCCCATCGCAGGCATGCCGAGGTTACCGAAAATAAGAACCCAGTTAAGAAAGATATTAGAGAGAATGCCAATACCGCTGAAAAAGGTACTTAGCCCCGGTCGGTGCATCGCGCGAAGCCCCACCGCCATGCTACTTACACAAGCAACGGCAAACATACTGAACGCGGTAATTACGATGTATTCGGTGCCTAAACCGATAACTTCTTGTGAATCTGTGGTAACGCCCATCACTTGCGTTGGGAAAGAAACAAAGAACACGACGGTTAACGCTGCGAACAACATCGAAACCAGCCAAGTTAGCGCGGTACTCTCTCGCACACCTTGTTTATCTCCGGCACCCCAATATTGAGCCGTTAGAAGAGCACCACCCGTTGTTACCCCAACCAACATAATCGTAGTCACGAACATGGCACGACTTGCGACACCTACCGCGGCAATATCAGCTTCTCCTAGCTGCCCCAACATCAAGACGTCAACCAAGCCTCTACTTGAAAACATAATGCTCTGCAGTGTAATAGGCAGTGCAATGGCAATCAGCTGGCGAACAAAGTCACCTTTGGTATGACGTATTATTGAAGCAAGAAGCATAGGGTCACCTCAATGGAACATATTGAAGAAAAAAGAGGAACATCGAAACATTATAACAGTCGTGTATTTTTATCCGCGGTGATAAGCCGAGAATCAGGAGGTGATAAAAAGACTGCTATGAAACCAAGTGAAAAGCTATTAAAGCACAATCAATTCAAACAATGAATGAAAAACAGGCATATACAGATAAAATATAACCCACCAAATCATTTATAGCGCTTTTATCCGAGTAAAATCCTATTTTTGATTAAAATCAAAGTTAAGTTCGATATCTAAATTACTGAAATTGTTATTAAAAATAACATAAACAAATAAATACATGTTTTACAACAAATTTAAATGTTAAAAAGCTTACAATCTAGAAAATCGATTAATATCAATTCCTTTTTACCATTTCATTAAGTCTAACTAATTCAATAACTTCCAAAGCAAATCATTAGGGAGTTAACCATGAATAATAAAAAAATAGCACTAGGGTTAGTGGGTTTAGGTGTCGCGGCTTATTTAGGCTCAGTCTACATTGTAAATAAGGACGATAAAGATCTGGCAGCACGTCAAATTGCCCAATACTCACACTTAGACCCACAATCACTGAATTTCCAAGCCATGAAGATTATGGCTGACAAAGGGTGTGGATACTGCCATACCTCAGACAGTGAGATGCCTTTCTACTCAGAGTGGCCAATCGCTAAGAATCTAATGGACGCAGATATACAAGTCGGCCTGCGTCACTTCGATATCAATAAGCTTTACCGCAACCTCCAGAACCAAGAACCTATCTCTGAAGTGGCGCTCGCACGTATCGAAAAAGTTTTATACGACGACTCTATGCCACCAAAGATCTATCAATCGATGCACTGGGCAGCTGGAATCTCAAAAGATGAGAAGCACACCCTATTAAAATGGATTCGTGAAAGCCGCGCTGAACGCCATCAGGACTCCCCTGTTACCGCTGAGCGCAAACAGCGTGCATTGCAACCTATCTACACCACTTTCGAAGTTGACGCAGGTAAAGCTGAGCTTGGCAAAGTGCTTTATCACGATACCCGCCTTTCTGGCGACGATACTGTCTCGTGTGCGTCATGCCACAGCTTAGATACTGGTGGCGTGGATAACCTAGTGGGCTCAGTGGGTATCGATGGTCAAGTTGGTGGCATCAACGCGCCGACGGTATTTAACTCAGTCTACAACAAACTGCAGTTCTGGGATGGACGTGCTCACGATCTGCAAGCTCAAGCTGGCGGCCCTCCATTCAACCCAATTGAGATGGGCTCTCACGACTGGGCTCAGGTGATTGAGAAGCTAAGTGACGATGACGAAATGGTCGCAATGTTTGAATACGCTTATCAAGGTGAAATGACAGGCGATACCATCACCCACGCCATTGCAGAATTTGAGAAAACGCTCACGACACCAAATAGTCGTTTTGACCAGTATTTAATGGGAGATAAGCAAGCGCTGAGCGAGACAGAACAGCACGGTTTAGATCTGTTTAAACAATACAGTTGCCATACCTGTCATGCTGGTGAAGCTATGGGTGGTGAAACGTTTGAAACTATGGGCATCAAAGCAGACTATTTTGCTGACCGTAGTGCACCTATCACCGCTGAAGATATGGGACGATTTAATGTAACTGGGCAAGCAAGCGACAAGCATAAGTTCAAAGTACCTACACTACGCAACGTTGAACTTACCGCGCCATACTTCCATGACGGGCAAGCTGAAACGCTTGAGCAAGCTATCTACGATATGGGCAAGTATCAGGTAGGCGTTGAGATGTCAGACAGCGAAGTCAAAGCGATTAAGTCGTTTTTGAAAACCTTAACCGGTGAGTACAAAGGCAAGACATTAAGCACCAAAGCCGACAATGTTCAGCAAGCGAACGATTTATAAACACGACTATCGTTAAAACAATCTGAGACACAATTAAGCCAATAGCAAGATACTATTGGCTTTTTTGCATATGACACTGGTAAATTAACAGCTAGTGACGTCCCTACTTCATATCAACGAATGGAGTCTTTATGAAGAAAGTACTGGTGTTAGGCGCTTCTGGTTATGTTGGCTCTCAACTATTGCCCCAACTCCTCAATCAAGGTTATCAGGTAACGGCAGCCGCTCGTCATATTGACTATTTGCAAGCTCGAACCGAGTCCCATCCAAACCTCTCACTAGAGTACTTGGATCTTGCTGATGCTAAGGCGACTAAAGAGCTAGTACCTCAGTTTGACCTCATTTTCTTCCTCGTGCACGGTATGGCAGAGGGACATGACTTTATTGATTACGAGCTCACGTTGGCAAGAAACTTTGTCAATGCGCTTGGCCCGCGCAATCAACATGTGATCTACCTAAGCTCACTGCAACCACAAACGGCAGATTCGGATCACCTTCAAGCACGAAAGAAAACTGGCGATCTATTAAGATCTGGCCCAGTTCCTATCACTGAGTTACAAGCGGGCGTGATCATCGGCCCGGGCTCTGCAGCCTTTGAGATCATGCGAGATTTTGTTTATAACCTGCCAATAATGATTGCGCCGAAGTGGGTCGATTCAAAAGCCAACCCAGTCGCCCTAAAAAACCTCAACTATTATTTGTTAAAGCTTGCCGAGGAAAACCCAGAGGCTCACCAAACCTTTGAAGTGGGCGGCCCAGATATTGTCAGTTACCGCAATCAATTTGCTCACATCGCTAAAACCGCAGATAGACCACTAAGGTTATGGGCAACATCGCTGTTAACTCCAACTATTGCCTCATACTGGCTTGGTGTCGTGACGTCCGTACCTTCGAATATAGGACGCGCCCTCCTTGCGGGCTTAAAGCATGACTTTATTGCTAACTCCACTGCAATTCAGGAGCGTTACCCACAACGCCTGATTTCATTCCAAATCATGGTTGAGCAAGCAATTCGAGCAGAAGGTGAATTCGTAAAGAGTAACGTTTGGGGCTTTGACAAAACTGCTTTTAAGCGCTGGCAAGCCGGCTACGGTTACTACCCTAAACAGACTGGGGCTACCATCCAATCTACCGTTTCCAAAGAAGAACTCTGGCAGGTGGCTCAACAGATAGGTAGCCCAAAACAAGGGTATTTCTTTGCGAACGCTCTATGGCGCACCCGTGAATGGCTGGATCTTTTCTTCGGTGGTGGTGTGCCCAAAAGGCAAGAACCGGAAGGCCCAGCACTCAAAGTCGGCGATCATATCGATTCATGGAAAGTGATTCGTTGTGAAGAGAACCAGTTCCTATCACTGCTATTCGGTATGAAAGGCCCCGGCCTTGGTCGCCTCGAGATAACAGTTTCCGACCTTGCCGATAATGACCAAACAAACAATCAAAGCGAACTCAATATTACAGCTTGGTGGCATCCTAAAGGCTTTCTGGGATTGCTGTATTGGTTTGCCATGATGCCAGCGCACCTGTTTATATTTAAGGGGATGGTGAAGGCGATAGAAAAGCAGGCGAAAGAGCAGATAAGGGATTCGGGTGGCGAGATGCGAAAAGACTAAAAAGCAGATTCGGGATTCGAGCAACGGGATGCGAAAAGAATTAAGAGCAAGTTCGGGATTCTAGTGACTAAATAAAAAAGAGCGGATAATTCCGCTCTTCGTATCTCTAATCTCGTATCTGCTACTCAGCAATAAAGCTGATTGGGATCTCAGCCAGCTGATTACCTTGGTTAGCTGGGTAAACGATGTATTCGCCGTGATATTTCACTGCTGATTTGTAGTCGGTCACTTTATGAAGCATAAAGCCAGACTCCATTGCAGCTTGAACAAACTCAGCGTGGTTACCACGAACAAACCAGTTCATCGGTTTCACCATCAGTTCACCATCGAATGAATCGTCACACTGCTTGCCACAAAGTGCGAATGAGTGCTCGCCATCGGTGAAAAATTGAATTTTTCCACCTGTGGTCAGTTCGTCTTCGCTTGAAACACTCCAACCCATGTCGTACATCTTGTCCATGAAGGCTTCAACGTCACTATCTTTAAGCGCTTTTGACTCTTCACCTTGTGGGAAGAATTGAGCATAAAACGCCGAGATTCGACGGAATGTAAATGTCAGATCCGAGTTATTACCTTTAGATCGACCCTGCTTCTGCCAGCGAATCAGATCCGCAGCGACACAACGATCATAGGCTTGCGATTTAATAGCCTTAGTTACCCAGCGCACCAAGTAGAGGTTATTAGCAATCGGTGCGTCTACCGCTTTGCCAGATTTGTGTAGAGCCGTTAACTCATCGAGTGCTGTGTTAACCAGCTTTTGAATTTCAATGTAGTATTTTGACATTATGCCTTCTTTCCTAATGTCCAATAAAGTAGTGCTGAAAGTACGGCACACAGTGCCATCACAATGACCATAGAGCCAGCACTGTCACTCGGTAGGAACGCAACAATTGCGCCCACTACAGAGCCTGTACCAAAACGTAATGTACCCGCAAGCGACGAAGCTGTGCCCGCCATATTGGGGTAACCGCTAAGCAGCAAACCCATGGTATTACTGCCGATGGTTGATAGTGTGCCGATAAATAGCATCACAAATGGCACGATACCCCAAAGCCCGAGATCTAAACTCCAGCCAATGAACAAGCCAACACCCGCGAGCAGTTGAATCGCCAGTCCCACTCTCAACATAGTATGAGAGCCTACCTTTTTCACCATACGACCATTAATGCTGGTCATCAAAATCATGGCAACGATATTTAAGCCGAACAGGTAGCCGAAAAGGTCTGGACGTACACCGTAGATATCAATGTAAACAAAAGAGCCTGCCGTTAAGAACGCGAACATACCTGAAAATGAAAACGCCCCCGAGAAGATGAGTCCCATCGCGGTTTTGTTTTTACATAAGCGGAAGTAGTTACGCATCGTCGTTTTAAAACGCAACGGTTGACGCTTCTCTACTGGCAAGGTTTCAGGAATCTTAAACGAGACAGCGAGAATCACGATCACAGCGAAGATTGCCAATACCCAGAAAATCGAACGCCAGCCAAACCACAACGCCAAGTAACCACCAATCATTGGTGCCACCAGCGGCGCAACCGTCATTACCAAAGTAACGAACGACATGGTTCTTGCAAAATCTTCGCGATCAAACATGTCACGCACGACAGCTTGAATGATTACTGCTGCCGCTGCGCCTGCAAAACCTTGCGCGGTACGAACATAAGTCAGCGCTTCAATGCCATGCGTTGTTGCACTAACCATCGACGCAATCGCAAACAGAACCACACCAATCAGTAGAACGGGTTTACGACCATAGCTATCTGCCAATGGACCATGAAGCAGCTGTCCCAGTGCAAAACCAGCGGTGTAAGCCGTAAGCGTGATTTGAACTTCACCGGCAGTCACACCAAGATCTTTGGCGATAGTTGGCATCGCAGGCAGGTACATGTCGATGGCAAGTGGTGTTAAAGCACCGATCGCACCAAGAATCAAAAACAGCATTAAACCTAGCTGGGGTGTTTCAGGTTGGGAACTGGGGGCAGTTTGGGTTTGCATAAATCTCCGACTAAGTACTAAGAGCTGCGCTTACACGCAGACAGAATATTGGCTGAGACTTTCCTAGTACCAGTCAAAATGAATAGCCGACGCTGTCCTTGGTCGGCATTAAACAGAGAGGAAGATTACTTCCAGATAGAGTCGATCTCTTCTTGAGTCAGGTAACGGTATTCACCTAGCTCCAAAGATTCATCCATCTCAATTTCACCAATACGTTCGCGGTGTAGCGCTTCTACTTTGTTACCTAGTGCAGCGAACATACGCTTAACTTGGTGGTACTTGCCTTCATGGATAGTAAGAAGCACTTCACGCTCGGCACGCACTTCAAGGTGTGCAGGAAGAGTAAGACCATCTTCGCTTTTCAGCTGGATGCCCTCTTTGAATTTCTCTACGTAATCGTCTTCAACTGGATCCACCAGCCAAACGCGATACATTTTTTCACACTTGTGTTTTGGTGAAGTGATACGGTGAGACCATTGACCATCATCGGTCACAAGCACTAGGCCTGTGGTATCCACATCTAGACGACCAGCAAAGTGAAGCTTGTCCATCTTGATCTCATCAAGCAGGTCAAAAACCGTGCGATTAGAGCTGTCTTCATGCGAGCAAACAAAACCTTCAGGCTTGTAAACCATGATATAACGTGGGCCTTGAACACGTAGTTCATTGCCTTGCCATTCAACAACGCACTCTTCGGTAACCTTAGTGGCACCGCTCTTTTGCATAACGTCGTTAACTGTCACTGTTTTTGATTTTAAAATCTGTGTTGCTTCTTTTCGAGTGACGCCTAATGAGTCACATAGAAATTTATCTAAACGCATGAATACCTCAACTAATCTAAGTCAGGTATTATAGTCACCTTTGCTCAATTAGTTGAGCGATTTCACACTATTTTTGCCACTTTACAAGACGCAGTATGTATACACTCCGCCCATATCAAGCCGACTCCGTAAAATCTGTTATCCATTACTTTCGCAAACACCAAACGCCCGCCGTTCTGGTGCTACCAACCGGCGCAGGTAAAAGCTTGGTCATTGCCGAATTAGCACGCCTAGCAAAAGGGCGAGTTCTTGTAATGGCGCACGTGAAAGAACTGGTTGAACAGAACCACGAGAAGTACGAAGGCTATGGCTTGAAAGGCTCGATTTTCTCGGCCGGTTTGGGGCGAAAAGAGACCGACCAGCAAGTGGTGTTTGCCTCTGTACAGTCGGTAGTGCGTAACCTTGATGCCTTTTCCAATCAGTTCTCACTCTTGGTTATCGATGAATGTCACCGAGTACCTGATGAGAAAAATAGTAGCTATCAGAAAGTGATTGCTCACCTACGTGAAAATAACCCAGGCATTAAAGTACTTGGCCTAACTGCAACACCATATCGATTGGGGATGGGTTGGATTTACCAATACCACACTCGCGGTCAAGTGCGTTCTGAAGATCCAAGATTCTTCCGCGACTGTATCTTTGAGTTGCCTATTCGTTACCTTCTCGACGAAGGCTTCTTAACCCCTGCCCGCATGATTGATGCACCGGTACTAAGTTACGACTTCTCACAGTTAAAGCCTGCCAACACAGGCCGCTACAAAGAGGCCGAACTAGATATGGTGATCGAACAATCAAAACGCGCAACGCCACAAATCGTTGAGCAAATCATTCACCTAGCGAAAGACAAACAAGGCATTATGGTGTTTGCCGCCACCGTGCGCCACGCTCAAGAGATCCTTAGCTTACTACCAGAAGGTGAAGCGGCAATTGTGATTGGTGATACCCCAACCTTAGAGCGTGATCAGATCATCAATGACTTTAAGCAGCGCAAAACCAAGTACCTAGTAAACGTATCCGTACTGACCACTGGCTTCGATGCCCCACACGTGGATCTGATTGCGATTCTGCGTCCTACTGAGTCGATCAGTCTTTATCAACAAATCGTCGGTCGTGGTCTTCGTCTGTCTCCGGGCAAAGAAGAGTGCCTAGTATTAGACTACGCAGGTAACAGTTACGATCTCTATCAGCCTGAAGTTGGTGACCCAAAGCCAGACTCTGACAGCGAAATCATCACCATCCCTTGCCCGGCTTGCGGTTTCAATAACAACTTCTGGGGCAAGCTCGATAGTAATGGTTTCTTGCTGGAACACTTCGGCCGTAAATGCCAAGGTTATTTCACCGATGAAGATACTGGCGAGCGTGAGCATTGTGGCTACCGATTCCGAGCCAAGTATTGTGGTGAATGTGGCGCTGACAACGACATCGCCGCGCGAATTTGCCACGAGTGCGATGCGACCCTAGTTGACCCGGACAAAAAACTAAAAGATGCACTGAACCTTAAAGATGCACTTGTATTTGAGTGCCTAGAGATGGACCTAAACGTGTTTAAAGACGATAAAGGTAAATCTCAGCTCAAAGTGACGTATCGAGGTGAAAACCAAGCTCAAGTTCATGAGTTTTGGTCGTTAACTACCAAGAAGCAAAAGCAGACTTTTAAAGACCAATTTGTTCGCCCTCATTTGGCCGATAGACACCGCCCTTTCGAGGAAGCATCCCCAACCAAAGTGGTCGCTCACCAACATAGATTCAGGCCACCACAGTTCGTTATTGCACGTAAGGTAGGTCGTTTCTGGAAAATGCGTGACAAGATATTTGATGATGAGCTTCAGGAGCGTTAACCCTAGTTCACCGCTCTTGTGTCACTAAACCCACAACAAAGGCTGCTAAAGTCTCATTGTGGGTGCGATTCACTTTCTGTTCATCTTCACTTTTTTATACTACCTACTATCAACATTACCTAGGATTCGCTATGTTTAGTAAAGCAATGATTTCTTTGATGTCTTTGAGCTTTGGCTTAGTGGTTTCCGGCTCTGCATGGGCGGACTCACACCCTAACGGGCACGACCTCGTTCAAGATGTTCACAAGGAAGGTACTCGCATCGAGTTCGAAGAAGACCAAGATGAAGTTTATGAAGCGGTTAGAGAAGGCTACATTCGCCCGTTTTCTGAGATGTACGCTGCAGTGGAAAATGACCTGCACGGTCGCATCATCAAGGTTGAACTTGAAGAAGACGATGACATCTGGGTCTACGAGCTAAAGATCAACTACAAGAACAACATCATCAAGGTCGAATACAACGCTGAGACGTTAGAGATGTTGATGATCAAAGGTCGAAACTTTAAAGATGCGATCAAAACTGACAGCGAATAAATAGCCATAAGAACCATATTTCCCGCTGCGAGTAACGAATTGCAACACCTAATATCGAATAACAATAAGCAAAAAGAGCCAATCATGAAAATTCTCGTCGTTGAAGATGAACCGCGTTTAGGCGAACAGATTATTGAAACTCTCGAAGGAGCCGACTGGGTTCCTGAACTGTCACAAGACGGTATCGATGCACTTTATCGCGCAACTTCAGAAGAGTGGGATGCGATTGTTCTAGACCTTGGCTTGCCAAAGCTTGACGGGTTGACGGTATTGAAAGGTATTCGAGATGAGAATATCAACACGCCAGTGATCATTCTTAGTGCGCGCGACACCTTAACTCAGCGTGTAGAAGGCTTGAATGCAGGTGCCGACGACTACCTCACTAAACCCTTTGAGATGGTTGAATTGATCGCTCGTATTCGTGCCCAACTTCGCCGAGCCTCTGGTTCTGCATCGCCAATCCAACAAATCGGTGACTTAAGCCTGGATACTCGTAGTTCGAAAGTGCTTTGGCAAGGCCAAGCGGTAAGCTTAACAGCGCTTGAGTACAAAGTGGTTGCCTACTTCATGCATAACAAGGACAAGGTTATCTCGCGTACTGAGTTGGTAGAGCACATTTACAAGCAAGACTTCGACCGCGATTCAAATACTGTAGAAGTATTCATTGGCCGCATTCGCAAAAAGATCGCACCAAAGATCATTAAAACCGTGCGCGGTTTAGGCTATCAGCTCAACGCCGACTAATCTCTTCCTTGTGAGTGGCTCACTTTGACCTTAGATAAAAGTGAGCCAAAATAGCGATGAATCTAAATAAAAAATCCCTCAAAAAGATCAGTCTAAAAAGCCGCTTGCTCCTCGCTGCGGCTTTTTGGTTAGGCGCCATGATTCTTGCCGCTGGTATTGGTATTCCAAAACTGGTTAACGACTATTTGGTTGATGATCTAAAACAGCAGCTCAGCCTAACTATGGACGAGCTCACGGCCAACATCGAAACCAGCGATGCGGGCATGCTGATGATGCTAGAACGATTGTCGGACCCGAGGTTTAATCAACCTTACAGTGGCGTTTATTGGCGAGCAGAAAGCCAAGGACAAGTGATTCGTTCACGCTCACTGTGGGATAAAGATATGGATATCAAGCGCTCTCCTATCCATACCTCGATTAAAGGCCCGGACAAAGAACAACTGATTTATATCGAGCAACTCATCTACCTACCAGAACTAAGTGACCCTGTCACTATAACCATAGGTGTTGATGAAGACCCACTTGAATCTACCCTCCATGACCTTACTGGCCAAGTGTGGATTATCTTGGGCTTGTTGTTTGTTGGCGTTCTGCTTTTGATTGGTATTCAAGTTAGTTGGTCGCTCCTTCCTCTTAACAAAATGCAGCGCGAACTGGCGATGCTACGTAAAGGGGAGCAGCAAGGTCTCAGCGATAGCTATCCAAAAGAGGTTTCCCCACTAGTCTCTGACTTGAACGCCCTACTTTTTCACTATCAAGAGTTGTTGGAGCGCGCTCGACACCATGCTGGTAACCTATCTCACGCCTTAAAAACGCCACTGTCAGTACTCAAAAATGAAGTGAACTCACTACCTAAAGAGAACCAACACCTACTGCAGCAGCCGATTGACCAAATCCAGAGCCAGATTGATTATCACCTAGGCCGTGCTCGTATGGCAGGCGCGATGAACATCTTATCGGTGAAGTCATCGCCTTGTGAGCGCGTAGAAGCTATCTCGATGGCCTTTGATAAAGTCTATGCGGCCAATGAAGTCACCATGATCAATGAGCTCGATTCAGAGATTGAGGTCGCTGTAGAGAAAACCGATCTTGATGAGATGGTTGGTAACCTACTGGAAAATAGTTATAAATGGGCAACAAGTATTATTCGAGTTCACTCCAATGAGCTCAGCGAAGGCCGCATTGAGCTCATTATTGAGGATGATGGACCGGGTATCCCGGAAGAGAAAATGAGCCAAGCGGTTAAACGTGGCGTGCGCCTTGACGAAACAACGCCGGGTACAGGTTTAGGACTCAATATCGTAAACGAGATGGCACATAGCTATCGCGGGCAACTCAATCTAGAAAAAAGCTCGATGGGCGGTTTAAAAGCAACACTTATCCTGCAGCTTTCTCAAAACTAGAAACTTAGAGCTAGATGCTGAGAAAAGTTAATAAGCATACCAAACGTATTGGTATGCTTATCTCTATTATCTAGGGAATCAAACCTACTTACAGCTCGGCAGTAACGTCTGATACATGGTTTTAAAACCTTTCAGAGATACCGTTGCAAATTCTACTTTTGAGCCATCACCTTGAAGCTCGACCTGCAATGACTTAGCGCTGTAGAACGATTCAAGTTGATTCACAGGAACAGTTGCCCAGTGAGTCTTGCCTTTAATCCAAACATCCATGGTAAAGCGAGTTCCATCATCCAGCACAGTTTTCGCTGGATAACCCAATTCCTCTCTCAACAAGCCATTAAAGAACAGTAAATTGACGCCTTCAGTGGTGCATCGCAGGGCAACCGTATCGACATTACCATCACTTTTCACACTCGACACGCCAAGGATAACCGCTTCACCAGTATCGAAACTTTTCGACTCGTAATGCTCCCAGTCTTGATAAGTGTCTGTAAGTTCCAAACCAGCACTCGCATTAAAAGCAAACAGTAATAGTAAGCCTGCAATTAAGTGTTTTTTCATCTCTTTTCCCAATAATTAAGCCACGCCTTTTCGTTCGCCTTAGCCTGTCATTCATTAAGACAAAACACTACTCAGTACGCGGCTAAACAATGACTAAATTACTTGGTTTTCGCCGATACTTCTGGAAGTAACACAGCTTCAAAACGCTCCGCTTCGCTCAAGAACTGGCGCATAATTGCATCCACTTTCGCTTTATTACCTTCGCTATTTGCACGACGCTGGGACTGAATCAAACGCGGGCTATCCGTTAGTAAATAAGACTGTTCCATTGCGTTCAGCATCCCCAAATCAGACCGCAAGTAGCGATCAATTTGGTCATCGCGTTGCACCAACTTGTTCTCCAGTACCTGTTCATCCGCTCCTTGTTTTGCCACGGAGCTCAACACTGAGTGCGTCAGAGAAATCAGCTCGTCAACACGCTCTGGCGCACAGGTAAACAGAATTCGGCCTTCGGCTTGTGGGCTGTGTACGTCTTGCCAGAACCAGCTCGCGACGCCATAAACGCCTGATGCTTGTTCACGAAGCTTAAGTCGCAGTTGCTCTTGAACTAACTCACCGCTTAACTCCAAGTAATATGCGTTATCTGGTCGCCATTGAGAGTCTTGAGTTAAATAGATCTCGACCTCTGCTCTCGGCTCTTTCGAATCGGCTGTGCTGTAACGAATCATTGGAGAAGAAGCTTTCACATCGTAGAAAGTGCGTTTTGGCTCTTTCACTTCGATTGACGACAAGTAGCGGGCAGCGAGTTGCTCAAGCTCATTTGCAGAGATATCCCCGACAACAAAATAGGTGTAGTCGGTTTTTCCCGCGATGTACGTTTGATAAACGTCGCTTAGCTTCTCCGTGGTGTAGCTTGGAGCTTGTTCGCCATTATCGCTATACACGGTTGGAATACCTGGGAAGCGTAGCTCAGAGACTTTGCGCACAAAGCGATCTGCACCATCGAACTGGCTGCCATTTAAGCGCTGCTCCATCTCAACTTGATACTCTTTCAAGGATTTCTCTGATACCGGACTCGACGCCAGTTTCAAATGAAACAGCTTGAGCATTTTTTCAAAGCTGTCAGTTTTTGCCCAACCTGAAAAACCCTGTTGATAATCGCCAACCAATGTCGACATCACTACTGGGTTGCCTCGAAAGATGGTCTGGATATCAGCCTGAGACACCTCACCAACACCGGTATCATCGACGAGGCTTACAGCGGTTCTCAATGCTTGATAATCACTCTGCGGAATAGAGCGAAGCCCGCCTTCAGTGAGCGCTTTAAAGTGCACTTGACCCGGGTTGCTATCGCTATGGCGGTAAACCAGTTTGCTACCATTGCTCAATCGGTATTCCGTAATTCGATGCTCCGCCCATTTTTTCTCTTGCTTGATCGTCCCCGGTTTTGGATCAACCATAGGTAGTACAGCGTTGCTGTCATCGACGACCCAAGGCTGCTGCTTAGTGCGCATGCTCATTTGCCATTCACTCTCCACCCATTCAGATGCAAGTTTTGGCTTACGCTTGTCGGTAGGTTGAGTGAGCAGAACCAAGCGAGATTTAGGCCCAATGATATCGAGAAATGCCTCGTTCACCTGCTGCAATGTAATACGGTCCAGAAAGTACTTATTCAGCTCATAAGCTTGATCGTTACTTACCAGAATCTGACCACTTGCCGCAGCAACCATCAAATCTCCCGCAAGATCAATGCTGTAGTTTTTCTTATCTTGACCTCTTTCGATGACACCTTGCAAACGGCTAATCTCTCCATTAACTTCGGCCTCAGAAAAACCTTGTTGCGCCAACTGAGCAACAAACTGGAACAGCCCTTGTGTTGCTTGTTGGTACTCACCCTCGACTAACTGTAGAGAAAACACAGCCTGCGTTGTTTCTCTGCCGACATTCGATGAGTAAAAATTGGCGGCATTGACCACGTTATCTTCATCTTGCTCCCAACGCTGCAAGCGCACGTTAAGTAAGCGTGTAGCAATTTGATGAGCAAGGTCTTGTTGATAACGTGCAAAGCTTAAGTCAGGCTCAAAAGTTGAGAAAAAGCTCACTTCAACCGAAGGTGATGAATAACCCTCTTCGGAAACAACTTCGCTGCGCCAACCATCCACGAGAGGAATGCTGTAATCGATCTTCTCAAGTTCAGATTCAGGTGCATTTGCATCTCCCATTTTCTGGGTGATCAGCTGTTTAACCTGCTCTGTTTGAACGTCGCCGACCACCACAACAGACATATTATCTGGGCGATACCATCTGTTGTAGAAATCCGCGACACGATACTTGGATACATTTTGAATGGTCTGCGGGTCACCAATAGGGTCTCGAGTGACATAGCGTGAGCCCGCCATTTCGATGGCACTTTTCTTATCACCCAAGCGCAACATTGGTCCTAAGCGAGCACGCCATTCTTCAAGCACGATACCACGCTCAGCATCAAGGTCGCCCTTCAGCATAGTCACATTACTCGCCCAATCGGAAAGAATGTCCATAACTAACTCAAGTGTCTCAGGATCATTACTCGGTAGGTTCAAGGTATACACGGTATTTTCAAAGTCGGTGAATGCATTGATATCCACACCAAACTTCATACCCGCCTCTTCGAGCACCTTAATCACGTCGTTTCCCGGATAGTGCTCAGTACCATTAAACGCCATATGTTCAACGATATGAGCAACACCTCTTTGGTCGTCGTCTTCGTTCATTGAACCTGCATTAACGACCAAACGAACGTAAACTCGCGATTCTGGGTGGGTATTTTCAGCAATATAGTAGCTAAGACCATTCTCGAGCTTGCCGACTTCGACACTGCTATCGAAGCTTAATGTCTGCGCTAAATCTAAAGACGTATCTTCATTGTTTGTTGGAGTTGTTACCTGACAAGCACCCAAAAGTGCGGCACTTGCCAAGATCAGTATCTTGTTAATCTTCATGAATATTTAAATGACTGTGTTTGAGTACATAAGGTGATCTGGTTTTGTTCTTCTTCGTGTGTTTCGCGATGAGAAACCTCAACAACATGTGTATCTGGGAGTTGCTGCGCCATGATCTCTCTGATCGAACGATAGCTCTCAGGATCAAGAGCAGACATTGCTTCATCTAAGAACAGCCATTGTGGTTTTTGAACCAAGCTGCGAGCCAGCATGATTTTTTGCAATTCACCGCCTGACACACTCTGTTGCCAGTTGCTATTTAGATCGAGCTGCTCACTGAACTTACGAATACCAGCAAGAGTTAAGGCATCCACTAACTCCAAATCAGACGTCGATTCGCCGTTCGGATACAGTAAAATCTCGCGTAAGCTTGCATTAGGCAGATACGGCTTCTGAGGAATAAACATACACTCACTATCATCTGGCATGCTCACTTCGCCATTTTGGTATGGCCACAAACCCGCCAACGAACGAATGAACGTACTCTTACCGCCGCCCGAGACACCTTTGATGGTGATACTCTGTGAGATCGCCCCACTCTGTTCAGATAGCAGTGGTTGCTGTTGTGGTGAATACAGATTGAGGTCACGCCATTCTGGTTGACTCGAACGTGGCATAGCATTCGCGGTAGGCAATGCCTCTAGTTGTGTGTGGAACGTGATCAAACGGTCAGTCACCGCACGCCAATCAGCAAGTGACTCATAGGAATCAACGAACCAACTGAAGGCCTCTTGAACACGGTAGAAACCGGTCGCAGTTTGCATCATGTCACCAAGCTGCAACGCACCACTCATTAGCCGTGGAGACGCCACCAAGTATGGGAAGATACGAGCAACTTCATTGTAGCCACTGGTAAATGCACCGTATTTTAGCTTCATGCCAGTGAGTTGCTGCCAGTTATCCCATACCTTGCCGAATAGGTTTTGTGTTCGATGGTTCTCTGCTGATTCACCGCGTTGTAGCGCAATAGATTCCGCATGTTCACGAACTCGCATCAAGTGGAAACGAAAATCTGCTTCACTTTTCTCCTGTTCAAAGTTCAATGGCACTAAGCGTTTTGCAATTTTGTGCGTCAGCCATGTACCGATGATTGAGTACACGATGGCCACCCATACCATGTAACCCGGAATTACCCATTCACTGCCTGCAAACTCAAAAGTAAGACTGCCAGACAGGTTCCATAGAATCACAACAAATGAGAACAAGCTTGTGATAGTGCGCAGTAGACCTAAGCCCATCGACAGTGTTTTGTCACAGAAATCTTTAACATCTTGCGAGATACGCTGGTCTGGGTTATCGCTATCTGGATAACTCAATTGATGACGATATAGGCG
This sequence comes from Vibrio sp. R11-SG3-ISO9, assembly GCF_059834255.1. Taxonomy (NCBI): domain Bacteria; kingdom Pseudomonadati; phylum Pseudomonadota; class Gammaproteobacteria; order Vibrionales; family Vibrionaceae; genus Vibrio; species Vibrio sp. R11-SG3-ISO9. The sequence goes on from NZ_JCBDGU010000043.1 coordinate 292,426, forward strand.
CTTACCACCCAACCACTTCTGCAGAAAAGTATGGGTAAGCCAACGACGCCAACGGATTCTCAATGTTCTTCTCAAGTACTCTTCCGCCAGATCAACCACGGTGTAAACCACCATGATCAATACGAACTGACCGAGCATATTCCAGAAGTTATTCCACTCTTCATTCTGCATTAAATTGAAAAAGTCGCGGTTCCAGTTGCTGTAAAGCACTGCGACTTCAACGATCAGATAATTCAATCCGACTACAAGCCCTAACAACAACCAAGCAATACGCTTCTCGTCGCTACGCCAGTATGGATGTGCTAGCGACCATACTTGCGAGAGGAAAGGTTTGTCTTTGAGAGACAACGGAGATGGGTTAGACATAGTTCACCAAAAACGACAAGGCAACCAGCAGCCAAAGCAACTGGTTACCCTTTACCAAAATAAAAGAAATGTGATTATTAGAATTCGTAACCTAGCTCAAGCCAGAATTCACGGCCTGGTGAGAAGGTTGCATTACTAGCTGAGCTGAAAATGCCCTTTTGGCGTACATCATCTAGCACGTTAAGAACATCAACTTGTACGTAAGCAGAATGAGTTCCGTAGAAGCTCGGTTGGTAGCGAACTCGTGTATCCCACTGCGTATGCGTACCATGGTCATAGGTGTAGTACATCTCTTTGCCATCAGCTGCATCTGTTGAATACTCAGCGTCTTTTACTGGTGCTTTTATGTAGACCTTATTTGACCACGAGATGTTGTAGTTAGGTATTGCCATATCTAGCCCTAAACGTACTATCCACTCTTCACCGTTGCTGTTTACTTCTTCCTGCGCCTCTGCGCGAGTCATCAGTTTTCCATCAAGGTAAATTAACTCATTCGCGTTGTAACCAGTGCCGAGGTTAGACGCATCTGTTGTTGTCCAGTCTGCGGCAAGGGTCGTTGTCCAATATGTTGGACCTAACACCCATGGCTTAATGTTGGATGCTTGAATGGTGTACACATCGACGTTGTAACTTTCTGTATTTCTATAAGTCACCACGCCCCCTATGTCTTTAGCTTTAATTCTGTCTTCGTATTTACGACCGACATAACCAGCAGAAAGAACAAAGTTCGACACATTCTGTGCAACACCTAGTGAGATCTCATCAGAATATGGCGTTTTCAAGTTTTCGATTGATGCGAAATCACGAGTGGTATCGTTATTCAGTTCTAATATTTCACCTGCTAGCTTCATGGTTCCGGACGAGCGACCATAGTAGCGGTTCATACCAAAGCGTAGATTCGTATCGCGAGCAACTTGCAGTGACGAAGCGAATCGATACGCCACGTTTGTATTATCTAAGAAGTCATCGCGATCAACACGAACACCAGGTCGTAGTTTTAGATTGCCAATCTTAATTTGGTCTTCGATGTATGCTGCGTAATCTTGGTGGTCTGTATCTACACTTCCTGCGTTTAAAGTATCTACAGTCTTTGCGAACTCAACTCCGCCCCAAGTCATCGTCGTGTTGATTGTCACATCGCTGTCACGATTAAATTTATAATCTGTTTTGCGATAATCCGCCCCCATAGAGACCACATGAGACGTTGAACCAAGATTCACTCGGTCAAAATCATACGCTAACATCAGGTTGATATTTTGCTGCGTCATGTCGCTATCGCCATATCCGCCTTCGTAATATTCAAATGACGGATCAAACTCGATATAGACGTTAGCTTGATTCGAAGAAGAATCGCGTTCATCTTTAAACTTGTCGTACGCCGCTGTTGCAGAAAATGAGCCCGAACCTAATCTTTGAGTCCACTTAATCGTAGAGCCGTAAGCGAGATGCGTATCTGTAACATCACCCTCTGTATTCGTAGCAAAGTACTTACCTTCACTGTAATCAGACAAACGCAGACCAAACTCTAGAGATCGATTAGTATCAGGAGCCCAGTTGAAGTTTGCGAGGAAATTGTCTGAACGACGAGTGTGGTCTTCGACATCTCGTTTACCTGTCGGGTTTAGCAAACGAGTCTGCTTGATGTCTGAGTCTCTTCGGCTAAAACCAAGTACCATACCCACGTTGTCAGTAATAGCTTGCTCTGCCACAACACTAAAGGAATCTTTTTTATATTCTGGTTGATACGTTGCTTCTGAACCAGTTGGCTCCTTAGCATCCGATGCGGCTTTAACATTGTCATCAATATGAACCGAAGCCCAATCAGAACGAGTACCTCGATAACGCAACTTAACGCGGTTTTCGCCACTGTAGTGGCGAGTTTCAGCGTTAACTGCACCACCAGTAAAGCCACCAAACTGTGCAGGAATATCACTAGTATAGGCTGTGATACCACTCAAAAGATTAGCGTCAAAGTAATACGCTTGCTCAGAACTCTTATTCGGATTAACCGCCATCGAACCATCAAAAAGCCCACCAGTTGGATCGATGTCGTTGTTGATATTAATTCCGTTAATTAAATATGCCGTTTGCTCAGGATCTGCACCATTAATTGAGATTGAGCTCGGCTTAATCTCGCCGCCTTGTAGGCCATCTAAATCACCACCAGCAAATCGTACATTTGGGTTGTCTTTTAGATAATCGGTTAAGTTACCGTTTGAAGAAGGGGTATCTTTGATGTCATCCGCATCCAGAGTTTGTTTTGTTGAAAGCTCATCGTCTCTCGTGTCAGTAACATTAACACTAAGTTCAGCTTCAGCCTCAGATGGTTTTTCTGTTTCTGCGTAAACGCTAGACACAGAACAGAGCGACGCAATGGTCGCTGCAAGAAGAGTTTTGTTAAAAGGGTGCATGTTAAAAAGGTCTAGGTGATAATAATTATCATTAATGCTAACAATAAGACATTCAACAAGTAAATCCCTAACCCATTACCAATAACTTCAGAATAATCTACCAATACCTGATTTTAGTTAATGAAAATGCAACATTCATTACTGTTATAAATTATACCCAAATCTTATAGAACCCTTTAACCACAAGGCTTAATGAAAATAAATATCATTTGGAATAAAATGTCGCCCACCACATTTACTCACACAAACTGTTAACAAAATAATTATTATAAGAAATGCAGTTTTGCTAAGGCAATCGATAAAATACAAATCAATGACAATTCATACAAAAACAAGACAGACAAGGAATAACCAGCATCTTGAAATAAATTTAAATAAAATAAAATCAATTGTTTAAACTAAAAATCACAATGTAACACGAAAAATAATGCTTCACATATAAATAAAAACAATTATCATTCCCGATCTTTTGTGATTGCTTCACCGAATATTTCCAACCAACACAAGCGCTCATACTGATGATTCAACTCCGTTTTACACTCGTAGCGATATGCTCATTCTGTCTGCAAAATAATGCATTTGCAGAATCAATCACTGATCAAAAAATACAAGAACAAGTCGGGCATATCGAATCAACATCTGCAATCCAAGATCGTATTGAGTCGATCGACGACCAAGCTCAGTTACAACGTGAAACGGCAAGATCCCTAGATCATGAAATAAGGTTGCAAAGCCGCTATCAAGCGCAGCTCACTAATCAACTGATTCAACTACAGAATGTTATTGATGGGCTAGACGTTGAGATGGATAACATCCGCCAAACTAAGGTCAGCTTATACCCACTACTAGAGCAAATGACCGAAACACTGACAGAACTAGTGTTGGCCGATCTCCCATTCGATCGACAAACGCGACTAAAACGAATCAACCAACTAAACGACAACTTGCTCGATCCTCAACTGAGCGATGCTGAAAAACTTGAACGAATCTTGATTGCCTATCAAACAGAAATCCAATTCGGCACCGAAGTAAAAACATGGTTTGGCAGGCTAACAGCTGATCAAGAAGTTCAATATTTAAGGGTTGGACGTTTGGGTTACTACTATCTATCACTTGATTCATCACTGGCTGGTGTGTGGCGTCCGAAACAACAGGTATGGGCAACGCTCTCAAGCGAACAAACCAAGCAGGTCAACCAAGCTATTACAGCACTGAACAGTGGTAATACATACCCACTCCTCACTCTTCCAAAGGCGCAATAATCATGAAGAACCTAACAGCTAATAACAGCACTTACATGATGAAAAAGAGCCTTTGGAAATCCCGTAACAGTGCGATGTTGATAGTCAGCCTAGCCACAATGTTGGGCGCTAACCAATCTCACGCTGCAGAAGAACCAGTTCGTTCACCTGTTTCGGCAAGTGAGAAGTCAGAGCGATCAACAACTAGCGATTCACTGCAATCCATCTTTGAACGTGTTGAGAAAGCGAGCCAAGCCGATATTCAGCGCTACCAAGAGCTTAAAGTTCGCAAACAAGAACAACTCATTGAAGCAAACGCGCGAGTCACCGCGCAGCAAACCAAGCTACAAGCGCTCAACACTCGCAATGCTCAGTTAGAGGAACAGATTCTTCAGCTACAGCAAAAGCTGCAGGATAAACAGAAACAGGTCAAAGCCGCTAAAGCTGACATCGTTGAGGTCATTGATCTCACTTCTGCTCAACAGAGAAATTTCCTCTCGAACAATCGCCCTTTAGCGACTTGGGCAAACGTGAAAGAACCGCAACCTGTCGATGAAAATGACTTCAGTATCGCAACCATCCATCAGCTTTGGTTGGCAATGGTGCAACAAATCTCTACATCGAGTGCGCCAAACGAACATGTGGGTGAGATATTGCTGCCTAATGGAGAGGTCAAGCAAGCTTCAATTCAACAAGTTGGTGCATTTAGCCAGTTTGCTGAAGGCTATGGCTGGCTTAGTTTTGATGGTGCACGCCAACAGTGGATTCAGCTCACTCCACAACCTCAATTAGTTCACAGCAACGAGCAATGGTTCATCGATCCTGCCTTTGGTTTTGGCTTCTTGGCCAACGCTAAGCAACCTAAATGGTATGAGGCTTACTTACCTGCCGGCATTATTGGGCTGCTCATCGGTGTTCTTGCTGTCATCGGCTTTTCTATCGGTTTAGCACGCTTATTCAGCGTAACCAGAGAGAAAAAAGCAGTGAAGCAGCAAGCCTTAGAGCTCAGTAAATTATCCGAAAAAAACATGTTAGGTCGCGTGCTCCTTCAACTTAAGGGATGTACAACAGACCAACAGATGGAAGATGTTGTAGACGCCAACATTAGCCGAGAGATGCCATGGCTAAACAAAGGTATAGGTACATTAGCAGTTTTAGCAGCAATAGCGCCATTAATGGGACTTTTAGGCACCGTTGGTGGAATGATCGAAACATTTAGTGTCATTACCGCGCAAGGTGCTACTGATGGTGAGCTACTTTCAGGTGGCATTGCAGAAGCGTTACTGACCACAAAGTTGGGGCTACTAGTCGCAATTCCCCTATTGATATTGCACTGTCTGGTTAAAACACAAGCACAGCAATTATCGGAGATTTTGGAGCATCAGGTCACCAGTTTAGTCGTGGACATCAGACACGGTAAACAAGCGTAATGCTAGAGCAAATATTAAGCGCACGCTTACCTATGGACCACCCCATTATGTGGGCCATTAGTTTGGTGTCTTTGGTCATGTGGGGGTTAATCATCCAATGCTATTTCCGTTTTCACAGTCTGAAGCAGTTGAATCTTACCTCGCAAATTCACCACGTGAGTGCGCGATACTCAAGTATTACCAGTAGTGAGCTAAAGCACATTCAACAAGGTTGGATTAGCCAAATTAATCAGCACCTTAATCTAGGGTTAAACGAAATTAGGCTCTGTGTTCGCATTCTTCCCATGCTCGGTTTGCTAGGTACAGTCGATGGCATGATGGAGTGTTTTGCACAGTTGAACAATGACGATGTGTTGAACGCGGTTTCTAATGGTATCAGCCAAGCCATGTTGACTACTCTGGCCGGCCTGCTCGCGGCCATATCCGGCATGTACCTAGCCTACAACCTAAAGCGACAACAACAAAAGCTAGTAGAGTTCTGCATCAAACAATGGAAAACCGATGAAAATTAAAACGTTCACTGACAGAGAAGATTCCCCTCAAGTTGACCTAACCCCATTGATTGACGTGGTGTTTATCCTTCTGATCTTTTTCATCTTGTCGGCCAACTTTCAAAAAGAGTCGACCTTAAACGTTGATAGGCCTAGTGCATCAAGCTCGACTCTCACACCACAATCGGAAACTCTGACTGTGAGCGTCGATCGTGACAAAAACATCTGGTTTAACGGGCAGACCGTAAATCTCAGCCAACTTCAATTCCAAATTAAGGCTCACATCACCGAAAAACAGACCACTAACGCCATCGTTAATGCCGACCGCTCTTTAGACACCGGCACTCTTATTTCTGTTATCGACACACTGCGTTTATCAGGGCTTGCCAATGTTGCTATCGCTACCCAAGACCAGTAAAACCAAGCAATTCGGTATTTTTGGGGTGGCTGTGGGCGTTAATCTAATCTTGGTTTTGGTGCTGTATTTGCTTGTTTCAACGCCAACGTTGACGCGAGATAGTTCCGCCTACCCGACATATGTCCAAACCATCACCTCTCAGAAAAAGCCACAAGAGCCGGAAACAATGAAGCCTATTGTTGCAACTAGCGCCCCCAACTCTGCGCCAAGTCGCCCGGCCCTAGTTAACTTTGAGATACCCAACATGGAAAGCCTAGTAACTCTCCCAAAGGTGACGTTTAAGCCGAGTGAGGAGTTAAACGTTCATCTCAACTTTGATTTTTCATTTTCGGGCGAAGGTTTACAACAAGGGAGCAATTTCCGTTCTCAAGTGGTAATGGCAAAACCAACTTACCAAATTCCGCCAAAATACCCGGCCAAAGCGAAACGTAATGGCATTGAAGGACATATAACTTTTTCATTGTTGATAAACCAGCAAGGTGAAGCTATGCAACATAAGGTTGTAGAAGAGTCGCCTCCCGGGGTGTTCTTGCGTTCATCACTACGTTCCGTCATGCGCTGGAAGTTTGTACCACCACAATCAGGTGAGCAATGGCAACAAGTCACTATAAGTTACAACTTGGAAGATTAAAGGATGAGAATAGTTTCGCTACTTATGGCTATGCTAGTGAGCGCAGGTACTTGCGCTCAGGTCGACATTCAAACCTTTGAGCGCTACCAAAAATTAAGCCAATTTCTAGAACGTGATAATATTGATATCCAAGCGTTTGAACGTTTTCATCACAATCATCTAGGTGACAATAAAGAGACGTTAGAGCTCACTAAAAGCCTTTATTTACAAGCTTGCTTAAAGCTTGAAATACTCAAATGCGCACTAAACAGGACCAATGAACTGTTAGAGTTAACCGAAAACAGCGCTAACCAAGAACAGCTATTGCGCCTTGCAGTACAGTTAAACTATCAGAATGGCCGCCATTTAGACGCCCTATCGCGTTTTAATGAATGGAACTTAAACCGAGCATCAGTATCAAGTACTGAGCAATCAAAGCTACCTAAAACATTGCAAGCTGAGGTTTATACCCTGGCTGCGCACAGCGCTTATCAAATCGAAAAATGGTCAGCGAGTGTAGAGGCGATAAAAACAGCGATTGAACTCAATGCAACAAAGCAGCGCTACCAGCTCTTATTAGCAAGCTACCAACGTTTGAGCGCGCATGAAAAAGAGCAAGAGACACTGCTTAAAGTTACTCACCTCTACCCAAATGAAGTGAAGTTTTGGGCGCGCTTGGCTCAATCTAGCCTTTATTTTAAGCAGCCAGCTCGCGCTATTGCTGCGCTTTCAGTAGTGAGAGAACTAAACCAACTGACTGAGCCACAAAGAATACTCTTGGCGCAGCTTCAGTTAACCAAAGGAGCACCTGCAAGTGCCTATCAAACTTTGGATGAACATCGCCCATCAACTCAGTACCAAGATAAATTCAACAAACTGAAGCTACATGCTCTACTCAAATCTCGTCAGCGAGAACAAGCTCTGCAGCTGCTGAATTTGTTACCGAGCGACACTCAACTCACGACCAAAATTCAACTCAGCTACAACGAACAAGAGTGGGACAAAGTCATCACGCTTCTAGATCAACAAATCAAACAGCAGCCCGATAACCCAAGATGGCAGTTAATAAAAGCGATCGCGCATTTCGAGTTAAGTCAGTACGACCAAGCAAAGGCTATATTGACAACTCTGGTTGGCGGCAAGCTTGACCGCTCAGCACAACAATGGCTCGCTCAAATCGAATATTTAAGCGATGCGAGCTAATCAGCCGTTACCCTCCTATCACCAAGATATTGCCGTCGGTAAAGTAATCATGGTCATCGTTTAGAACCTCGGCTCTCGCTAAGGGCTGTTGTTCTATCGATATCTGAGGAAGGTTTTGTTTCACCTGCAGCTCTAAGCTATCACGCTCTGCATCAACGTTCGGATCAATGTTATGCAAAATCGTCACAATGCCTGAGTATGGCGTTAGCTTTAAGCCGTTGTCATAACTGATCGCACCTAGCCACTTGGTCTGTTGGGTCACTGGATCCAATCCCGCTCGCCACCATCGAATATGGCTCCGTTTCATCAGATTACCAGGTAACTGAAATGCCATATCTTGTGGCTCACCTCGCCAATATAAGTCGGAAACGGGCGGCGTATTTTCTTTTAGCAGTGTTAGATAACCCGCCCATTCAATCTCATTGCGAGAGAAGGTTTGATTCTCGATCCAACCAAGCTCTCTCATCAGTTCTCGCGGACTCTCACCTATATACACAACGTTGATTGCTTGTGCGTCATAGAAAGAAGACTTCCCCGGAAACGCCTTGTATGTAACTGCATCTAAATGTATTGACTGCGCCGCTAACTCCGAAGGTTGCGTATTAAAGTCATCAGCCTTCCAGAAGAAATGGGCATAATTTGCGTAAAGCACCCAAGCCACCAGCAGTGCACTCGATTTAAGCATCACTTTTCGCCACTTAAGGCGGCGAGCAATAATGGCAAACACACCGACGACAAACAGGCCAATCAATAAGCTCTGGTGCTCTGCGATAAAGGTTTGAACCCCTTGTAACATCGGGAAATGCTCTAGGCCATGAGCCAGTAGCGCTCCCCAAAAGATAAACTGACCACCACCCAGTATCAGACCAATGGTCGCCAGCATTGAAAACTTATGCCAAGAGACCCTGTGCGATCCAGCGATAACCGGCACAACCCAAGCAATGGGGCCAAGCAAGCGTGCAAACAGAATTATGTAGGTTCCCTTTCTGGCAATAAGGTATCGACAGCGTGCTATCAGTCGCCTTGTTTTAGGTCGATAAGCCATCAACTTTCTCTGTGCCTGAAAACCCCATTTCGAGCCAATGAAGTAGCTAAGTTGATCACCGATAAAGCCGCCTAACATTACCCATACCAAGGCCGACCATACGCCAGAATAAGCTTGATACCCTGCAGCAATGAAAAATGGCTCCCCCGGTACAAAAAGGTTGGGGCCGATCAGCGCATCACCTAATGCGCCTAAAAACAGTCCTAGTCCCTCAAACATAGCGATACCTTTCTAATTATTGCTCTCTGTAGTGGCCGAACTGGTAGTTCACTTCGTTGTTACGCATTTCGCCTTTGAAGAATCGACGCACGTTCGCCTTAAGGTAAGTCATGCCTGTTTCAACAACGCCATCTTGGTCTAAACGTCTTGGGTCAAAACCAAATGTCATATTGAGGAAACGGAAACGCCATGTTTTGCTGGCTCTTTTCACGTAATCACAATCTTCGCACAGTACAATTTCTTCATCGAAACCACCGATTTCTTGATGTGCGCGTTTGGTAGAGAAAATGCAAGCACCTACTGCAGTCGGGAAGAAGAACTGAGTTGCAAACAACCCGACGTTAAATAAGCCGTATCCGAACTTATGCACCAAAGGTAAACCTTTAGAGCTCATATAGACGCCAGCCACTTCAAGCTTACGCTCATCTAACTCATATAGAGCTTTAGCTAAGAAGTTTCTTGGCAGCGCTACATCGGCATCTAAGAAAAGAATACGATTGTATTTCGCTAGCGAAGCGCCGGTATTACGACCTAAACTCACGCCTCGCTCTTGCATATGATGTACAGTGAGCGAAGGCAACGCACTCTCATACGCTTGTGCTACGTCTCGGGTTTTATCGTCACTATTTGAATCAACAACGATAACTTCAAACTCTTGGTGTGTCTGAACACTCAGTTCTTCCATTAGACGCCCAATGCGCTTCTCTTCGTTTAACGTGATAACCACAATGCTGATCGGTTCCATAAATCCACCTATTACGTTCTGCTGTTTAAGTTGCAATAAGATTAACTAGGTACGCCTTAACCAATCCTTAGTTTGGCATTCATATTCCGTTCATTAACGTGATGATTTGATGAAGGTTAAAATGGATTTGGTGACAGTGCGGAAAACAGATAAAATGGCAAAAACGAGCACTTCCGGTGGTTTTCTCTACAAACGCACCAATTTGCTCGTTTATTTTATTTCCAAGTGGGGATCTTGCTTGCTCAATCTAGAATAGAGTGTTAGTATCCGCGCTCGCTCAAACATGAACTTGTTTATGTTGAGCATTACCACACACTCAAGGTCGCATTGAGGTGTGAACTTAATTTTTACTAATTTGAGAGTAAAACTATGAAATTCGAAGCAGTAGTACGTACTGAACTAGGTAAAGGTGCGAGCCGCCGCCTACGTCACGCTGGTCAATTCCCAGCAGTTGTTTACGGTGGTGAAGCAGCGCCAGTTTCTATCGCGCTAGCACACGACGAAGTGATCAACCAAATGGACAAGCCTGAATTCTACGAAGCAATCACTCTAGTGATCGACGGCGCAGAAGTTAAGGTTAAGCCACAAGACGTTCAACGTCACGCTTACAAGCCAAAAGTTGAGCACATGGACTTCATCCGCATCTAATTCCCTACCAAGGAATTAGTTGGATAAATCCAACCTTTTGCATAAAAGATAAATCGACCTTACCAATCGATAAATCTAAAAATTCGAAACCCCGATGCTACCAACATCGGGGTTTCACCGTTTCTGATACCTCAAAAACGTTGTAAATCTCGCGCAGTACACTGAATGAGTACACTCTAGATAACACTTTTTTGGAAGAGATCAGAATTAGTAAATAGAGAGAGGGGAATGTTGAGATGGTTATCGCTGTTTGCCTCAGCAGATTACTGTGCATTGACAAAGACCCAAAGAGATATGGTGGTTCTACAAAAAAGAAAGTAGCCTAGTTATCTTCTTAAGCTCTGCTTTCTATAATACTTGTAATGTCTTTTTTGAGTTCCTCTGAAAGGCGTTCAAATTGTTCTGGTGCAACCAAACCGTCCTCACACATTTGCATAAGCTGAATAAATGCACGGCTTCGAGAGTGACCATCAAAAATAAACTTCATTCGGTTTTGAGATTCTTTTGAGTGCTGACACATAAAGTTGAACCTTTCCCCTACAGGCTCAGACTCATCAGTAATCGTTTTGATGGCTTCATCTAGCTGTCGAGTACAAAACACCTGCGCTGCTTCCCTCTTTATCTCACAAAAGATTTTCCAATCAGACTCTTTGATATTCATACTGACCTCCATAAAGCGTTACTTTTAGGATAGAACACGGCGCCGTAAATACTTGTTAGCCCGATACTTTCCCTAGAAGTTTGTTATTTATTTTAACGACTCCGAAGAATAAGATTACCCCTGTAACTCCATTTAACACAGCTAAAGCCGATGGAATAAAGAAGGTTGAAAGCTCCTTAGCATTCACCGCAGGCACCAATATGAACTTAACGTTGCATAAGTACCAAAGTAAAACTGGTAGGGCCGAATAAATACACCCTAGAACACGACTAGACAGGCTTAAACTTGTTCCCTTCACAAACGCAGAAACAAATCGAAATACCGTAAAAAGCCCAGCACTACCTAGCAACAAAGTACCAAGCACACCGGCAGAAAAACCAATAATTAATAGGTTTTCGCTTATATATAATTCCTGTAGTGCGGTAATGCCTAACAGCAAAGAAATAATTGACGTTACTCGGTACGCCTTAATTTGTCTGATTCTCATTGTTTCTCCCTAGAAAGCTAACTCCTTGTAAAGATGTGAGGCACGCAATACCTAAGCTTCCGCATGCCACCTTAACCGCTGAAAATAACGCATACTAAAAATGTCCAGCGTGCCGAATCACTCTTGAACAATTGTTATGTGGCTTCATAGCTGCACGCCTAGAAATAGTACCCAAATTATTGTGCTAACTACGGCAAGAAAAAGTGCAAAACCTATAATATTAATAAGCCTCTGAACCGAAACACTTTTATTTTGATAGTTAGGGTAGAAATTCTCTAAAGCAAAGCTATTAAAAAAACCTGCTATGGACATTTTCCCTATCCATACCAGCAGGCTGTTATTATCGGTACGCAACATGAAAATTTGGTTAATCGTTTGACCAGTTTCAAAAGCTTGATATGCCCAAATCAGTCCAAAAAGGACTGGAGGTGCAATTAAAAAGAAAATTGGTGCTTTAAACTTCATTTTTCTCCAGCCACATAACGCCCTGCCAAGTGGCTAGCGACGCATAACACGATACTTAAACTTGCTGCCGTAAACACTTTACCAAACTAGAACCAAAATTGCCGAGCGTTGATAGTCCGTCTTTAGCAGTTTGTTATGTCTTTACTCAAAGTAACCCTCCGAAGCAATTGCAACCGATTGAAAGTACAACCCTTCACCTTCTTCTAAGTCAGGAAGAGTTGGACGCCAGAAAGATAACTGAAGCTCTTCAAATACGTAGCTATAGCCTAACTCTGGATCAGAATGATCATAGTTACCTTCTAGCTGAATTCGTTCGAGCACATTAGTCGCTAATGTCCTATGTACGTCAAAACCAAGCAATGTAGTTGAAAACAACTCAGACGCAGCGGCTTCAATGAACTCAACTCTTCCTTCATTATCAAAATCGACCATGAGACCGTCTAAAAAATGATGGCGATGACCATAGATGCAATCAGGATCTCCGATAGCATTGCGCACTTCAGTTTCTGTCATACCGAGCTTGACTGGACCGATTGAGTTTCCTAGTTGAATCTCGAAAATTTCCATTTGAACCCTATAAACACATAATGTTCCGCAAAAGGATGAGCAACGCAATTCCGATGCCGCCGCAAAACACCTTAATCACTAAAACTCACGCATAATAAAAATGTCCAGCGTGCCGAATCACTCTTGAACAATCTGTTATAACGCGGTTTCCAGTGAACTCATAGTCTCAACTGATCTCAACGCCCCCTTAGAAAACTCCAAGATACTTATCGCAAGTTGGTCTACAGGCATGGACAAAAGACATTGACCATCGGTTCCAAATATACGGCTACCTCCTAATCCACAAATGTTCTGATCGTTGAGCGCTTGTGGCCAGTTACACTGTAGAACAAATGCATCGAGTTCCTTAGCTATTTCAGAAGCCATTGAATAATAGCCCGTTAAGGTATCGTCATTGCCACTTCGGCTGATATAGCTAGGCCAAACTATGATTTCTGGAGAGCAGGAACGAACTTGAGAGATAAACCAATCTGCATCCTCGACTTCTCTACAAATTACCGTGGTACAGCGAGTACCATCAAGATCCAACACGTATCTATTGCTACCTTTAGCAAAAAACTGGGATTCACTTTCAGTTAATCCAACCTTGTCCCATTGTGCGATGACCTGACCATTTTTACTGATGCACAAATAACTATTGAACACATTTGAGCCAACTACTTTAGGTGCACCAAAAAACAAACTTGTTCGATACTTTTTCGCTAAATTTTGTAGTTCGACTATGGCATTTTGAATTAAAATCTCTTTAGACTCAGCTTCTATATTTCTATGAAAGCCACTTAATGCAAGTTCAGGGAAAATTAGGACATCTAGGACATCTAACCTTTTAATATACCCAGATATCGTCGTAAGGTTTTGTGCAACAGTCCATCTCATTTGCATCTGAACAATACCTATTTTCACTCTGTACTCCTTTAGTGCCATAACGAATGACATGGATTCCCCCCTACCGAGGATCTGCCACACTTATGTGGTACTTAAATGCATCGGAGGCACCATGTCTGATTATTCTTATTTTTGCGGTATCGACCTAGCTAAAAACCACTTTAGCCTTCATGCCGTAGACCAAAATGGTAAAGTCATACTTCATAAGTCAGTAACACGCTCTAAACTATTGACTACAATAGCAAATATGCCACTCATGCGTATAGGTGTTGAAGCGTGTAGTGGTGCACATTATTGGGCTAGAACACTCAATAAACTGGGTCATGACGCCCACATTATGGCTGTTAAATACGTAATTCCTTATCGAACTAAGGGAAAGAACGACCTTAATGATGCTGTTGCTATTTGCGAAGCTGTTCAGCGACCCTCAACTCGCTTTGTGCCCGTAAAATCCCCCGAACAGCAAGCCATCCTATCTGTACATAGAATGAGAGAGCATTGGGTTCGTGAACGCACCGCGCTTATGAATCGCATGCGTGCTCTGCTTTCGGAATTCGGCTTAATCATTCCTGTTGGTCGTTCTTCATTGATGAAACAGGTTCCCTTAATGCTCGAAGGTGCAGAAAATGAACTGCCACTCCTTGCAAGAACATTGATAGCTGATGCTTATCATCACCTTGGCGAACTCAACCAACGTATCGCCGATACTGAACAAGTCTTCGATTCTTTTGCCAAGGTCAGCACTAATGTCCAGCGAGTGATGAAGGTCCGAGGTATTGGGCCACAAACCGCAACAGCGATACTCGCTTCAATAGGTAACGGCTCTCAATTTGATAAAAGTCGCGACTTCTCTGCTTGGCTAGGCTTAGTACCAAAGCAATATTCCACAGGAGGAAAGCCTCGGTTAGGTCGGATAACCAAACACGGTGATAAATACTTACGAACACTATTAGTTCACGGCGCAAGGACCGTGATTGCCAACCTTGGTGACAAGCAAGATAAGCTAAGTCAGTGGTGTCGAGGCGTTCTGGAGCGCAGAGGAATGAATCGAGCGATAGTGGCACTTGCCGCAAAGAACGCACGAATTATATGGTCGCTTTTACACAATCAAACCGAATATGAAAACTATGCTGCTTGAGTAGAAACTTAAGCAGCATAAAGAGTTAAACCCACCGGGTCATTGCAGACGCTAATGATGGAGATAGGTTAAGACCACTTGCGGAGAGCCTGTTAATGCGGCGGACACACTCGATGTCATCTAACGAATAAGGCACCGCAGTCGCGCAAAGTCATCAGGGCCACGACGTATGCGAATCGTCGATAAGTAGGCCGAATGTAGAGCGGCAGTCCAAAACCCATCAACATAAGTTTAGCGGATGTTTGACAACCGGGGGAATCCATGTAGCCCTGTAAAGGGGTGAGCAACGCAATACCACCCGACTTAAAGTTTGTGCCGTAAACACTAAAGCCAATTCAAGCCGAAAGTGCCGAGCATTGCGAATCTGTCTTAAACGCTTTGTTATGTTTGGTACCATTTACTTGTATTGAACTCTTCAGGAATATCCTGTTCACTAGGATCATCAAATCCTAGTTTTTCTAACGTATCAAACCACAAATCACGCTTAGACTCAGGCAAATTAACCCCACACCAAGGACAGTAATTAATCATTGAAAAGCTACAGCTACCATCCCGGATTATAATTCCGTACTCATCAAATTTTTCTAAATGTAGTATTAGAACGTCGGGACATGAAAACTCATCTTGATGTTGGTCGCAGTCTAAAGTCAATGCATAGTTCATTTGATCACAACAGTGATTCATGAGCTTCTCCAAAAACATAACAGCTATATTAGGCAGAAAAATTCTGCGCTTAAATACAGAATTATTCTGCCTAGTATCTTAATAACGTCAACGATACCCCGTTTTTATGAAAACTAACAGTAACTTAAGCACTACAGCTATCTGCCTACATCTCAAAATACAGAATTTTTCTATATAATATAAATTGGTGTGCCAAGCTGGAAACCTATGTGTGCATAACCAGTTAAAGTTCAATGAAAAAATCACCATTTTTGTCGTATATACAAGAACGTATACTGGGACGACACTATACCCTTCATCCAACGGAGGCGTATATTTATTGGATTCACCAATACATTCTTTATCATGATAAAAGCACCCAAAGAGCTTAACCTCCAAGCATGTAGAGGATTTTCTAACGTATCTGGTTGTTAACAAAAAGTCGGTAAGGAAAACGCAAAGTCTGGCTCTCAATGCATTAGTCTTCTTATACAAAAAGATTATTCAAGAACCCGTAAAACTTGATATGCAGTTTCGACACTCAGATAAATCAAGAAAATTGCCAACAGTCATGACTCCAGAAGACATTGATAAGGCTACCAAACGGGTTCAAGCCTATAACTTCATATAGCCTTTATTCGTTGCAAATTCTTTGTCGAATAGTCGGTGTAACGCTTTATTTCGTTTATCAACTTTCGCTTCGGTTTTGCTATCAAATACCATGACGATATCGTCTTTAGTCGAATACACAGGCCACAAATGCAATTGACCACCATTTGGACTACCTGTTTTTGCAAAGTTAACCCAAGCGCTCGACATTAATTCAGATAACTCTCTATCCTCTCTCGTCCAAGGCCTATCGACGGTATCAAGATTATTAAAAGCATAGACTAAATCGCCCATGTGATACGCTCCGTGCTGCGAGCTAAATTCACCGGGTGGAGTTTTATTAAATGAATAAAGATAAATAGGTTCGGTGCCCGACTTGTTTTGTTGAAATGCCCATTTTCGCGCCGCCCAGTGAATTGACTCGGTTTTAGCCAAAACGAAGTTTTCCATAGCTTGGCCATCGGTTTTGGCTGGATACAGCTTTAGATACTCTTGTGTATAGTCACCAAACAAGCTTGTCACGCCAAACTCGAATGTGTCTAGTTTGATTGCATTAGGTGGTATGGTCGCCGCTTCATCTGATGTACCACCTACCAACATAGGTACATCAATTTGATGCCCTCTTTCATACACGCTAGATACGCTCTCGGGCAGTAACCAACCATCAACAACTGGCCAAGCTTTATAAGGTTGTGCCATCAACTCTTCAGGGGAGAGCTTTCTAAGTTCATGAATAGAATTCACGCCTAAACTGTTCGCGTATCGAATACCTGCCGCTTCATTGCTCTCAAGCGTTGCATGCCCTTTCATCGCAAATACAGAGCCACTTTGTGCAATAATCTTATGAAACAGGCCCTTTGCCTTCGGCGACGCGGACAAAAGGTGCGCACTGATTGCACCTGCCGACAATCCTGAAATGGTGATGTTACTTTTGTCGCCTCCAAACTGCGCGATGTTGCGCTGAACCCATTTCAATGCAGCGATTTGATCCAGTAGACCGTAGTTACCCGATATGTGATTCGGCGATTCCTGTGTGAGTCCTGGATGTGCCATAAAACCTAGAACACCCACTCGGTAGTTTATAGTGACCACCACTAAGCCCTTTTTAGCCAGTGCCGTTCCATCAATCGAGTCATCACTGCCCGATCCCCAAACAAAACCACCAGGATAAAACCAGACCAAAACGGGTCGCTGTTCATCAGTTTTAGCCTCTGGTGCCCATACATTGAGATATAAACAATCCTCATCATAGACATGCGGTTTGGGCAGAAACTCTTTTTGATAGAAAGAGCCTTTTTCAGGCGGCGTTTGGATACTCGATGCGCCGTATTCCTTGGCGTTGCGTATCTCTTGCCATTTTTCAACAGGTTCTGGCGCGGCCCAACGTAAATTACCAACGGGCGGCGCCGCAAAAGGAATACCTTTAAAGACTGAGATATTGTTATTGCGGTTCACGCTTCCCAATAACCAGCCGCTATCTATCTCTATCTTTTTGTCATGAACATTATTAAAAAGAGGATTTCGAAACATAAGTGAGCACTTAAAAATGGCGTAAAAATGGTTGATTTAGAAACAGAGGAGAGTGAGTTAACACGCGATTCAATGGTGTTAACAATCGCAGCTCTACCCACTCTGAGAGCAAGTCGATTGGTACCGCAATGCAGACTTCCTAGGCGTTTTTTGCGCTAAAAAGAGGCCAGCATTATCAATGCTGGCTTGTGTTTAGATTAAAAATCAAGCTGTACCAATAAACCGACCGTGCGCGCTTTTTGGAGTAACGGCGAGTCTGTGTATACCACGCCTCGAGCTTCGTAGAGTATGACGTCATCAGAATCGAACAGGTTGTTCGCGAACAGTTTGGCATGACCATAGTCAAAGAAATAAGCAATCGAAGCATTTGTGGTCGTGTAACCAGAAATCTTTCCTACTTCATCATTATCTGTCGTTGAGTAGTAATCACCAACATACTGAACGTTACCATTCAACTCAAAGTCACCAATCCAGTAGTTCAGTCCCGTTACTCCGGTAAACCCAGGTGCACGAGCAAACTCTTTGCCATCATAGATGCTCTGCGTGCTATCGCTAATTTCAGTTTTCAGTACGCCTAGATTAGCAAAGAAGCTCAAGTCTTGTGTTGCATACCAATCCACTGTGGCCTCGGCACCATAAGACTTCGCGTCATCCAAGTTTGAAATCTCTGCGCCGGTTAACTGTTGCAGATTTTCGTAGTCGTTATAGAACACGTTGGTTGTCAGTTGAAGGCTTTGGTCCATCAAGCGATGACGCGTAAAGAACTCATAGTTCCAGACAGACTCTTCATCAAACATGTAGGTTGAGCGTGCAATGAAATCTACCCCAGCACCACCTGAGCCGAACCCTTTTGCAGCACTCACACCAAAGGTATTATTTTTATCTACGTTCCAAGCCAAGGCTAACTTCGGTAAGAAGTCGTCAAAGGTCTTATCTAGCTCTAGCGCAAATGGACCCGTACCGCCCTTCCTAAATCTTTTCTCACTTTCATAGCGACCGACCGCCGTTAGTACCACGCTAGAGGTTAGGTTATAAATGGCTTGTAAGTAAGCAGATTGGGTCTTAGTTTCATCCTCGTAAGAGCCCATACCATCAATAAAGTCGTCTTGACTGTTACTGAAATACCTTGCTCCTACTAAAAGGTCCAACTGCTCTGAATCTGAAACATATCTAAGCGTTGGCTCAATATGGTACTCCTTACCTTGAATCTCTGCCGTGAATCTATCTCCTGTCGGAACAAGTCGTTTAATTTCGAAATCGCTATAGTTGGTGTTAAACGCCAACTCAACGTTCGATGTCACACCGTAAGTTAAGTCCCAAACGTAGCTATTCGTATTTCCTTCAGACACCGGACGCTTAGAAGGGAATGGAGCAAACGGCGAGTCATCCGGCTCATACTCCCCTTGAGGAGCACGATGGTCGTTGTAGGAAATGGTAAGTGTTGAGGACAAATCAGGGATTTTACTTGGCTCGACCAGCAACTTAGCTCGAATAACATTTGATTCAATTTCTTTCGGATCGCCTGCAGGCTCATAGCTTACCAGTGCTACAGAGCTTTCTTGATACTGCCTATCAGCACTAATACGAAATGCCACCTGATCATCTACAAGAACATCGTTGTATACGATGGCAGTCTGCTGGAAGTTATTGTTTCCCAATCCGCCTTTCACCGAAAACTGACGCTCAAAAACAGGAGCGTTAGATCTCAAGACTACGGTTCCGGCAATCGAGTTTCGACCCTGAATATAGCTTTGTGGGCCAAGGTACACCTCTGCTTGCTGCATATCCCACATGGAGTTTTGCCCATATGCGAGTTCGTTGTAGGTCAGTGAGCGCCCATCTAAAGAAACATTGAGTCGTGGTTTAGAACCTGAAATAAAGGCTGCTGCCCCTACGCCAGGGCCAGAACCATCAACACCTCGCACTGTCGCGATCTGGTTACCATAACCAGTATCAACAATGTTTGGGCTCATTCTCAATAAGTCTTGAGTGGTATTAATACCTTTTTCCTGCATTGAGTCTTGGTCATAAACGACAACACTTGCGCTGGTTTCTTGGAGTGAGCGTTCAGATTTGTCACCGTATACCACCATTGTTGGTACTACACCGTCTTTGGTCTCTTCTGCGGCAACGGCAACTCCCGCTTGCATACCAATACAAGCAAAGGCAATGGATGCTGCGAGGGTACTGAGAGGGTGTCTGTTTGGCTGGCTTTTCGCTAAGCGCTCCATGCGCACTAATTCCATTTGGTCATTCTCCTAGAGTTTGCCGGTCGCCGTATTACAAGCACTAATGGCTTGCTTGACCTCGATACTGGGTTCTTAGGAATACGGCTTCGCACTGCTTTGTTAGTTTTCCGACACGTAAGTCACGTGACATTAGTTATAAGGTCATGCTCTATATCAGTATTTAGCCTTGATACAGACTTACCATTAATAGCCCATGCCCTTGATTTTTATGGCTTAGTTACCGATATATACAATTTATTATATTGATAACCATTCTCATCTACGGAGCGTATATTACTAAGGGTTGTCATTACATACTTCTGAATTTGTGCTTTTCGAACGGGCAAATGAATTGAATGATTGGAATAGTTTATGACAGAGAACTTCGCGAGATAGGCACTGGTTTGAGTACGAAAAAACCTGATGATTCATTGGAAAATCATCAGGTTAATTTGGAGATCTATATTGTTACCAAGCTAAAGGGCTTAGGTAAAAACCAGTTAACTCACCTCATACAACATCCGGTATCAAAGGGGCTTTAGGCACAATCATCGGCGAGCTTGTGACCGGATCTGGAATGATTAAGCTATCTAGGCCGAACACTTGCTTAACCAAAGATTCAGTCATTAGATCTTCTGGTTCGCCTTGAGCAACAATTTTTCCACCACTCAACACAATCAAATTATCGGCATAACGACAGGCTTGGTTCAGATCATGCAATACAGCAACGATAGTGTTACCCCGTTGTTGTTTGAGCAGCTTAAATAGTTCAAGTAACTCAAGTTGGTGGGAGATATCTAAATAGGTCGTTGGCTCATCTAGCATCAGAATTGGCGTTTGCTGTGCAAGCAACATCGCAATCCATACCCGCTGCCGTTGACCGCCAGACAAAGCATCAACCGTATGCTCGGCAAACTCTACAACTCGAGTGACTTGCATCGCTTGCTTTACCGCTTGCTCATCTTCTATGCTCCACTGGCTAAACAGTCCTTGATGAGCATGACGACCTCGTGCGACTAGCTCTTCAACGGTCACCCGTTCAGGGGTAGGCGAACTTTGAGGTAGGAAACCTAGCCGTTTAGCGACCTCTTTGCTTGGCATGCTCTGGATCTGTTTACCATTGAGAATGACACTTCCCTGCTTTGGTGTTAGTAAGCGACACAGACTTTTCAGAAGCGTCGACTTTCCGCAGCCATTTGGCCCAACAATGACCGTTAATTTCCCTGTCGGGATAGTGACATCGAGTGCTTCACATATGATTTTTGAGCCGTATCCAAGCGTGAGATTTTCAGCGCTAAGGGTTGGGTTTCCATCCATTGCAGAATCCAAAATAGTCATAATACGTTATTCGTTATCGGCTTCTGATAATAAGCCACAGTAAATAAACCCCGCCAATAATTCCGCACACTCGGCCTATTGGCAAGTTCAGGTCTATTGGTATCAATTGGGTGATAAGATCCGCAATCAGTAGTATTAATGCGCCCATCAGTGCAGAAGAAATAATAGGTAAGTTTGCGGTATTTCTTAATCGAGCCATCAATTGTGGAGCTGCTAAAGCGATAAAAGCAATGGGCCCAGTCGCTGCCGTTGCCAAAGCAGCGAGTGCGACACCGATCAACGTCATAATCAAGCGGAGCCATAGAATCCGAATGCCTACCGACTGAGCACGCAACTCGCCAAGTTCTAATCCAGCCATTGCCGCTGTAAACAGCTTGATTAAAGGCAATAGTAAAACGACGCCAAACACGACTGGAAGTGCGTGCTGCCATGTCCTGGCATGCAGAGACCCAGCCAGCCACAAATTTCCAGTAATCGCGCTATCGATATCTCCTTTCACCAAAAGCAGGCCATTGAATGCGCTGAGTATCGCGCCAACGCCAATACCGGTTAACACTAGGTTTTGACGCTTTATGGCGCCGCCTTGATAGGACAGAACCAATACGACCACAGCGGTTGCGAGCCCACCAACAATCGCTCCAATTGCGACTTGAAGAGATCCACCAGCAAAGTAGATGATTTGAATGAGTGCCCCAGCAGCCGCCCCTGACGTGAAGCCGATAATGTCGGGAGAACCCAATGGATTTCGAGAGATAGATTGGAAAATAGCACCAGAAGCCCCTAATGCAGCACCCGCAAATACGGCAGTAACGATTCTTGGCAATCGAATATCCCACACTATTTTGGCTTGAAAGCCCGCTTCAGCACGCTCCGAAGATAGTAAAATCTCCAAAACGTGCTGAATAGTCATAGGTAATTTACCGACACTGAGCGCGAACAAGGTCAGAAGACATAAACTCAAAGCCATAATAAAAGCAATGGAGACATTCTTTATGTTCACGACAACCGACGCAGATTTCCATCGCAAAGCGTACAAGTATCGAGAGGAAAGCACTTTTGTAACTGTAAACACACTAACGCCTAATCAAGTACAAGAAAAATGGTCCACCAATCAATGCCACCATAATGCCGGCACTTATTTCATCAGGGTAACCGACTATACGGCCCAATATATCGGCGATAAGAAGTAATAAAGCTGAGATCAGCATACAGGCAGGTAGGAGTTTTTTATGGTCGGTACCAACGATTAACTTGGTTATATGAGGTGCAGTCAAGCCAAGAAAACTAATAGGGCCCGCTGCTGCAGTAGCGCTGCCCGCCAGTATGGTCACCACAACAAATGAACCCGCCCATACATAGGCAGGATTAATGCCTAGTGTTAGACCTTTTTCAAAACCCAACACGATAGAGTCTAAAGGTTTCGCTAATGCGAGAGACAACAACAACCCGACTGCAATAAATAGCGAGACGGGATACAAGACATCATAGCCACGCCCTTGCAGTGATCCAACCGACCAATGACGAAACTGGTAAAACACTTCTTGGTGACTATTGATAGTGATTAAGCTAGTAATTGCCAACAGCATAATCGTTAACGCCGTGCCCGATAAGACGACACGCACGGCATCGACCTTTCGGCCTTTCCCTGCAATGAGATAAACCATAAGACCGGTAATTGCCGCACCTAACAGCCCTAACCAAACATAAGTTGAAATACTCGTCAGTCCAAACAGGGAGATGCCCAGTACGATCATGGTCATCGCTCCAGCATTAACACCCAGTATTCCAGGATCAGCCAATGGGTTACGAGTGAGCGCTTGCATTATTATGCCCGAAACCCCGAGTGCCGCGCCGACAATCACTGCCAGTAAGGTTCTTGGAATTCGTAAATGGTGAACGATGAGATGCTGAGAATTGTTTCCGTCAAATTGAACCAAGGCTTCTAGAGTTGTCGCTACGGCAATATCTCGAGAGCCTAGGAATACGCTGACGAGCATTAACACTGGCAAACAGATAAAGGCAGCCATCAAAATCAGGTTGACCTGTCGCTTATTTCTTCGGGCAACGGTGTGAACTAATTGAGTCATGTCAATAAAAACGCCGTTATCTTAACGGCCAAATCGCGCAAGCATATTCTTGACGATCTCTCTGGAACTGTAGAGATCGACTCTAAAGGTGTTCTCCCCTAGCCCATATACTTGTTGGTTTTTCACCGATGGTAAGTTTTTCAATACCACATCAGACATCAAACTCCGGGCTCGCTCATCAGACGCCTCAATTAAAAAGCTCGTTTCCGCGCTAAGTTCGGTCAACTTCTCATAGTTAACCATCGCAAAGTCGCTATGAGAGACTGGGCCCGCATGCCAACTATCATCTGATGATTCGATCTTAAACCCTAAAGCTGAAAGCAATAATGCGTGCGCCCCTTGTGATTTCGCCACAGCGTTGGTCACGCCCGGCCCGTGGTAACTGATAATATTAACCTGACCATCAGGCAAATCTAATCGAGCCTTAGCATCGGCAACTAACTGATCAAATTCGGCGACTTTCTTTTCAACATGTTTTTCATTACCCAAAGCTTCACCAAGCTTCTTGGCGAGTTCCTGCCATGATTGCGTGCTGTAATCGACGATAATAGTTGGGGCAATAGATCGAAGATCTTTAACTTGATTAAGCGCAGAGTCGGCACCTGATTTCGATACAACAATCAGATCTGGCTGCTCTAAATAGGCAGACTCAAGGTTCACGCTACCTGCTGGCCATAATTTTTTTAACGAGCGCTGCTCAGCGACAGACTGCCATTGTCCAAAAAACGCTCCAGTCGTATCGGTGGCCGTAGCAATTAAAGGGGCATCAATGGCAAGCAAGGTTCCAGTCACTGTAACTGAAGTCGATAGCACCCTAACTGGCTTGGTTGGAATCGTTGTTGTGCTTCCATCGGCGTTAACAAAGCTCTTAGGCCACGCTATTGCGTTAGTCGAAGTGGCGCTTATGAGCAAGGCGAAAGCGGTTAAGATTATCTTTTTCATCAAGGGTTAATACTCATAAATAGATACGTTAGACATAACGAATTTATTGGAACTGCTCAGAGAACAGGGGCTGTTCCAATTAGGTTGATTTTATTGGCGATATTGGCGCTCTCCCACTGCTGTGGGCTGTAAGGCATTGAATAGATTTCCTTATTGAGGAACATGTGTAACTGACATGTGCGTGCCTTTGAATCAATTCCATCGCGCTGACCGTGAGCCAGTAACACCTGTGGACAAATCACACCATCTTGCCATTGGGTTAACTGAAGATAGGCTGTACCGAATAAGATGTAGGCAAAACCATCACGGGTTAACTCAGCAGGCATTTCTCCGTTGAGAATACCTTGCTCATAAGATCCACCATGCATTGGGATGGTTTGATTATCTGCGGTCTGATAGAGGACGCAGCCCCATGCGGTATCTAATGCAAAGCCAAGTTGTTCTAATTCGTCAATGGACTGCTCCAATGAGGTCAAGATCACTTTCTGACTTGATGGCGAAGTTGAAATGTCTGAGTCCACCTCTGGGTCACCAAAACCCGTCACTTTAACTAATTTAGCCTTAACCAACTTGCTCCACAGCTGATGAAACAATAGTGCGCCTCGACTGTCTGCATTGTTCTTGCGATCCCAGCTTGCTAATACCTGAAAGGCTTGCTTCACTGGCGCAGAGCAATCACTTGGCTCTAGAGTCAGAATCCAATCTAAAAATGTCTCAGCCGCATAGTTACGGTTATCAAAAACCACCTCTAACGCTTGTTGAGCGCTTATCTTGCCGCTAGCACTGATCTCTTGGATTCGCTTATACGACATGATCAGACGAGGGTCGTAGTCGAGCCTAGCCGCTGCTAATGTGCGCTGTTGTTTGTGCTGACCAAATACCGATGGGTAATCAGGCTGCTGCTGACCAAACACACTGTACTTATAGCTGTTGTTGGTATTGTGAATAATGCCACGAGTGACAATGTTCGGATAAAAAGACTTATCCGCCTGCAGTGGCCTCAAGTTTTGGTCGCGGAATGAGTTTTTTGTTTGGCTTCCATCCAGTACGTTAAATGCAACACCCTGGATACCGACATGAGCATCTGCCATTACTTCATCGGTTATAGGTGGAACATTACCGGCGACCACATAACCCACTTCGCCATGTCTATCGGCGACAACAAGCTGGCAAAGCACTCCTCGGTGATCTTCTATCTTTTCGATAAACTCTCTAGTAGAGCGAGCCTTCGCCGCCGACAAAAACTGATCTAGCCCTTTAGCGTTTCTCTCTCCCGGATTGGTGATGGCATACCAGCCAGCGGGCTTGTTGGGTGATTGAGGAAGCTTGAAAAGTGTCCCTAAGTGAGACTGTGCAAACTCGAAAGATTGCGTGACAGTTCCACCGGATGCTTGCAAGGTTTCTATATCAATGCGGCGTATGGTCGCAGACTGATAGTCACCGTCCAGTAAGTACTTAATCGAGTCTTGCTCGAGTTGGACGTCCATGAGGTGCAGAACATAAGGTGTGACTGTCGCTGCATCCAAAATACTCCAAGAGACGTCAGCATTGTATCCAGTCAGTGGTAACGGAAAACCTAAAAACGTGGAGCCTGCTACATCAAGTTCACCCGGAATCGTCAGGTGACACTGGTGCATGTAGATGCGGAGTTGATGTGGGTTTCTCTGCCAAGCTGAATGAGGATTCCCCACAAGGATAGCACCATCGCCTTCAACTACCTCGCTGCCATAAGCCCAAGCATTACTGCCAAAGCCCCCTTCGACTTCAACGGGTGTGTTATGAGGAGAAACACTGTCACTTGAGTCACTGGCATGATTGCAGTTGGCCGAATCTACGAGATGTGGCCCAATCTCGATCAACTCCTTCATTATGCCAAAGCGCATAGCAAAACGAACAACGTCATCGACTTCAAACCGAACCATAGGTTCTTGACCAACGAGCTGCTGGTATTGTGTCTCAGAAAGACTATCTACAAAGAAATTTAGGCCATTTACATAACCACAGATGTAATCTTGAGTCTCTGGGTTTAATCGCTCAAACTCCTCTTTAACCCATTCATCTGGGCCCCTAAGTTTGAACATTAAATCTGAATTGAGGTTGGTCGTTTTAAGGAAGCCTAGGGTGGAGAAAGCTTCTGGACCATAGTATTTAGAGCGTTGCCCACGCATCGCAATCGCCTGACCAACAAGTTCAACCAACCTGTCTCGGGCATGAGCATAGCCATAACCAAGTCCTAAGCTTTCATAGTTATCAGCTTGGATACGAGGTACATCTTTGTCGCTCCAAACAATCTCGACTTGATTGAATTTTCCTTGGCTTTCATAGGTTAACGTTTTGCTCTCTGGAACAGATTGAGAAAACTGAGTCATACTATTTATTAATCCTAATATTTGCGATTCCTTCGACACTCGATCAACAAGCGGTGAATACAACAAACGAGTCCATTTGATATCCTCAACGCCGCAGTCTCAATGCCCTTTCTTTTTGATATGATAATCATTATCATTAACAAACCAATGATGATACGAAGTTTTCACTCTCTATACTTCTGAATTTGTGCTTTTTGTTAGCAAACTTTATTAGGTGGCGGGAGCACTAAGTGGAAGCATTAGGATCGCACAGAAGCAAGTTATTGATATACGAACGATTTTTATATGGAAATAACAAACAAGACCATCAACAGCGCCATTGAGTACATTTTCAACAATCTCACCAGTGAATTAGGGGTAGAAGAAGTTGCAAGTCATTGCAATTTATCGAAATTTCACTTTAGTCGATTGTTTAAAAAGTCTACTGGCGAAAGTATTTATTCGTTAATCAAACGCTTGAAAATGGAAGACAGTGCCATAGTACTGGGCACGAATACCAACAATAGTATTACCAATATTGGCTTGGGTTACGGATACAGCTCATCCAACTACAGCTCAGCCTTTACTAAGCACCATGGGATCTCACCAGCAAAGTTTCGCAAGCTGAAAAAGGATAAAAAGTTTGATTTGGTCAGTCACTTCGACGGGTCTGAGATCGTATACCAAAATTTTGAATACTATAACGAAGATGTCGTAATTCAAGAGCTCAAAGATATACGAGTGCTCTACCGACGCTACATCGGAGACTATGGTGATCTTGTTCATCATTGGCCGAAGTTTATCGAAGAACACCGCAGCTTCGTCCATGACGATTCACAGCTAATTGATGTGTGTTATAGCGACCCGAACATCACTGACAAAAGTCGTTGTGTTTATGACATTTGTATAAAAATAGATAACGACACTGTTTTACCGCCCGATATCACCACAGAAACTCGCATAATCAAAGGTGGGAAGTTTGCCTCTTACTCCGCAAAAGGGAGTCCGAGTGAAATTGCCCATGACTATAAAGGCGTTTTCAATGTGTGGTTGCCGAATAGTGGTTATAGCTTGGACAATAGAATTCGATTTGATTCGTACAAAGTAGTCAATCCAGAAGAGCAGTATTTCGAAGTGGATATTAATCTCCCAATTCATTAGAAATGCGCTTTCTTAAAACAAATAAACTAGAGCAACTAGACTTAGCAGGTTATTAAAAGCAACAGTGGCAAGTTCTAGCACACAAGTTAACTTGCCACACTACATCTATTACTGGCAACGACGCTGTTGCTAAGTACCTCTCGGCGCAAACATGATAATCGCCATACCTAACATAGCGACACTCGCGCCCACTACGTCCCATAATGTTGGGCGAATCCCATCCACAGCCCACAACCATAAAATTGCGACAAAAATATAGACACCACCGTAAGCCGCATAAACTCTGCCTGCAGCTGTCGGGTGTAAAGACAACAACCACGCAAATAGTGCGAGAGACAAAGCGGCCGGCACTAAGAGCCATATCGATTTGTCTTCCTTTAGCCACAAGTAAGGGAGATAACACCCCAGTATCTCCGCAATGGCCGTCACAAAAAAAAGCCCTATTGTCTTAAGCTCTAACAAATCTATTTCCTATTTTGCTTCTATTCTCAATAATACGGCTAAACTCTAATTCATCTAGTCGCTTACCAAACTCTCCTAGAAAGGCAACTATACGATAAAGTCTCTGGTTTAGAATAGAGCTCAGGCTATTTACTTACGTATTCCGTTTCACAGTCGATTCCGACACATCGAATAGTAATAGTTGTACTCTTTGTCGTTGTAACTGAATTTGTGGCTCTTTTGGAGCTAGTAGTGTCCGGGAGCTCGACTAGTTCCGCATCAAGCACTGCTAGCATTTCTTCCTTGGTCGAATCAAAGTCTAACTTCCCAATCAACTCTAATAATTCTGAATCAGAATATTCTTCGTGGTGACCTCGCAGTGTTTGAACAACTTTCACTTTGGAGGAGTCAAAATCGAAAGACTCGACGAGTGTTATTAACTCTTTAAATGTCATCTCTCGATTTAGATCGCTTACATTCTCGGAAACAAATCTGTTTTTTGTTGAGTCAAAATCAAAAAAGCCTACATTTCTCAACAGGTCTTCGGGCTCCATAGCCTGAACACCTAAAGAACAAACTAAGCAAAATAATCCTGACATAATGATCTTATACAACTTCAAACTCCTCCTTTTGTTCGATTTATATAACTATCAATTAAGATGAGACGCTCGCATACCGCTAACGGCTCATACCACTTTAATCAATACAGCTTACATATAGTGAAAATACCGCATGTTGCAAATCATTCCTAAACACTTTTTAAATGTGTTTTTCATACAACGCTTCGTAAGCTAGCCCTTCAAGTTCACCAGTTAACTCACGCCCTGACTCATCTTGTAATTTATAGTCAATTTGATGTTTTCCTATCAAAGCACAACCGTCTAAGCCCAGTAAAATGGTATATAGAGCGTCAGTCAATGAATCATCTAAGATTCCTCTTACAACGTCCAATTGCTGTGCTTCAATGCCAGCTTCTTTCAAAATAGTTAAAACAGATG
Organism: Vibrio sp. R11-SG3-ISO9; assembly: GCF_059834255.1. Classification (NCBI taxonomy): domain Bacteria; kingdom Pseudomonadati; phylum Pseudomonadota; class Gammaproteobacteria; order Vibrionales; family Vibrionaceae; genus Vibrio; species Vibrio sp. R11-SG3-ISO9. The sequence goes on from NZ_JCBDGU010000043.1 coordinate 321,801, forward strand.
TATCTGATACTTCCGAAAAATAGCCTTCAAGTAACTGACGCTTTAGATAAGAGAACTCACCAACGAATTCCAAAGGGGATATTGATATTGTCATTTTGAGTCATCCTTCATTCTAAACGCATAACAGATACAATAAGTCGCACAATACTAAATCAAAAAGTACACCGAACTTCATTCCAAGATATCTGAGTGGAATGGTTTGCCTTAATTGCTTTTTATGTTTTAACTTGATCCAAGTACCACTTAGCCTGCTCCCAGTTCACATCTTGCTCCATATGCCAATCAAAAGGACGGGGATTACGGTGATGTTCGACTATGTACTGTAAATGTTGGTGCGCTATTTCTGGATCATAGACTCGCCATACCAAGCGCCTAGTTGCATTCCAAGTTTCCCTGACAAGAAACAGAGCATTGCCTCCGGCTTTAATTTCCTCGTCTAGTTTGTCGCAAAACGGATCGACTATATCTCTCTCTTCTTGCGACGGCAGGCCATTTTCGATTAAGTCGTCGAAGTCAATAATTACAGATAAATGCCAACTAAATATTTCTTTGGGCTCAAAATCCTTCAGATTTGAGTTTAATACAGCAACACAAGGCAGCCCTTCGCATTTCCAATCTCCAACCAAGAATTTTTCTTCAGGAAGAACTACTCGAACTTCATTTTCTTCAATTTGCTTTTTCTTTCTCAGTAACTTTCTAAACACCAAACCATCCTTGAAAACGTAAAGAGCTTGTGATGTACAAACTTTATATCCCTTAACAAAAAGTAAGCTCTAATCAGTACAGATTTCATAATAATCAATTGATTAACCAAGCTTATGTCAATAAGTTAGTCACGCTACCACGAATCAAAGCTTTTCACTGAACTCACCACACTGGTTACACTTATAACCCTGTTTATAGAAGAACAGAGGAAAGCCTAACAATATGAAAACCAAAAACGCTGGCCGCTTTCCCTTTGTATACGCAGATAAGTCACGACTTCCGCACTGAGGGCAAATATCTTGCTTTTCTCCTATTTCTTGAGAATGACTTTCAAGGCTTTCCGAAAAGTCACTCGTCAGAATTTCGGTCGCTTCCTCTAAATCTTCTCCTGACACCAATAGACGAACACCTCCAATGGCATTTGAGTATAGCCATTGCGTGTTCACGGTGTGCTCATCTGCGATGAAACTTTCGATTCCGGCACTTTCTAGATTTGCTTTGGCTATATGAGCTTCATGAGGAAAAGAAAACCTTGCTACCACAACCATGAATTTCTCCCAGGGGCTAACGCCTTGTTAGATGTTTTGACAGATACCTATTTATTGTGTTTGGGATTAGCGAAACAGCGCCGATATTGCCACACGAAAACTAAAATCAACGAACGCTCAAAGTACCACGCGTAGTGAATCATACTTCAGTAACCTGGTTGTCCCCTACTAGCCTGATTCCGCTTCATCTGTCTTTATTAATGTCACACCATCCACTTCCATAACCCACTGCCCATCTGATAAATAGGGAGGCTGAGACACGACAAAAGTCGTCGTCAAAAAGGCAAAACCAACAACAAAGTCGTCATCGATAAACTCTTTTATCGGTGCATTGATCGTAGTTGTTCCACCTTTATGTGTTCGCTTATAAGATATCGTGCCATCTGAAAGTATTAGTAAATACATGTCTACACTTTGCCACTCGCCGACATATGACAACTTATTGTGGGGTAGCGAGTCACTACACCCTGCAAGTGCAAACAACGACAATAAGATAACAAATAATTTTTTCATCGCTTGTCTCGATAGTCTAAGGCCTGAGTAAGTTCCGAATCACCACTTCATGGATAAAACTAAGAAAAGTGCTGCACTTCGACGGACAAAATGCCACTAACGATAACTCGTCCTAAACACGTAAAATGAATTATGTGTCCAGTGAGATATCATCCCAATGTTCCTCTACCCCATAAGCCCAATCAATTGCTTTTCGTCGTTGTGATACCACGCTTTCATCAAACCTGCATTTTTGCTTCGTAAGTGCACACTCACGAACATACCAATGCAAACGATATAGCAAATCCGACAGCGCTTGGATCTCATGAATTGGGCGTAGTCGTGCATTTCGAATAAAGTCAATCGGATCACTTTTAAAGGGTATTTTGCTTGCGAGATCATCATCGCAACACCTGAAGTGATCTAAGCCTGCAATACCAATACACCAAGCCAAAGCCTGAATACTTTCAACCAGCTAAGAAATATTTATTTTATCTTGCTCATCGATTACTGTTTGAAAAAGCAGTTGGCGTTCATATTCACTAACGTATGGTAAAAGCTCATATTGATTTAATAAATCGAGCAAGTCTTGCCCTTTGGCATCATAAGCTAATCCGATTACATAAGCTAAAGCACTTAACCTTGATGCAATATCTTGTGCCGTTCTAGGGCTTACATCTTCCACACTTTCAATTTGAGGTAAGAGCTCAGGAGTATCAACTCCAATCGCTTTGAGATACTTGATACTTTTCTGTTTTACAGCGTCCATATTCATTTTCCAAAGAACCTTGTTGGCGCAATACTGTGTACAAAATGCGACTGCGTTTCCAAACATTGCACCATGAACACGAAGCAAAGACGGAACGAGAAATGCCGCGCGTTATGAATCTATAGTTATAGTATGACAGTCAATTTAATGTGAGCCAGTCTTATGGCTTGTTGCCTTCCTCGGCGATCAATCTATCGAGTTGGCCAATTATATATGGTTTAACCCTATCGTTCCAAGTGAGATAGAACTTTGTAGTTTCAGCATCTTGGGGAATATTTTCTTTAACCCAGTATTTATGCTCTCTAACCTTTGATTCAAAATCTGGGATATCAGTTTTTAAATGATCACTAAATCTAAACAGTAAGTATTTACTAAGTTCTGGTCTGTATTCTGAATAGATATCTATCATTGCTTTTAACTTTACTGGCTCCAATTTAATTCGAGAATAAATTGAAATTAGATTCCGCAAAGAGTCAACATCGCCATTCTCAAAGAGCTCTTTTAGATACAGTTCTTCAGATTTATCGGAGTCACCAAGCATTGCAATATTATACACATAAGCATTATTAACATATGGGATAGTATCAGAGAAATAGTCTTTAATTGCTGATGACATAGAAGCCTTTATTTGATACATATGGCTAGAGAGGACAAGTAATCCACGTAAATAAGACTCTTCAGTATTGCTTATCTTTCTATAACTACTAAACCAATATTGGGTGAGTAGTGTTTTATGTCTATACTTACCATCTGGTTTATAGCGCATGTACGGCACTATTGTTTTCGAGTAAGGTACATCTAACAAAGAGTATACGGCTACTGTCCTTAATGCTTCCATCCATGCTTCTGCTACATCGTAGGGTTCAACATCCTCGTCAACAAGCTTAATTTTTGCCAAGTAGTCTCTATATCGGATGAGCCTTTCCTTGCCTGTCATCACCGAAAGCTCTTCATATAGTGCCCTATCAAAAGCCATACTACATAACACTGACATGTTTTGTCTTTCGATTAGCCTAGTCTCGTCGTTTGAAACACAAATCTCTAAATCATAGTTATTGACTTTCCACATATTGACTATAAATGCATACATCATATTAAATTCGCCAAAGCGAGCGACTAAATCATGGGCAATATTAAATCTTTTACTTACATTTAATGGATAGTTCTCGGCATCAACCATGTATATAATAGTGGGAAGGATAGCTCTAGCATCTCCTTTATCTGCCAGATCGAACATAGTCGACAGGTACTTTTGAAACTCTTCATCAGGGATAGTCACTGTTACTTCTGCCGTATTACCCTTGGCTATGCTAAAGTATTTTGTATTTTTTAAGACAAAATATATTTGTGCTGATATATCACCTTCTCTAGCTTTAGCTAACAGTTTATTGATATCTTTATCTAAGATAAACTGAGCGTATGGCTCTCCAAGGCGAGCGAAATGGTTAATTACTTTTTCATACTCAATTTTGTTTCGATCTACGTGAGGGTAACAGCTACCTTCTTGCAAGCTTAGGTAATAATAAAATAGTTTTTTATCTTTGGTTACAGGCTCTTCCAGGTGCTCAACAATTTCAGAGCTACATATTTTTTCGATTGGCAAGATATCAGCAGCAAAACTAGCATTAGATATTAAACTAAATAAAATAATGCCTAAATGAAGTAGTGTAGTTTTCATGTCATTCCTTGTATTACCATTGATCACAATCGCTCAGATTTTTTCATCTCGTTACCACAAGAAACCATACGAATTTTGACTCTAATTTACAGTAACTTAATGTACGATTATGTATCTATGCGTCATAGGTTTAGAACAACCTACATAGAAACGATTTAGAGGCTTGCAGCGCCCGATGTGAAAGGGTTCGTTCTTATAAGCCATCAAGCGCAAGGAATTGATATTCAAGGGTAGGGATAGATTCCAAAAGCTAGAAGGCTTTCGGGAGATATGCATTTTTACTGATTTATCATCTTATCTATTCTCACCAATGCGCCATAAAACGCCGCTTGGATCGATGATACAGAAATCTAGCATTCCCCAAGGTTGATCTACTAGCTCGGTAACTTTGACACCAAACTCTTCGGCGATATTTAGTTTCAGAACGTGCTGGTACCAACTATTCGCATCTTCCACCAACAGGTGCATCATTGAGTTGTTGCAATGGGCAGGCTCGTAGAAGTCTTGAAGCAGAAATGCACATGAACCAAGTTTAAAATAAGCGATACCGTCAAACTCCGAGGCCATCTCGAATCCTAGACGCTGGTAAAAGCGTTTCGACAGTTCAAAGTCCTTCGCTGGCACGAATGATTTGATTTCTACAGCATTAAGATTTTCCATATCTACCTCTAGATTTAAATTCAGCGAAGATCAAACAACTGATTTTGCATCAACGTTTGGCAGTAAAGCTTATAACACTCCTCCCTAAGTAACACCCAATACATCTACTTTTATTCAATCATCCATTCGGTAATTTTTCCTTCTGCAAGAGTAACTTATAGTGCATACTGGCGGCTTTTGCATGGGTAAAAAATGAAGAAGAACGGTTTTACACTTATTGAGCTCATCACCGTAATTGTTATCCTTGGAATCATTGCTGTCGTTGCAGCTCCGAGGTTCCTGAACGTAAGTACCGATGCTCATGTTGCTTCCGTCAAAGGGACTGGTGCAGCATTTAAAAATGGTATTGATTTTGCCTATTCCAAAATAATGGCAACGAATGGTGGTGGACCTGCTTCCAATGTCTCGATCTATGACGATACGGCAACAGGCCAACTTGATTTTAATGAGTGGGGGTATCCTGCTCAACAATGGCACTTAGAAGAAGATTCTCCTAGATTAGATAACGTCGAAGATTGCATGTCGGTTTGGAATGCTATTTTGTCAGATCCACCAAGTGTCTCCAGACTAACATCACCCACTAATAGCGACTATTTAGTTGAGTATATCAGTAGAGATCAGTGTCGTTATCACTACAGAATTGTCCCAGACATATCGATCTATTATAACTCGACCGATGGTAGCGTCATTGTAGATGATGATCCGACAAGCTAAGGTAAAACACCAAAAGTTGGTTGTTTTTGCTCATGCTTCTCCAATTTTTTGACTTTAAGTAGGGCGCGCATTCGCCCTACTTACATAAAATTTTTACTTAGCCATAAATTACACAGTTATTCCTAACCAAATGTCCTACCCTATTTGTGGTTACCCCTAACCTGGGTGTTATGATATAACATTGCAAATTTTAAAAGTTGTAGGTTTTGTTATGTCATCTATACCCGTTACTATTTTGCATGGTTTTCTCGGTTCAGGAAAAACCACCTTGCTACGAAACATACTTCAACAAGCGAGTAATCAAAGTATTGTGCCTTCTGTTGTCGTGAATGACATGAGTGAGTTAGACGTAGATGGCGTGCTCATCGCGAATACAGATGTGGTCAATGAAGAGCAAGGAAACTTCGTTACTATCAGTGGTGATAGTGTCAGTAGCCCGAGTGGCCTAGTAGAACTCGAACAAGCTTTAATTCAGCTTTGTGAAGAGCAAAAACCAAGTTGGATCGTGATTGAAACGTCAGGCAGCAGCCATCCTCTTCCATTAGTGGAGTTCTTCAAGCATCGAACTCAGTTTGCACTCAAAGATGTAATTACCTTGGTTGATGCTATTTGGTTACGAGACGACTACAGCCAAGGTGCAGACCTCATTCCGACATGGCAAGAGAACCTTCAAAAAGGGATTCGAGGTATAGAAAACCTGTTGGTCGAGCAGATCATGTTTTCTAACCGTGTGTTACTGACAAAAACTGATCGAATCGATGATGAGAGCGTCGCTAAAATTGCGCAGGCGATACACCCTCTTAATGTCTACGCGAACATCATAAAAACCTCATGGGGCAACATTAATATTGCTTCCATCAACAACCAGCAAGACTACAACTATTTTCTGGTAGAGCAGCTAATTGAAGAGCTACGCGGTGGCGTCAACACACCATTGAACTTGTCAGGTAAGGCGAATCAAAGCTTAGTCTCAAAAGTACTCAAAGATGACCGCCCATTTCACCCTCAGCGCCTTTGGGACACTTGCCACCAGTACATGACCAAAGGTGTGTTCCGTAGTAAAGGCTTCTTCTGGTTCCCGACTCGAGATGATGTTTCACTACTGTGGAGTCAAGCGAACGGCAATGTGGGACTAGAAGTTACCGGGTTTTGGCGAGCTTCTGTGATTAATGATGAATCTCAAAACTACACCGACGAACATAGAAAGATACTCCAAGAGAAGATAGACAGTGTTGACAGTCGATTCGGAGATCGTCGTTGTCGTCTTACAGTGATTGGACAGCTAGATGAAGTGGACAGCTTTATAACCGCACTAGAGAAGTGTTTTTTAAGTGATTATGAATTGGTGCAGTGGAAAAACGGGGCGAATTTTGAAGACCCTTGGCCGCAGCAAGTGGCCAAATTGAAACAGCCAATTAAGTAGGAGCTGAAAACAAAAATGCACTGGTAACTTGCGTTTGCATTACCAGTGCATGAATGATTTTGGGGGTTAGATTAGCGAGACGCCATTGCACCTTTGCCCACCCCTTCATAAGCGACAATCTGAAGAGACTGGCCATCGTTGAGGCTTGGTTTAACTTGGTCAGCGATGTAGCCCGCCAATAACTCAACCGTTGTGTCAGTTGGTAGAATTTCAGTCTCGCTCTTAGCAATAGCTAACTCGAACTCACCTTGTGGGGCTGTGTAACGGAAGGCATAGTGGCTTTCATCTGTCACTGCTTGCGCATGTTCACTCAAGTTAAGCGCGTCTAGCGTTGTCACATCTTCTTGCGAGCCTAAGTAAATGTCTTCCCAGCGCTTAGCGAACGCCTCTTCTCGCTCTGCATCTCGATTACCATCGACAAGGATTTCAACTGGTGAACGGTGGCCATGAGCAATACGCTGACAGTTGCCATCGTGCTTCTTGAGGCCGTGTGTGTAGTGATAAAACGCACCGTCAATCTTCTCGTGACGCAGGGTAATTTCTAGACCAGAAACATTGCTCGGTAGGTTGTCGCGTAGAATGTCATAAACGTGCGCTGTAATGCTTTCGATGGTGATCGCTTCAGCATCAATCAGGCAGTATGCTTCATCTGGGCATTGTAGATGGATACTCTTATCACCACGCATTACGTCAAGCGTTGAATAGCCCGGCTTAGTAGCCTTGTGGATGATAGCTGAGTTTTTCATTGGCACCAGTAAGCGATGGTCAACATACTCATCAACAAGGTGTTTGATCTGCTTCTTAACCCTGCTGAAATCTAACACCATGCTCATTTCATTGAGCTCGCCAGACATGATGACATCTAAAATCCAACTATCTCCCACGACCCCTCTGTGTTCACAGATGTATGAAGAATCGATAACGGTAAGATCTCTTACAAATAGGTTCAAGTTGAACTCCTTACTATTAATGAGATACGGGAGGCTGATTAACGTTTCAGCAGACACTTCGTCTCATTGCTTAGGTTGAATGAAATTGGAGACGCAGGATGGTACAACCGCTTTGTAAAGTCCACCTTTTTAATGCGCCTCTCATAAGAAAAGGCCAATCTCTGTACGATTTTCAAGAAACCGTCGATTAAAGCCTAGTCTAGCGTCTGACAATAAGCATAATCTCGCGACTTATCACCATTTTTAGTAAGGATTCATAGCATTGACGCGATAATGGTTAAACGCTCATTACGCCCTTGATCACCGTCTTCGCGCTCCCTTTGAGCTTAATACGATGATTAGGTAACACTTCTACATGAACATCGCCGCCCCGCTTGGATGCTTGATATGCCCTCAACGTGCTTTTACCCAACTTCTCGCTCCAGAACTGGCCTAAGGCACAGTGCGCAGAACCCGTTACTGGATCTTCGTTTACCCCAACCCAAGGGGCAAAGTAACGCGAGATAAAATCCAAGTTCTCGTCATCTGATAGCGCTGTTACCACAACTCCTCGCCCTTGAAGTTGCGTCATTGCATCAAAATTGGGTGTTAGCTTGTGTACCGCTGTTTCACTTTTAAGCTGGATAAAGACCTTCGAATCAAATCCACCATAAGCTTCAATATTTTGGGCATCAATTCCTAACGCTTTGATTAACGGCTCATTAAACTCTAGATCGAGATGAAGCTCAGTTTGAGGGAAATCCAGCTCAATACCATCTTCAAGAACAGCTGCTGTTAATGGACCAGATAATGTGTCAAAGGTGACCTGCTCTCCTACACGCAAATCTCCACGTTCAACTAAAACATGAGTCATCGCGAGTGTGCCGTGACCGCACAACTTCACTTCAATCTCAGGCGTAAACCAGCGCAGATTCATATCATGCAATGTAAGAAACGCCGTTTCCGATACCGCCATCTCTTGTGCGATAGCAAACATCAAGTCTTCACTCAATGGCTGCTCGATAATACAAACACCGGCAGGGTTGCCCTTGAAAGGTGCCGACGTGAACGCATCGACTTGGTAAATATCTAGATTCATATAACTTTCTTTTCCTTGAAATGGTTCAGTTGTGATTATTAGCGGCGGAGGGGCTTACAAAAATTTCTCGATCAAGACTTCATCAATATAAACACCACCCACTTTAGCGTGCTTTTTGGCAGTGCCTACCACTTCAAAGCCTTGGCGCACATAAGCAGCTAGTGCGCGCTCGTTGTCTGCACGAACATAGGCAAACAGCTTTTCATAGCCTTTCTGTTTTGCCACTTCAAAAGTTGATTGGAACAGCTGCTTCGATACGCCTTTACCACGGCTTTCATCATCAACAAAGGTACCGATGATACCCACATGATCAAAGGCTTTGGTGTATGAAGCAAAAGGTTCGATGTTTTGAAAGGCGATGACTTTGTTTTGCTCTTCGTCAACCGCAACAGTAAACACGCCTTGTTTTGGGAAGTTCGCGATAAAGCCCTTCTCTTCCTCGACAGAAAAAGTGGTATCAAGAATGGTATACAAACCTTCTTCGATAATCGGATTAAGTACTTCAGTAATGCCTTGCGCATCTTCAACGGCGACTTGTCTAACTACTAAGCTCATGCAATTACTCTCTTATTATTATCAAGAGACTTGTTGTACATCAGTTACATGGCTACAGCAATCTAATGAATTGAATATGCGATATTTTTTCTCGCGAACAGACTCAACTGATCACTATCTAGACGGTGCTGATTTAATACCTATTACCGTTGTAGACTCACCGACACCATCACTGTAAATGCTGGCACACAGGTATGCAGTATCAGGAAATCTATCTAAAAGCTGATTGATCGCATTCTCGTATTGCGATAGTTCAGTCACTTTATGAGCGAGGTGAATACCGCCGACTACTTTCCCTAAGTTTTGGGCGTCGAGAAAGTCGCATGCTGCACTGTGGTTATCAAAAGCAAACAGAAAGTCGCTGCTTTCTGACAAGTTTCGTAGGTCTACAATATCGAGGTTATTCGGCATTTCATGTGATAGCAGCTTTGCCATTAAGTTCTCGATAACTCGAGCCACAGCACTCATATCATTTGACGGGCTATCAAATACCAACAGCAAAGTATCGGAATGCTGACATAAGGTATTCAGCTGCTTCGTTTGGTTTAGGCTGTTCGAAGACACCAATAATGCGTCCAACTTTTTGCTTCTCAGTATCGACTCAGATAACTCCGATTCCGACAAGTGATTAACACCTTCCGAGAATTCGTTGCTCGGCGCATAGGCAGCGATTTTGGGCTCATCTAATTCCATCTCAATGGGCTCAAACATGGGCTTGTTAGATTCCTTTCATAAACGTTGGGTTGAAAGAAAGTCGCCGCCTCATTCGAAGCTGCAACCTTCATCTTGAAAACATAATCAGATTAACTTGGCTGATTTGGCCAATCACGAACATGAATGTCCATTTGTGGGAAAGCAATCTCGATGTCGTTTTCTCTAAATAGCTTATCAATGTTCTTGTTAATCAAGTGAATTGTACTCAAACGGTGTTCAATCGCAGTAATGTGCACACGTAGTTCAAAGTCTAAACTGCTAGCACCAAAGGCAAGGAACACCACGTATGGAGATGGCTCTTCAAGAACCAGTGGGTTTTCACTCGCGATTTGGTAAAGCAGTGATTCAACCTTTTCGACATCGGTACCATACGCGACACCAATTGGGATCACGACTCGTGTAACGGGATCGGTCAAAGACCAGTTGATCAACTTCTCGGTGATAAACACCTTATTAGGCACCACTATCTCTTTGTTATCCCAATCGATGATCGTCGTTGCACGGGTCTGTATCTTACTGACCGTTCCTGATAGTTCATTGATCGTCACGATATCACCAATCCGGATTGGGCGCTCAAACAGGAGGATCAAACCGGAGATGAAGTTGGCGAAAATTTCTTGTAGACCAAAACCCAAACCGACACCAAACGCCGCCACCAGCCACTGCAAACGAGACCATTGGAAACCCAGCATCGCAAACACCGTCAGCACACCGCCCACCAAAATCAGATACCTAAGGAGCGTGGTAATGGCATAACCCGAACCCGGAGCAAGGTCGAGACGCCTTAAGATAAGCAGCTCTAACACACCAGGTAAGTTGCGAACGCCGACCATAGTCACTAGCAGCGTAATCACCGCATAAATCAACGACTGAATGGTAATGTCCACCAGCCTTGCTCCGGCTTCAGTGGTTTCGCTTACCTGCCAAACGACAACATTGTTGAGTTGGCTCGTCATCTCTAGAGCGCTCGACCACAAAGTTAACAACGCAATCACGAGCCCAATTAAAGATAACCCTCGAAGCAAAGTAATCGACTGTTCACTGACTTGCTCACTGTCCAAAGCACGTTCTTCAACATCAGGCATAGATTCTCGGAGCTCTGCCAATTCCGGTGGCTCGTCAGCTTGCTCTTGTTGTTGTGCAATCAATTCTTCTCGGCGTTCCAGTAGTCGCTGATAGGTTAACTGTCGATGCTCAAGCTTGAGGAAGCGCTCGGCAAGCTGATAGATAAACAAACCACCTAGAATCACGAAAATCGTCAATTGCTGATAGATCAACAGTACCCAAGATGCGACATATAAACCGACAATCGCCATTGCAAGAATCCCAACGAACGAACCCAATACCACAGCACGAATCACAAACAACGATACACCTTGGTTGAAGGGCGAAGGGAACGTGGAAGGCAGGTGCTGCTTTTTAAGCAAAGAGCTGTATACCGCCAACATAGAGCCGATAAGTACCAAAAACAAGACACGGGAAATTTCAGCTTCTTTTGAACCCGCTGCGAGTTCTGCGGCGTAAATCGCGACTAACAACAAAATCAATGGCCAGCGGACGCGCTTAGCACCCGCATGCAGATATTCACAAATGTAACTTGGCCAACTAAGGTGCAGGTCGAGCACGCCTTTAGGAGAGCTCAGTGAAAATATCACCTCAACCACAAACAATCCCGTCATCGCCGCAAAAGTGATGGTTTTAATCTCTTCTGAACTGGAGATCGGCCATAGCCAATGGACGATATACGCCGTCATGCCAAACCAAAGCGGTAAAGCTATCGCCCGAAGAGAAGCCATAAGAGACAAAATCAGAGTAAATCGGAATTTATCCTTAAGCGGATGTCCAAATATTTTTTGATATTCCAATCGGCGACTAATTGCTCGCTTGGAGAAACGGATATAAAGAACAAACAATGTTGCACTGTAAAATGCGACTAACGAGCCAACAGTGATAAGCTGCTCTTTGGTTAGCTGCTGAAACCTTTCGATAAACGGACGTTGATCCCCGAACCACACCTCATGCTCAAAGCTGGTCAGGTGTTGCCACAACGGAACATTACTGCGGCTCCAAAGTTGCTGTTGTTGTAAAAAGGTGCGAGCGCCATTCACTTCTAACACATACTGGCTTTTAGAGGTTTGAAGTTTGCTGAGTGCGACGATCAGCTTGTCGTAACTATCGGTGAGCTGTTTTAAAACCAATTGAGTCAACTGGCTCAACTCATCTACAGGTTCAGTGCTTTGCTGGATCTCAGAAACCGACTTGCTCACAGCAAAGTCGTCTAAGGTTTGCCCTATTTCGTACTTTCTGATGTGGGCATTAGCAATGCTATTCGGGATCTCACTGCTATCGACCACAGTGGGTAAGCGTTGCAGTTGCGCACGAATAGAATCACCAAAAGCGGTGCTATCTCGCAACCAATTCAGGTTATCTTTAATTAAACGAAGCTCACTGGTTAGGCTTCTTCGCTCTGAATCGACCTCATGAACCGTGATTCTCGCTTGGTCTATCTCCACCAGAACTTGTTCTAACTCTTCGGCGAAAGTCGTTAGTCGATCCAATCTTTGTTGCTCGGGCAGTGTTAGGCTATCTCTTTGATCTCTTAGCTTATTGGTTTGATCGATAAGCTCGCGCACCGAAGCCTGCTCTACTTGGGTAAGTCGTTCTTGAAGATCAATAACCAAGGGCGCAGCAAGCTTGATCTTACGATCCAGTAGCTGGCGCTCCAGACGAACGATTTCGGTTCGCTCATCTAAGCTTTGCAGCTCAGCGGCAAGGACTTCACGATCCAACTTCAAACTCGTTAAATCACTTAACTCCAGCCACTGATCAATAACCTCTCCTTTGTCGCTCTTCGCCAAGTTGGCTTTTTCAATCTGCCTATCAAGCTGAGCCAAACTGCGCGGCAACTCTGTTCGAGCTGTGCCCAGTTGTTTAGCTTGCTCAGATTTAGTTTGAAAAGAGGTTCGCCACTCCACAAGCGCAGCTTGCAGCGATGCAATGGATTGAGAAAGGTCGCTAAACTTAACCAGTTGATCGGTTTTGAAGATATCCAGCGACTCAACGCTATTGATACTCTTCATCAAACGTTCGCGCTGAACAGGAAACTGGGTGATGGCTTTTAAGTATTCATCACGCTTATTGCGTTTTTCATCAAGGCTCGCCACCCGAGCTTTTAGAGTCTCATATTGACCGATGAGCACTTCGTTCTTGGGGTTTTCAGCACTCAGCTTAGTGATTTCACTGTCGATGTAATCCAGCTCCGGCAGTGCTTGCGCCAGAACATTCACCGATGCCATCGTGATAAACAAAGTCAGTATCCACAACATCAAGAGGTTTGATGGTCGACTTAGCCTCCAATTGAACACACTTTTCTCCCTATATTAGGCAAACGAAACTTACCTAAGTGTAGGAACAATTTGCCTATTCTGCTTTGTAATTCAATTAATTAGCTAAAAATAAAACAGCCCGCACATTTTCAGTGCAGGCTGCTGGATAAGACTATGAATTAACAAACAGATTGGCGTTTTCAGTTAACTAAATAACTCCCCCTCTCTACTAGTCACGACGACCATTTAGCACTGGCTCATGTTGATCAGCGTGCGATACAAAGCGTACTCCGCCATCGGACGCTTCATTACGACCTTGCAACTTTGGCTCAGGTGCGATGCGTTCAGACTGAACTTGGTTATTTGAGGTCGCGGTCATATCGATAGTACCCGTGTAGTTACCGTCAGCAGCAAAAGCTGTGTTCATTGAGATTGCCATTAGACCTAGTGCGATTAGCTTTTTCATACATCACCTCATTATTCTTAACTATGGTTCGTTTTATCGGCATCAATCGTTGTTTCAACTGTGTCTCTTGTGTTGATGCCGTTTGTTTCGATACCGTCCTTTTCGATATAAGTACTTTAGCGCTAACCCTTTGCTGTCACGAGGAAAACCAAGGTTTCCAAAATAGAAACTCCCTGTCCCCAGTTAACGATTCAACCAAATTAGATTTTGACCTTCCCTTGTCTTTCCGACTAATACTTATGATTAAGATGAGCGCATGGATGCGTATTCGGAGAAGGACATGAACACCAACCTCGATATTCAAAATATCTTAGTCTTAAAGAAAATGTACGAGCTTCGCCACGTTGGTTTGGTTGCCGACGCTTTGGGGAAGACATCAAGCGCCATAAGTAAAAACCTTTCAAAGCTCAAGACCCAGCTAGACGACCCATTGTTTATTCAGACCAAGCAAGGGTTTGAACCGACCTCATTTGTTGAGGCGAATATTCAGCACTTTGAGAGCATCATTAGCAGCATAGGTTTAATCAAGCCTGAAGGGTTTGCCCCTGAAACCTATCAAGGCTCAATTAAAATTTATGCCAACAACCATTTCTGGCAGCAGCTGGGGGATAAGTTGTACTTAAAGCTGTTGAAAGAGGCGCCCGACGCTAAGGCGTCATTTCTTCACTGGGATACCAATGCCAGAAATCGCATCATTGATGGTGAAGATGCCGTCGCAGCACACTACTTTGATGAAACACTTCCCCAATCTATTGCTCAAACTGAGTTTGGTCGTGGTTCTGTGGTCTTTTTCGTTCGTAACGACCACCCTGCCACTGATGTTCACAGCTTAACGGACTACCCTGTTGTTCTGCACAAGACCGCAGGTTGGAACGACAATAAGTACCCACTCATCGAGCGCCTGAGTAATATCGGATTTCAGTTCACACCCAAGGCAGAAGTAACACATCCACAAAATGTCCACGATATCGTTCTACAGACAGACCACTTCGGAGTGACAACCAACGGTAGCGTTCCGGAAGGTTGTCGGAGTATTCACTTGCCTCAAGCGCTGAATATCGAAATCAGCTACGTGATGAGTTGTCGTCGTTCGCAACAACAAGACCCATTGAACCAATGGTTATTCAGAGTGCTCAAAGAGACTATTGCCGACAATCGGAGATAGAAGTGCAGGTAAAGCCACCACCGATAAGCACCGCTAATGACTGATATATGTATAGCTACTTAGAAACGAATAACACTTATCAATAATATGACCGCATCAAAAGGACGTCAGCAATGAGTTTGATTTCACACACTCATTCGCACGATTAGGGACGCCAAATAATTCAGAGAGTGCAGTCACATGAAAAAGAATGCTTTATTAACCGCTATTGTCGTTGCTTTATTAGCTGGATGTAACAGTTCAGACAACTCATCGCCTGATCGTGATACCACACCAGGTAACCCAGGCATACCAGCTCTTCCTGGTGGAGGTGATGACGGTGGTAATCAAGGTGGAGACCAAACTGACCCAGATGGCGATCACGACCTAAATCCTTCTAAAGATCCGCTGATTATCGAGGCAGCTCAGCGCTGGGGCACAACTTATGAAGAGATGTATGATGCTTGCCAACTTTGGACTTGTAATTTAACAGGCTTAAATGAGCGTATTACCTTCACCATTGAGCGTGATACTGTACTTCTTGAAGGTTCAAGCAAAATCGTATTCACTCTGTCTGATAACAGACATGACCTTTGGCCAACATTTACTTTTTACAGCGATTTAATTGGTCGTAAAGATATCGACATTGAGCATGTCGACTCAACGTTTGATTACAGAGAGTTAGACAGCATACAACGTGAAGGCTCCACGCTGCTCGGCTGGAAAACCGGTTCAGACAGCTGGGCAACACAAGATCCACGTAACTGCGACAACGTGTACTGTGCTTACCTTAAAACCTCTTGGTTAGAAAACGCACTGCATGCATCAGCGATGGCAGTCTATCGATTGGATGGCGAAGTGACAGCAACGCAGCGTACGTACATCGCAGAAGAGGAATTGAAAGCCTTATTCCCAATCTTTAATGCTAATTTCCCTAGCCAGTATTAAATTGAACGGCCC
The DNA here is from genome assembly GCF_059834255.1 of Vibrio sp. R11-SG3-ISO9. Classification (NCBI taxonomy): domain Bacteria; kingdom Pseudomonadati; phylum Pseudomonadota; class Gammaproteobacteria; order Vibrionales; family Vibrionaceae; genus Vibrio; species Vibrio sp. R11-SG3-ISO9. Next base: position 337,983 of record NZ_JCBDGU010000043.1, read on the forward strand.
CTGATCGTTGAACACCAATTATTAGGGGCTTTTTGAATATTAGAATTAGTGCTTTTGATGATTAGCGCTTTGGTTTAATTGCGACTGTATATCTGCGAGCACCTCATCCAGCCCTTCCCCTAAAGCTTCGACAAGCGATTCATACCCCGACTCTTTTAATGGCGTATTAGATTCAAATTCCGCTCGTGCCAGTTCCACGTCTTGCTCGCTCAATACCCAAGTTCCTTTTATTTCAGCATTGCCAGTGTAAGAACCGTTGAACTGATCAAAAGTAATGATCAACTCTTTATCCGAGTCTCCACTGGCATCGGAAGAGTCAATACGCTCTTCAAGTAACCCTTCAAGGTTCTCAGCCCACACATGCTTACGCGCAGCAACCAGTTCATTTTCAGACTTGCGATACGCAATGCCGATGGTGTCGAGATAATCAGGCAAGTCGACTCGCGTTTTCACCTTAAAAACGGGTTTGTCCAATGTACTCTCTGGCAGGAGATAGGCATGAGTGCCGTCAGTGGGAGAAGAGCACCCTAAAAGCCCGAACGATACAAACAGTGATATAAATAGTTTTCTCATTATTCCACTCCCTTAACTGGAATCGGATCTTCTTCCACATCGCTACCAAACACCAACGCATTGGGTTTGTCGTTTAGTACTTTGATCAAAGGGCGAAGCTCTTTAAGCACATGCTCTAACTCTTCAGATGCGCTAATGAGCTGTTTATAAGCATCCGAATCATCATCATAGCTACCTAGTGTTGCTTCAAGTTGCTTCATGGTTTCACTGATGTCTTGTGGCAAGGCTTTAGTGCCTTCGCTATCAAGCAGTTCATCGATACTCTTCAGAGTACTGTCTAACGACGCCAGAGAACCATTTAGGTTAGCGATTGTGGCGTCTAGCGGAAGCTCATTGACCTTATCTAGGAAATCGGTGATCTGTTTTTGAATTTCCGTTAAGCCACCAGCCACAACTGGGAACACGGGATAACCATCAAACTCTCTTGGTTCGTAAGGCTCTTCGTCTTCATAAAAGTTAATATCGACAAACAGTGCCCCGGTAAGAAGGTTACCCGTTTTTAAGGTTGCTCTTAGCCCCTCGCCCATTTGCAGTTTGACGCGTTCTGCAAAGGCTTCGGCATTCACGGCTCTGAACACTTCAGAAACTCGTTCAATTTCGAGCTTAATAAGAATAGGGATACGGTTGGAAACCTTGCCTTCTTTGTCCATACGTATCTGCAGCGGCACGGTATCCACCGTACCAATTCGCACCCCTCGATACTCTACCGGTGCACCTTTTCTTAACCCACGGACCGACTCTTCGAACAGCAGTACGTAATCAAGTGACGTGGTATATTTCCCCTCTACTACCGCGTCGTAATTATCATAAAGCGTGTACTCTTTTAGGTTCTCTTTGATTTGAGCCCCCGGTTTAATGCTCTCCGCCACATCAAAACTTACCCCACCAGTCAAAATACTCTCTATCGAAGCAAAGTTGACATCTAAGCCATTAGCACCAAACCTCACATCAATGCCAGAAGAGAGCCAAAACTGTGTTTTTTCGAAGATGAGCCCATCATAGGGAGCAAAGATGAACAGTTGATATTTGCCCTCTTTCTTTTGATAGTCGAAGCTGGTTTTCTCTACCCGCCCTACCACAAAACCATGATGCAATACCGGTTCACCAACCGCGAGTTGATTCGCTTTCTTATGAGAGACAACCACCCTGATCCCTTTAGTATCTGGACCTGCTACTGGAGGTGTATCTAACACATCAAACCTCAATTGGTCTTCACTCGATTTACCCGGTTTCAGCTCGATGTACGAGCCCGACAAAATAGTCTCAAGCCCACTAATACCATCGGTTCCGACATGCGGCTCGACCACCCAAAACTGAGTTTCAGCATTGATCATACGAGACGCTTTTTTGTCTATTTGAGCTTTTGCAATGATGTATTCATAGTCTTCACTCAGAGCGACATCGGTAATGGTACCCACATGAACATTCTTGGATTTAATCGCCGTTTTGCCCGCTTCAATACCAGACGCATCCGGTAAGATCAAAGTGATCTCCGGCCCGCGATTATTGAAGTATTGAAATAGCATCCAACACCCCACCAAAACCGCAATGATTGGCACAATCCAAACGGGCGACAACTCGCTTTTTTTGGATACCTTCGCATCCGACGTACTTTGCTTTTCCATGTGCTCCACACCTCTTTGAGGAGATTACTTCCATATAATTCGAGAATCGAAAATCATCGCTGACAACATCGTAAATATGACAACTGCCGCAAACGACAGCGCCGCAGGGCCAGGGTAGATCGCCATAACGCCATCCAATTGAACCAATGCCACCAATATTGCGACGACGAAAATATCTATCATCGACCAACGACCAATAAATTCCGTCACGCGGTAAACCTTAAGGTAGCGATTCGCCTTTTGCTCACTGAGCCCACGCACCCTTTTGGCGTTCCAGTACAGATAAGCCAAAGCGACCATCTTTGCCATAGGGATAAACACGCTCGCAATAAGAATGATAAGTGCCACAGGGTATGAACCCATATTCCAAAGTAAGATGACCCCTTCCATGATGGTTGAACCTTCACTGGTTCCAAATGCAGAGGTATACATCATCGGATACAAATTGGCTGGGATATAAAACACGACTGACGTGAACAACAACGCCCACGCAACTTGTAGATTTTTAACTGGCTCAAAACGATGCAAATGAGTGTTGCAACGGGTGCAATGGTGAAGGCTGTCGCTGTACTGGTGTACCTGCCCACAGACATGACAAGCAAGATGCTGCTTATTTTGAAATACGCTCCCGACCATTGGTTCTTGCGAGGCATTGTTTGGGACTAAGCGATCCCACAACCAATCAAAATCGACTAAAGAGATCGTCTTAACCACCAGCATGGCATAAATACAAAACGCCCAAAACGACAAGCCCATCGAAACATCCGCCAAGGCGGCTATCTTAATCAAGCTCACTAACACACCAATCAAGAACACATCAACCATCAGCCACGGCTTCGCCCAACTCAAAGATTTGAGGGCCAGAAATGTAAATCGGTGGGAGGCGTAATTGATTCGTTTGTTGCGCTCTACCAAAACGCAGAACCACAATGAAAGCACTAGAAAGTAAGCCGGTAAAAGAATTACCGCCAAAAACAAAAGTAAGGCTATCAAACTGTTGTCCATACGATTCATCATATCAACAGCTTGGTATAGCGTGATTTGCTGGCTAATACCTTGAACACTAAATGACATGTAGGGGAAAGTAAGGCTCATGATTAATGTAATCAGACTCGCCAACGCATAAGCGATTACGCCCTGCTGTTTATGATGCCCCACACTCGATAACGTATGAGCACACCTTGGGCAAGACGCTTCGCTACCTGCGGGCAACTCTTCAAACTGACTAACCAGTCCGCATTCATGACATGACTTAGTAAAGCGCTCAGGCAAAGACGTTCCCTCTCAATATTAATACGCAACTAGACACTCTAGGTAAATATAAGTAAGGGTTGGATTTTTTGCCAATTAGCATGTGATCAAAGGAGATCAATAGATTCAAAGTAAGAAGTGAGAAGATAAGAAGGAGGTGACCCATCGCCACCTCCACATTAAGTAGTCAGAGTTTCGTATTGATTGAACAAAACCTAGTTGTGACTGTTATCAAGCTGATAGAAAGTCACTTGGGCATAATCACTGTCATTGCTCGTATTATCTTGTAGGTAGATACCCGCTTTGAAATACATGTAGTTATCAGCATCATCATAACCGCTGTTTTTCATATCGACTTCTTTGGCTGCAAGCTCAGTCCCATTCTGACTGATGATTGTGATCAGTTTGTCGCCTTCCACCACAATCGAGTATGAGAAAGTCTCATCCAAGGCAATACCATCACTCGGATTACTTAGACTATTCAAGTCACCATCAGACGTAACCATGTTACCCAATAAGTTGTACCAAGTTTCATCACCACCTTTAGACTTTGAGGTTTCATGAGCAAAGTAGATAGCACCTTTGTCGTTGTTTGGCAGCTTATGGTAGTACAGGCGAATCGGTTCATTTTTCTCGGCGTGGATTTGACCGACCACGATTCGGCCTACTTGCTCAGTATTAGAAGTCGTTGTCGTAACATGATTGACTGCTAGCGTTGCGTTTAAACGTCCATCAATTCCGCCAAATGCCGCTTGCTCACTGGATGGGATAGAAGAGAACGCCCAGTTATTCTCTTTGCCAGATGTTGAGTAAGACGTATCACCACGGCGTAGCATTTCACGCAGCTCAGTTCGCACATACTTAGTACCGCTTGATGTGGTAACCCCTTCCACTGGCGTATAGAAGACCAAGCCACCATCACTTCCAGTGTAGAAAAACTCATCTTCGTAGCCCGCGTCTAGCGTGTTCTCTTTGATTGACGTCGCGTAACCGTCGCCCTCATCGACAGGAATACTCACGTACCAATCCAACAGGTCAAAGTTGTCTGAAGGTGGAGCATTGGGATCTAACCCAAAATCTTGTCCATCGTTGCCATGAACTTGTACTTCGGTAATATTAGTCCACACACTCTCAGCACTGTTTGAGAATACCTTGATGCGAACCCAATGTGCTTGAACGTCTTGCACATCATAACTCTCAAAATCGGATGTATTACCACCGCTGTACCCGTAGTAGACCTTATCCCAACTGCTAGAGCTTTCGTCAGCCAATGCACGAATCTCGAATTTATAGGTCTGTTGTTCGCCTTTACCCCAAGCGATCTTAACGTCTTGAACATTTTGAACAGACCCAAGATCGAGTACCAGATTAACCGGAGCGTTTTGCGCAGCCCAGCGTGACGACCAATCGGTGTCACCATCGATAGCGTTTGAAGCAGGATAAGAAGAGTGTGCCCCACCCCAGTCCGATGCCGATTGAATATTTAGCTGCTCCGCAGCAACAGAGCCTGAAAGCAGCGCAAACATGACAGCACAAGATAGTGGTTTGCAGGGTTTAAAAATCATACAAGTCTCCATGATTTGTTTCACGTATATTATTTTATTCCATAGATTGCACAGCTTCCTCTGTGCAACGGAAGATAATATAGATGAAGATTTGTACGACAAGTTGGTTAAATATCACAATAATGAATTATTGTATTACAAATACTATGATGTGTGATATCACTCATCTTTATACTCAGCAGATCATGTATGTTTGCACTTAGAAGTTGAGATACCTCAGTTAAACAGCTCTTGTGACAAACGTTCTTCCAGTGAGTGAATACATAGGGAGACAGATGGCGGAGTATGGTGGGTATATGGATTTAGAGCATAAACCGTGTTCATGGGTAACTGATGATTAGGCATAAGATTAACCAGCTCAGGTTCTATTTGTTTTAAATAGAAATCTGGTAATACACCGATTCCCGCCCCCGCTTTTATTAGAGCGAGGCAACTATGAATGGAGTTCGTAACGCAGCTTGCCTGTTTGCTGAAATCCACTGCCGCTTCAGAATCTGAAGTAAAACTATGTTCGATATGCCTCCCTTGCCAGACATTAGCGATATACGGTAGTTCATCAATAGGCTGATTCTGCAGAGAAACCACACCACACAGTTGATCTCGAAATCCTCCGAGTCGTTTTTGCTTTAACGTACTATCTGGAGAGTTGCCGACACGAATGGCTAGGTCGATATCATTACTCATGAAATCGAGTCGTTTGTCATCACTGATTAGCTCTGGCTGCAGTTTAGGATAACGTTTCATTAGATCCGCAATCACTGGAGCCACCAGCACGTCCATCAAGGCGTTAGGTGCGGTAATGCGAATGCGCCCTTGTGGTTCCTCTTGCTCTGCTTGCGCCATTTCCCAAGCTGAATCCGCTAAGCTATTAAGATCTTTACAGCTTAAATAAAACCGTTCTCCCATTGGAGTAAGGGTTTGCCTGCGCGTTGTTCGCTTTAGTAGTGAAGAACCGAGCTCTTGCTCAAGTTTTTTTAGATGTTGGCTCACTACAGATTTTGAAAGGCCGAGCTTCTCAGCAGCAGCGGAAACCGAGCCTTGTTCAACAATATGAGCAAAGATCGACATCTGTCTCAGCTTGTTCATCTTATTGTTCTCTTTTTATAAACAGTTATTTCTATTATCTCTGTTTTTCAAATTAAAGAGTAGTTTTAAACTTTGTCTTAGTTAACCAACACGACACATCGGAGAGAAAAATGAGCAATCAAGTATTAGAAGCGTGTAAGAAAGGTATCGCGGCTTGGCAAACAGCATTCAACAACCAAGACGCGCAAGGTTGTGCCGCTCAATATAATGAAGATTGCGTGATGCACGCTCGCCCGTTTGGCGCATTCGAAGGTCGCGAAGCAATTGAGGCTTTCTGGCAGGGCATCATTGACCAAGGTTTCAAAGATGTCGATTACACCGACGTAAAATGGGAAGAGCACCAAGATGGCGGATACATTCTGACTTCGAGCTGGACAATGAATAAAGCGTTTGGCGTAGTGCACCGCGAACACTGGGTTGTGGAAGAAGACGGTCACGCACGCTTGATCAGCGATGACTTTGAAGTACAAGGCGAGCGCTAACCTTAAATAGGTAAAACTGCCGAGAATAGGTATTACGACCAAAATCGTTTAAGAGGCCGATCACTTATATAGTGGTCGGCCTTTTTCACATCATGTTTTCTAGGTGAAATGTGCTCCTCCCAATTGTTCCATTTCCTATTACGTCCTTTGCAGACTAATCTCTCGCCGAGTGTGACACTCACGGCAAACTGATCTTTTTGCTCTAAAGTGGCGTAATCTGACCTTGTTATTCGTAACTTAGTAAGCCAACCTTAACTAGTGGGAACACAATTTTTAATGGAGTAAAAACAATGATTAAGATGTTAGTGTGTGATTTTGATGGCACCTTGGACGGTGGTTCATCTGACGGGGTCAATCAATTGTTTGACTACTTAAGCGATCAGCCTAGCATTCGATTTGTTATCGCCACAGGTCGTACGTTGCCTTCCATAAAAGTTGGCTTAGCCTCGGATAACTACCCAACACCACACAGTATTATCAGCGACGTCGGAACCCAGATTCACCATCATCAACCAATCCAGCAACCTGATACACATTGGCACCAACGACTAAAAGCAACGTGGGATAAACATAAAGTTGAACAAGCGTTGTCTGGCTTCGACTTTATGGGGAAATTGGATCCCAACCATCAAGGCGACTATAAAATCACATATGAGGGATCATTAACTGACCACCAAAGACAGCTTATTTCGAGTGCGCTCATAGCTCATGGTGCACAGGTAGATCTAACCTACTCTCACGATTGGTACTTGGACGTCACCCCGAAGAACGTCAACAAAGCCTCTGCTATTCACCACCTATTGAAACAGCACGACCTAACTATTGATGAAGTGTGTGTGGCGGGTGATTCCGCGAACGATACCTCAATGCTGACCATCGATGGCGTTAACTCAATTCTGGTGGCCAACCACTACCCAGAAGTCGCTCACCTCTCGCAAAGGGACAATGTTTATACCAGCAAAGCGACTCATGCAGCAGGGGTGTTGGAAGGGCTTCAATACTGGCAAAACCAACCTAGATAACGCTCAGATACACTGAATCAAACGGAGCAAAAAGGTTACTTCCAGCCCATTTTCCACAAACTATTGTCGGTGAGGTCATGCCAGTCGATATCACGAGCACGCTTTGTCATCACTGCTTCAAGAACACACCTTACAACCACATCTTCTTCAAATTCCATTTCAGTAATCATGAAGTGCTTTTCACGATTGACGGGGGTTACGGCTGTCCACTTACTGTGCAGTAGCTTCTTAGGGTTGATTCTGTTCATAAAACTCTCCTTTCTTCTAGTTTTATCTATAAGCTTCAAGGAGTTATTCGGATCACTTAGAAATAAAAAAAGCATGGTGACCAATCATCACCATGCTTTATTACCTGCTAGATTTTAAGCCCCAATTACCAATCGTAAGTTAAGCTCGCGATAACGTTGCGACGGTCGCCGTAATAACAGTAATAGTTACAGGTAGCGACGTACTCTTTATCAAACAGGTTTTTCGCCGCGACTTGCAGTTTGTAATCCGCGAATCGGTAGCTTACCGTTGCGTCGTAGAGGGTATAAGACGGAACCTTATTTTGCTCGAGGTTATCGCCATAAGTTTCGCCAATGTATCGAACACCACCACCGATGCTCAACCCATCTAAAGTACCATCAAAGAATTGGTATTTCGCCCAAGCGGAACCAATCATGTCTGCCACTTGTGCTGGCGTTTTACCCACTTGATTCTGATCTTGGTCTTTGGTGATCTCAGAATCTAAGAACGCTAAGTTACCAATTAGAGTAAGTGACTCGGTTACATTAGCCACAGCACCCAATTCCACACCTCGGTTACGAATTTCACCAATCTGGTTGACTTGGTTACTACCAGTGATTACATCCACCACATCCTTCTTCGTCGCTTCATACACCGCAACATTGAACTGACCCTCAAAACTCTTAGGCAGGTATTTCACACCCGCTTCGTAGCTTTCACCACGTTCTGGCTTCGCCGCTTGATTAGCAACAGAGGTTTTAATGATAGGCTCAAAAGATTGTGCATAACTAAAGTAAGGTGTGAACCCTGCCGACATCGCATACGCAACACCTAAATTGGTTGTCCATTCCTCGTAATCCGCTTTGTGATTACTACCTGTTGTCTTATTGGACTGTTCATTAGAGGTATCGTCGTAGCGAAGCCCTGCTTGGACAATCAAATCATTGAATCGAATTTGGTCTTGAACATACAGCCCTAACTGACGGTTCTTAGTTGTATTGTTCTGCAAGTCAGCATCAGTCATTGGCTGGAATGTTGTAGGATTTAGCAATACAACGTTGTTCGTATAAGTTGGGTTGTAGATATCAAACAGAGGATTGTTAATACCCGGTGGTATGGTCGTGTTGCCATCTGCCACTAGTGGATCGAAGGCATAGTCTTGGCTATCAATATCAATAGCTTGATAGTCAACACCAGTGAGTAATGTATGTTCAACAGACCCAGTTCTGAATTCAAAGACCAACCTATTGTCGACATTAAACGCGTCTGATTGCCCATCCTCTGTCGAGGCCTGACGCAAGATCGTTTTTCGCTCTCCAAGAGGATCAAGTCCAGCGTTTATGTCTTGAGCATAACCTAAAGAATAAATCTGCTTTAAGTTGATATCCATACGGCTATAACGTACCGACTGGCCGAAGCTCAGTGCTGAATTAAACTCATGATTAAATTCATACCCTAACGAGAGTTGTTGACGCTCAAAGGTTTCCCAATCTGGATTACCTACCGCGGTACTATCTGAGATTTTACCATTTGGGTTATCTGTTAGCGTGCCTTCCATCGGTAAGAACTGCAAGTAGGGGTCGGAATCATCTTCTTGGTAACTTGCTAAGAACGTGATGTCGGTTTTATCGCTCATCTTCCACGTCAGCGATGGCGCAACCATAAAGCGTTCCGCCTCAACGTCATCGACCTTGGTGCCATTCTTTCGACCAAGCGCCACTATGCGGAAAGCCACATCATCATTCACCTCGGTGTTCACATCGAGTGTCACTTGGGTGCGGTCAAATGAACCAACGTCTATGCCTACTTGACCTGAACCACCATCAAATTGTGGGCGCTTGCTAACGACATTAATCAGACCACCTGGTGGGTTTTGCCCATACAGCACAGACGCAGGGCCTCGGAGTACTTCTACACGCTCCAAACCAAATGGGTCAATTTGCCAACTGTAAAAGCCCGCGGAATACAGTCGCGTACCATCTTGATACAAGCCTGTCCCTGCTTGTTGGAAGCCACGTACGACAAACCAGTCTTGTTTATTATCTTCACCGTAATAGTTAGTCTGAATACCCGGTGTATACTGAAGTGCATCAGAGATACTGATAGAGGCACGGTCATCCATCTGCTCACGTGTCACCACAGAAACTGCTCTAGGGGTTTCATGCAGGGCAAGCGGCGTTTTAGTTGCGGTTTGACTTTTCTCGCCAACATAACTGAAGTCCGGTCCTACCGCATTGTCATCGACCTGCTGACCTATCACGACAACCGTTTCATCCTCTTCTGCATGAACAGCTCCTCCACCAAGTAATGCAGTCACTGCAATTGAAAGTGGGGTGAGCTTAAACTGCCACTTCATCATTCTCTCCTTAACTAAATCCACACAAACAACAAGTAAATACAAATTATTATCATTAATATTCACATCACGAATTGTAACAGGAGAAAAATTAATGTGAATTTATAAATCAAGATGATATGAAACAAGTGATCAACAGCACGTATAATGAGTTGACTATGCTGTTAAAAGTTACGCCTGGGGAGCAGAGATAGTTGAGAAAGATCGATAAGGGTTAGAGGAGCAAGATATATACGACGAATTGAGCCATGATGACTCAATCCGTCCCAAAGCAACTGTAATTAAATAGAAATACCATCACATCAAATGTCGGTTACATAGAAGTACACGTACCTTGGATAGCAAGATCGGTCTTAGTAACTTCAACTTTACCAGTTTGCTCTTCTACTTGCTCTAAAGCTGCACCGCCAACGAACACACCCATTTTGATGTATTGCTGAACGAAATAGTTACGACCTTCTTCTGTATACAAAGTTAGGTCGTTGGCTGAGAACTCGGATTCAGTACTGATCGTATGTTCTTGGTTGCCTGAAACTTGCTGGTAAAAGAAAACACCAGGTGCAGTCTCACCAACGCAATCGCCATTAATGTAGACATCTTTTTTCAACGCAGCGCCGACTGTCGAGTTATCACGATATACATATACACCCGCCATACCCTCTGCAGGCTCAGCAAATTGCTTCAATTTAGTTGACTCAGCCTTATCTGCGGTCGGAACCGTCGCACAACCTGATAATACTGACAGTGCTACTGCACTAAAAATTAGCTTAGTTTTCATTTGTTTACCTTTTGCCAAATAACAATTATTTATAATTCGACAAAATGATATACATACAAACTTATGAATAATTTTCATTTTATAAAAATCGCGACATGCCTAACACAATGCGACAATCTCTCATTTGTAATTTATAAACTCGTCACATTGTTACGATTTAATACATACTTAACCTGCTGTTTTTAAAATAAAAAAGCCAGCATTAAGCTGGCTTGGATTCAACAGATTGAGTTATTTCAACTAACCGTTCTTAGGTGGAACAAATGCTGTAAGTTCAAGAGCCGGACCTGTGTACTTCTCAATCTTCACGAGTGCAGAGTTCGCTGCACAGCCGTTTGCTAGACGCGAAGTTGGAATATCAAGCGTTAGTACGTTTGCACCGCCGTTCTTACACAAACCAGTCGCTTTATCTAAGTCTGGCCAGCCACCTTCGTGGATACAAACAGCACCTTGCTTAATACCATCAGTCACGAGGGCACCAACAAGAACTTGGCCGCGGTCGTTAAATGCTCGAACTAGATCACCCGTTTTGATACCACGCGCTTTTGCATCTTCGGTATTAATTGAGATTGGCTCACGGTTAGCAATTGCGTACTCGTCACGGATCTTCGCGTAGTTGAACTGACTGTGTAGACGATGTGCCGCGTGCGCTGTCATTAGCTGCAACTCGTCACCCTTAGCTTTACCAAAAAACTCTGTCGGTTCCATCCATGTTGGGTGCGCCGGACAATCTTCTAGTTTGTAGCCCTCAATCGTTTTCGAATAGATCTCGATCTTACCTGAAGGTGTACCCAGTGGATTCATCACAGGATCTTTACGGAAATCAGCGTGACGTACGAACTGAGCTGCTTTCTTGTTGAACTTCATTTCAATCAGTTGGTTATCGTCCCAGAACTTACCGAATTTAGGCATACGAACACGCGCTTTCTTACCCGCTTTCTGAGCGTCGTCGTAGAAGCCTTTGAGCCAAGCCATCTCGTCTTTACCCTCGGTAAACACATCACGACCACCCGCTTTGATCATTTCGGCCATATCAGCAAATACATCAAAGTCATTACGCGCTTCACCTTGAGGCTCAACAACTTTCTTCATCGGCACTAGGTGCTGGTTAGAATAGTCACCCGTCATGGTCATGTCGTTACGCTCGAACGAAGTCGTGATCGGTAGAACAATATCACCGTGCTTCGCCGCAGCCGTCCAGTAAATCTCGGAGATAACCACCAGCTCAGGTTTTTGCCATGCATCAATCAAACGGTTGGTGTCTTGGTGGTGGGTAAAGTTACCGCCGCCTGCCCACCAAATCATCTTGATGTCTGGGAATGTTAGCTCGTGACCATTGTGCATAAATTTAGCACCAGGGTTTTCCAACGCTTCCACAATACGTGCAACAGGGAACGCATTCACCGCCCCCGATACCGCCCAGTCGTTGCCCGCTGAAGAGCCACCACCAATAGATGCAGAGATTGCGGGAAGTACACCAGCGTCGCGCGTTGGGTTACCGCCGTTAGAGTAGTGGTAAGAAAGACCGAAACCACCACCTGGCAGACCAATCTGACCCAGCATTGCTGCAAGCGTTACGATCATCCAGTGGCGTTGCTCACCGAATTGTTGACGCTGGATACCCCAACCCGCCATTAGCATGGTGCGGTTTTGGCTGAAGATGTCGGCGAGTACTTCCATCTGTTTCGCTGGAACACCCGTGATCTCTTCTGCCCATTGTGGTGTCTTCTCTACACCGTCCTCTTTACCCATTAGATAGGCTTCGAACTTATCATAGCCAGTGGTGTAAGTATTCAAGAACTCAACGTCGTGTTTGCCTTTCTTAACCAGTGAGTGTGCAATACCCAGCATCATCGCCACGTCAGTCATTGGGCGTGGTGCAATCCACTGTACCGCATCACCAAAGAATTCAATCGTCTCTGATTTCATTGGGTCGATAGCAATGATCGTCTTGCCAGATTTCTTCAGTTGGTTAAAGAATTCAAGGCCAGAACAGTCCGTTGAACTCCATGCAATCTTCAGTGTGTTCAATGGGTTCATACCCCAAAGAACCACAACATCAGAGCTCTCTAGAACAACTGGGTGTGTCGTTTGTTGTTCGTATACTTCAATAGAACCCATAACGTGTGGCATGATCACTTGTGCGGCACCCGTTGAGTAGTCACCTAAGTGACCTGAATAACCACCTGCCATGCTCATATAACGTTGAAGCAGTGTTTGCGCTTTGTGTAGGACACCACTTGAACGCCAGCCGTAAGAACCAGCAAATACAGATTCTGCACCGCTCTCTTTACGAATACGCATGTGTTGCTCATGAATGAGCTTGTAAGCCTCATCCCAAGAAACACGTACGAATTCATCATCACCACGCTTGCCTGTTGGGGCTGAAGGGTTTTCTAAGAATCCTTTACGAACCATTGGGTACTTGATTCGGGCCTTAGTATGTACTTGATCTGGGCCCGTGGTTTGTAGGCTGTTTGGCACCGTTTGAGCGAGCGCGTTGGTCGTTGAAACCAGCTTGCCATCTTTCACTTCACAGATCATCGGCCCCATGCGACCAGCAGTAAGAACCCCTTTACCACGCTTATTAGCCGCTGCCGCTGTCATCGGTGCTAGCGACGTAAAAGCGAGAGCTCCGGCTGCCATACCTGTTCCTTTAAGGAATCCGCGACGAGTAATATCAGTCATTGTTGTTATCCTTTCGTTTCTTATTTAGTGGCCAGCCACATCTTTTGCGTGGTTCTGGAAGAATTTAGTAAGAAGTTCTAAGTCTTCAGATGAAATATCGGTACGATCGCCCATGCCTTTCGCTACAGGTCCCCAAGCATTGACAGTAAAGTGACCCGCTGGAATCTTCGCGTGACAAGTTGAGCAGTAGACGTTGTCGAGCTCTTCTGCGTAATCCCAGATAGGTTCAAGTGAATCCAATACATCTGCATCAATCTGCGCGGTGATCACAGCGGTACGCCACTCATTGCCGTACTCATCAGCATGAAACTCACCTGCATCAACCGCATTTTGTCCCGCTTCGGTTAGCATTGCGACGATAGCGCGTTGACCTTCGCCGTAGTAAAGTACTTGCTCTGCACCTTTCATTTGGTAAGCGTGAAGCTCAACTGTTCGCTCATTGCCTTCTACTGATACAACGTCCAATTTTGCAGTTGGATTGATAGTACCTAGGTCACCCATCTCAATGGTTTCTACTGGGTAAACCACCTTCGCTGAAGGGTCGGTTTTCTCAGTGAACGCCATTAGGTTATCGAACGCTTCGCTATCCATTTCTGGTTCCGGTGCGAAGTGAGCAACACCTTTATGACAGTCGATACAGGTTTGATTGTTTTCTTGAGCGTATGCGTGCATTTTTGCTGCATCTTCCGACTGCTCATAGCTATCCATCGCATCAAAGGTGTGACAAGAGCGGCACGTTGCTGAATCACTTTTACGCAGTTGCGCCCATACCGTTTCGGCCATCGCCATACGGTGCTCTTCGTACTTTTCTTCGGTGTCGATCTTTCCAGTGACAAATTCGTGATAAATGTCCTTAGACGCTCGAATTTTTGTGATTACGTAGTCAATTGGGTCCGACGGAATGTGGCAATCTGAACATTCAGCGCGGATACCTTTGGCGTTACTGAAGTGAATTGAACCTTCATACTCTTCGTATGGGATCTGCATGGTGTGACAAGAAACGCAGAATTCTGTGCTCGATGTGTAGTGCATGACCGCAGCCGTGCCACCTAACGTCAACCACCCAATTCCTATGCCTATCGCCGCGATAACAGCGATATAACGTTTTTTAATAGACATATTTAGTAATCATCTTTAACAATTGGTTGCAATTGCGATCAGACTAATACTTTAGGGGTAACTCTTATTGATTTGCGTCATAAATTATCATTATTGATAATAAATATGGCGTACAGTGAGAGCTAAGTTCAACATTTCCACCTTCATGAATTCGCACCCAACATATTTATCAATAGAAGCCCTCACATCCTATAAAATTTCAAAATGACATTAGATTCATACCTCATAAAAAAGCGACTTACTCACGTAGTGATATCAAGTTAAAAAGCCGTTAAATGAGCTAGAGTTCACGGTCAGTGAAATAGTATGAGAAGACCATGAGCCACCCTGAACTTTTGCAGAAAATTGCTAGTTTTGACCGTATTGAGCAAGCGCTGGAGTATTTTGAGATCGGATTTGACAGTCGATTCATTGCAGAGAACCGAATAGAGTTAGTGAAACGCTTTAACGGCTATCTAATTTTGACCAAGCCGGATGATTGGTTTTCAGGACGAAGAGCACTCAAAAATGCGTATTGTAAGGTTCAACGCAGTAAACTAGACAAACATACACGTGCCGCTTGTCGCGGTTGTACATCTTGCCAGCGCCGCTGAGCCTTTCTGAGTAGTTTGCTTGAAATGAAGTGTGCTAATCTTAGTGCAACTCAACCACGAGATAATAACTACAATGAAAATTTTCAGTAATTTCGAAAGCGGCAATATCAATGTCGTTAACGCAGATGCTCCACAAAACATCCAACTGACTATCCCAGCAGATAAGCACACTGACATTGCACAGTGGTTTCACTTCCGTTTAGAGAGTGAAGCACAAGTTTCTCACCATTTTGAAATCCAAGGCTTAGCAAAGTCAGCCTACCCTGAGGGTTGGAAAGACTACGACGTTGTTGCTTCTTACGATCGCGAAGAATGGTTCCGTATTCCAGCAACGTTTGATGGCGATACAGTTAAATTCGACATCATCCCAGAGCATGAATCCATGTTCTTTGCCTACTTTGCACCTTACTCTTATGATCGCCACCAAGATTTGCTGCACAGTGCTCAAACGCATCCTGCTTGTAAGCTTGAAACGCTAGGTGTGACTAATGACAACAACGACATTAGCCTACTGACTATTGGCGAACCAAGCCCAGAGAAGAAGAATATCTGGATCATTGGTCGTCAACACCCTGGTGAGACGATGGCTGAATGGTTCATTGAGGGCTTCTTGCAGCGCCTGCTTGATGAAACAGACACGGTTGGCCGTGCCCTACTCGACAAGGTTGTGATTCGCGCAGTGCCAAACATGAATCCAGACGGCAGTATCCGTGGTCACTTACGCACCAATGGCTTGGGTGTAAACCTAAACCGCGAATGGCAAACACCATCCATGGAGCGCAGCCCAGAGGTTTACCTCGTTCGTGAACGCATGTTAGAGACTGGCGTAGATATGTTCTTGGATATTCACGGCGACGAAGCCATCCCTTACAATTTTGTCGCGGGTAGTGAAGGCATCCCATCTTACGATGAGCGTCTAAAAGGTCTTGAAGAACACTTCAAACAAGCACTGTTCACTATTACACCAGAATTCCAAGACGAAGTTGGTTACGATAAAGATGAACCGGGTAAAGCAAACCTAACTGTGGGCTCAAATTGGGTTGGTGAGCAATTCAAGTGTCTTTCTTACACGGTTGAAATGCCATTTAAAGATCATATTAGCCACGCAGACGAGCTTTACGGCTGGTCACCAGACCGCAGTGTGGCATTTGGTCACGATATGCTTGCTGCAGTATGGGCAACAGTACCAAAACTGTAATCCGTTTAGTCTATTTGCGGATAACTCTATAAAGTTATTGCAGTTATAAAGACAAAAAGCCCGAGAGTTATTTCACTCTCGGGCTTTTTAATGTTCTCAACTATGCCGCTCTTAAACTTGCGAAAAATGCGGGATAGCGTTGGCGGATGTGTCTCTGCTCCGAGACCATGTCTTTAAAGCTCGGGCCACGAGACAACTGAATGATCACTTCATTGCCATCAAAGCGTAAAACCGCACCCGATACATCAACGCGCTTTTCATCATGCAGATCGAGTGTACCCGCCATGGAAAGCCCACGATAAAAGTGACTGACATTTCGTGTCATAACACGCACGCCTTTCTCAGATACCTCACTCACTTGAAAGAGCTCATCTTTGATACGCATTATCGGCCTCGCACCTTTTGGGTACTTCAAGCGATAGTACTGGCGCTTTTGGGTAAAAGACCCGTCACTCATTTATCTGTCTCCCTACACGTGGTGCCAATCAAGCACTTAAATCAATATCCACTTAATAAATGAACATAGCACAAATCATCATTAGAATTAATTATCGGCAGCGCTCGTCAGACCTTTAGTTAAAACATCGACAAGTGTTGAGACAGAGTTCGCATTCCGTTCATCAACATCTATTTGCACGCAAAGGCAAACCCAAGTTGCTTTGATTCGCTAAAATGATTCACTCAGACAATGTCCACTGTTAGACTCCCCATCCACTTTTAATTGGTTCCCACTATGACGTTTAAATCATTAAACCTGTGCTCTGAGCTTATTGATGCTCTGCCTAAAACGCTTCAACAGCCAACAGAAATTCAGACAAAAACGATCCCTGTGATCATCCAGAAAAGAGATTTACTGGCGTTGGCTCAGACTGGCAGCGGCAAAACGCTTGCATTTGGCTTGGGTGGGCTACACAACCTAGACAGTAACGTCGAAACAGTTCAAAGCCTCATTGTGGTGCCAACGCGTGAACTCGCCAACCAAGTTACTTCTTCCTTAGAGCCATTTGCGCGAGCAGTCTCCATTCGTATTGCAACTTTAATTGGTGGCATGAGTGAAGAGAGTGTGAAGGATGCTCTAAATAGCAGACCACAAATGATCGTGGCGACGCCTGGCCGTTTAGTGTCTCTGATTGAACAGGGTTCACTATCACTGTCACAGTGCCAAACATTTGTGTTGGATGAAGCGGACCGCCTATTAGACATGGGATTTTGGCCTGACGTTCAAACGATCAAGAAATCTTTGCCAGCAAAGCATCAGACTCTACTTTTCTCGGCAACACTACCGACAGAGCTTGAGCAACAAGCTGATGCCCTGCTGTTCAAGCCATTGAAAGTGAGCGTGCACCAAAAAAACAGTGTCGCTGAGAACATCCAAGAGACACTGTACTTAGTCAACAAAGGCAGTAAGCCACAAGCGCTTATCAGCCTATTGCAACAGCACACAAACACCCAGGCTTTGGTTTTCATTGGAGCCAAGGACAACGCCGATGCTCTAACGAAGAAGCTCAAAAAAGCCAAACTCAACGTTGAAGCGCTACACGGCAACAGGACTCAAGAAGAGCGTAGCCAGATCCTTGACGATTTCAAACACGGGAAAATTGAAACGCTTGTTGCGACCGATGTAATGGCGCGTGGTATTCATATTGACGCTCTACCTCTAGTCATCAACTTTGAGCTACCGATGCATTCAGCAAGTTATGTCCATCGTGTTGGCCGTACCGCTCGTGCTGGATCCAATGGCCATGCTATTTCGTTAGTAAGCCACAGCGAAACGGATGCTTTGAATGCAATTCGTCAGTTGACTGAGCGAACCTTACCAGTTCAATCATTAGAAGGCTTCCCAGTAACAGACAGGCCTGCAGCTGAAGGGACACAACGTAAACGCCCACCGAAAGACAAACAAGCCAACCGTCGCACTGCCAAAAAAAAGAGTATTAAGCAATTTAAAAGTAAGAGCTCACGTTAAACAGTTCAGTCGTTACTGCCAGATTCGGTAAATCGCACTTTTAACAAAAATAGAACTTTCACCCAAAGCCTGGTTTCGAACTGGGCTTTTTTACATCTGAATCTCTAGAAATAGTCACCTCCACTCATATAAAACATCTTATTTTGACGCTTAACGAAGATCTGTTTTAAATTACATTTTTATGAATAAAGCACTCAACTGATTGATTCCTCGTTGGTCAAAAAAAATACTTAAAAATCGCGTTGACGGTCACAAAACCACCAACTAGATTTTTCTATTAGTGTCTATAACCAGGAGGTCATTGAAATGAAACGTGCTAGCTCTGCATACCGATTACAACTGATTAAAGAAGTAGCAACCCGACGCGATCGTCAACGTTCTAATGACCCGATGGCTAACTACATTCAAACGCTATTAGACAATAAAGATGAGAGTGATAGTTCTGTTGAACGTAATCACCGATTCAGTGGTAATCACTTTGATGAGCATATTGGTGGATGGGTAAGCGATCACTGGGGATCTAAGTAGATTTAACCCGAAAAGCGATAATCTCGAGCCTAAATGCATAAAAGCCACCGCTGGGTGGCTTTTTAGTACTTAATCATAACCTTTGCCTTTGGCTTTCATTTAAGGACTACTGGAAGGGCATATCCGATAGATGAGATAACACTTCCATTTGCTCTTCTTCGGTCATACTGTGCCAATCACGCGCGACTCTTTCTGGGTCATCTTTATCTTCTAGGCGTTCCTTGTCGAGCGATTTTATTGGCTTGCTCTTAATTTTGCTCTCTTTCTTACTCATACCAACATCATCCCTTCTGGCATCGTAGTCTCTTTAATATTACACCTGCCGGCCGATGTAAAGAGTTTGTTAAAAACAGACTGTATGACTCGCAATTATCCGAAAAGATCTTGTTGCGGGCTCACAGAGTCTTCTGGTAATTGTTCTGGTTTAGATCCATTGTTCAACTGTGCAAGGCGTTTTCTTCTATATCTCTGTCGACATAGTTTGATCACGTGTAACTGCTGAGCGGGTGTCATCGACATCCAATTAAACCGCTCTTCCCGTTTTCGCATACAGCCATTGCAATAGCCTTTTTCATCCGTTGAACATACTCCCACACAGGGGCTTGGAACTTGAAAAAACTCTAACTGCTCCACGACTCCTCCTGAGTACTCTATGTGCCTGATACTATGATTATTAAATCATCGAACCCAACGAAAACATACTAAACTATGACCGTATACTGACACATATAGCGTTTTGTTAACTATACTTTTCACCAATCAAGTTACACATCTTTGGTAACTTCGTTTATTCCTTTGGAGCCATATTATATGAAGTTTAGTTCAAAAAAATTACTAGCAGTAACCGCTTTGCCTATCATGCTTGCTGCATGTACAACAACGGGTGATGACGCAATGCAAGTAACAGCTACCGATCTACAGCACCATAATTGGGAACTGGCACAAATCGACGGCAAAGACATTGAGAAAAGCGAACATCAAGCAGCACCTCGTCTAGAGATCGGTGAGAAACTAACAGCTAACGGTATTGCTGGCTGTAATAATTTCTTTGGTCAGGGTGAACTGAAAGACGGTCAATTCCGCATCAAACAGATGGGCATGACAATGAAGATGTGTCACGGTGCAGCAATGGACATTGAGCAGTCTGTATCTGCAACACTTGCTGAATGGAGCGACGTAACTCTAACTAAAGATACGTTAGTACTTAAGAACGACGTACACACTCTGACTTACACACTAAGTGATTGGAAAAACTAATCCTAACAATGTGATGAACAAGTTTTCTAAAGGAGCCATTTGGCTCCTTTTTTCGTATCTGAGGGGTATTTCTAAATCATTTGAAAAATTCACGATTTATTCTGTAATTATTTAGCCAAAAACACGGTCATAGATAAGGTCACATAATTCGATGAGTAATCCTTTGAATTTACTATTGAATTAGAAATTATTTCAGAAACAGATAGAATAACCTTAAGGAAGTAACAAATGCACTGCCCTCGCCCGTTCACTAAGATATGGAAAAGTTTATGAACAAATTAGTTAGTACGATTGGATTACTGGCCACAACAGCCTACAGCGCAACACTTTATGCAGACAGCACGAACTCGCAAGAGTGGAGCCAAATTGAACGTGAAGCCGAAGGACAAACTGTCTATTTTCACGCTTGGGGTGGTAGCCAAGAGATCAATCGCTATATCCAATGGGCAGGCAAACAACTGCAACAAAACCATGGTGTGACACTTAAGCACGTTAAGGTAACCGACATCGCAGAGACGACCACCCGCCTAATCGCAGAAAAAGCCGCGGGTAAAAACAGCGGTGGTAGCGTCGATATGGTCTGGATCAACGGTGAAAACTTCCGTTCAATGAAAGACAACGCTCTACTATTTGGCCCATTCACTGAAACGCTGCCGAATTGGCAATATGTCGATAAATCTCTACCAATCGATGTTGATTTCTCAGAACCTACTGAGGGTTTAGAAGCACCTTGGGGTGTTGGACAACTGGTCTTTATTCACGACCAAGAAACACTCAACAACCCACCGCACTCTTTCTCTGAAATGTTGAGCTACGCGCAAGCGTATCCAAACCGCTTAAGCTACCCTCGTCCACCAGAGTTTCATGGCACCAGCTTCGTGAAGTCGCTTCTTATTGAACTGACTAAAAACGACCCAGCACTGTCTAAACCTGTTGATGAGAAAACCTTCCAGGCTATCACTCAGCCACTGTGGGCGTACCTTGATGAATTCCATAAAGTCGCGTGGCGAGGTGGAAAACAGTTCCCTGCGGGTACTTCTGAAAGCATCCAGCTTCTTGATGATGGTCAGATCGACTTAGCGATCACCTTCAACCCGAATGCAGTTTTCTCAGCGCAAGCCAACGGTACACTAGCAGAGAGCACCAAGGCATTTGCTTTCGAAAGTGGCGCTCTATCGAACATCCACTTCTTAGCTATTCCTTGGAATGCCAATGCCTCTGCAGGCGCACAAGTAGCTATTAACTACCTACTGAGCCCAGAAGCACAATCGCGTAAAGGCGACCTTAACATCTGGGGCGACCCATCTGTGTTAAGCAGCAAATACCTAACAGGAAGCGCGCGTAATACTCAGCAGTTCAAGTCGGTAGATGAGCCACACCCAAGCTGGCAAACCGCACTCGAGTCTGAGTGGTTAAAACGCTACGGTAACTAAGTTTGATTCTTCACGCTCTATATTTTGTTGTTATAGCGGTGTGCATCATCCCAACTATCCCTGGGGTAGTTGGGGTTATTGCTTCATCTCTCAGTTATATCCCTCCATTGGGTTTAGAACAGTTTTCAATCGTAGGTTTCCAGCAAGTTTTTGCGTGGGAAGGCGTTTACCACTCTATCGGGCTCACTCTGAGTTCAGCAGTGATCAGTAGCTACCTTGCCTGCTTTCTGACCTTCTGTATTCTCCAAGCAACGTGGGACAAACCGTTCTGGCGTAAAATAGAACTCACGTTGTCACCTATGTTAGCGATTCCTCATGTCGCCTTTGCCATCGGATTCGCCTTTCTGTTTAGCCCAAGCGGTCTTGGCATGCGTGCCCTGCAAGGTTTCTTAGGGGAACCATCAACGAATACTGAGCTGGCGTTACTGGTGAAAGACCCGTATGCACTTGGATTGATCGTGATGTTGGCATTGAAGGAGATTCCATTCTTATTGTTAATGAGTATCTCTATTCTGCAACAATTAGATGTTCCTAAAATCACCAAAGTGAGTGCTTCGCTAGGCTACAGTCGTTCACAGATTTGGTGGAAATGTGTTTTCCCACAATGGTTCAACAAATTGCGCTTCCCTATGCTGGCAGTGCTTGCTTACAGCTTGTCAGTGGTTGATATCGCGCTCATTATCGGTCCAACAAACCCACCAACTTTTGCGGTATTAGTGTGGCAATGGTTTAACGACCCAGACCTCAACTTGCTACCAAGAGCGGCGGCTGGGGCGATTGTTCTCTTTGGTTTAGCAAGCCTACTTATTGCGTTTGCTCGATTAGTTGAATGGGCCGTTCTTAAGTATTTCCGAAGCTGGCAGGTATCAGGTCGTCGTGGTGTCGCTCTACCTGGACGTAGCCTGTTCTCTTTCTTGGCAGTGCTAACAGCCGTCATGTTTCCATTGATGTTGCTATGGAGTGTCGCTCAACGTTGGCGCTTTCCTGACCTTCTGCCAAGCCGCTACAGTACCCGCTTTTGGGAATACGAGTGGGATGCGATCACTGGAACCATTAGCACCAGCCTCTGGATTGCAATTATTTCTGCGACTATCGCCTTAGTACTTGCCCTCATTGCTCATGAATATCGTATTAAGCATCGCTGGCAGGTTCCGGGATATATTATCGCGATTCCAATGCTTATCCCTCAACTATCTGTACTGTTTGGATTGCAGGTTACCACTCTCTACCTCAATAGCACCGCTTATGAGTTTTGGGTAATTTGGTCGCATGTGTTTTTTGCTTTTCCCTTCGTCTACCTGTCATTGGACGGCCCTTGGCGCAGTTTCGAACCTGGCTTGATCAAAGCGGCGCTCAGCCTTGGAAAATCACCACTTCAAAGCTGGCTCACGGTTAAATTACCGATTCTGTTACCAGCAATGGTTTTTGCATGGGCTGTCGGCATTAGTGTTAGCCTTGCTCAGTATTTACCAACCTTGATGTTAGGTGCAGGTAGAATCAGTACCATCACCACAGAAGCGGTTGCACTAACCAGCGGATTTGATCGTCGGGTCACTGCGATTTACGCCATTTGGCAAGCCTTGTTGCCTCTGTTCTTTTTCTCTTTTGCGATTCTTATCAGCCACTTACAGGTGAAGTATCGCCGTCTTTCATTCAAAGGTTTATTGCCTAATGAGTCTATCTCTCAACGACCTCGCCATCCATAAGCTCGATGGAAGCGAGTTATTCTCATCGCTCAGTCTTCATTTAGAATCCGGCGAAGTGCTGGCATTAATGGGGCCAAGTGGCTGTGGCAAGTCGACTCTGCTCGACGTGATCGCAGGTCACCTTAGCAACGAGTTTGAATACACAGGACAAGTCCACGTCAACGACATGCGAATTGATCAAATCGCTCCGCACCAACGTGAGGTGGGAATCCTGTTTCAAGACGATCTGCTCTTCCCTCACCTAAAGGTTTGGGAAAATCTGGCCTTTGCACTACCAAACAGTATCAAAGGAAAAGAGCGCCAACAGAGAGCGCTAGATGCGCTAAAAGACATCGAACTGACACGACTTGCCGACTCTTTCCCAGACCAAATTTCTGGGGGCCAGCGAGCCCGAGTAAGTCTGACGAGAATGTTGCTCGCCAAACCGAAAGTTGCATTGTTGGACGAACCCTTCAGTAAACTCGATCCTGAGCTACGTGTTCAATTTCGTGATTGGGTATTTGAGCAACTCAGCAAAGCGAACATTCCGACATTAATGGTGACCCATGATGAAGCGGATATTCCACCGGCAGCGCGAGTACTGAATTGGCCATGGAGCACCGAGAATGCTAGATAAATATTCCATCAAGGTCATTCGCTGGCCGTTAACTCAATCCGCTAAAGTTCTAAACAGCGCTGGCGTCACTGCGAATCAAACTACGTTTTTCGGCTTTTTGATTGGCTGTTTAGCCTTCCCGTCGCTTGCTTTTCAACAGTATGATTTGGCACTGCTATTTGTGGTATTAAATCGTATCTGCGATGGGCTTGATGGCGCACTTGCTCGTATCCAGGGTATTACCGATGCTGGTGGGTTTCTCGACATCAGCCTCGATTTCTTGTTCTACTCCTTAATACCGTTTGGCTTTGTGATTGCTAACCCAGACGCCAATGCCGTCGCAGGCGCCTTTCTGATTTTCTCTTTCATCGGCACAGGCAGCAGTTTCTTAGCCTTCGCGGTTATGGCGGGTAAGCAAGGGATCGAGAACCCTGTCTATAAGCATAAATCTTTGTACTACATGTCTGGATTGACTGAGGGAACAGAAACCATCGCTTGTTTCATTGCGTTTTGTATTTGGCCACAACACTTTGCCGTCATTGCTTATGCGTTTGGCGCGGCGTGTTGGCTCACCACATTTATGCGAATCTACTTCGGCTTTCAAACTCTTAACAACGTCAAAGCCTAAGGCACTTCGATTCGACTAATATCGAATTCATAAAAAAGCGCCGCGTTACTATGAAGTAATGCGGCGCTTTCAATTGATCATGCCTAATGATTATTCTGCAGATTCTAACTTGAAACGGAGTACTTTCAGGCTTGAATCAGCATCAACATCCACAAACTCAGGTGGGTTCGGTAAACGTTCTAGATATTTAACATTTGGCGCTTCTTCCGCCATAGTATCAATCAAGAAGTTTGGTGAAACCATTGGAGAGTTCACACAAGCAATCACTTCTCCACCCTCTTTAAGAAGCTCAGGCAGACGACGCAGAATTCTCTTATAGTCTTTTGTCAGTGCAAAGCTGCCCTTTTGGAAAGATGGTGGATCAATAATCACTAATTCGTACGGGCCACCTTTCTTGATTTTTCCCCAGCATTTGAAGATATCGTATCCAAGGAAGTTCACTGAGCGCATGTCATGTTCATTGAGGCGATGGTTGTCACGACCTTTGCTCAACGAACCGCGTGACATATCTACGTTAAGGCATTGACGCGCACCACCCGCTAGAGCGGCTACAGAGAAGCCACAGGTGTAAGCAAACAGGTTTAATACGTTCTTACCTTTAGAGTTCTCTTGAACCCACTGACGGCCGTTACGCATGTCCAAGAACAGACCGAAGTTCTGGTTGCGACCGATATTCAACTGATACTTAAGACCGTGCTCAACAACCACTGGCGATGAGTCTAGCTCTCCCCAAATCACTTCTGATGGGCTGCCTTCAGCATAGCGATGTTGAAGCACAACACTCATGCCCTGCTTCTGTTGCCAAATTGGCTGCTCCGTCAATTTAAGAAGCCCATCTTTCAAGCTTGATAAAAACTCTTCATCAACCTGTTTGAAAATGTTCACTAACAGCTGACCATCAACCCAATCACACGTTAATTGCTCTAGGCCTGGCCAAAATTTACCACGGCCATGAAAAATACGACGTAGCTCGTTAGGTACTTCGTTTAGCTGTTGTTCGATATGTTCAAAAAATACCGGTAAAGCAGATGCTTCCATTATATCTCTCACTTAATGTTTAGCTTTGGCCACGCCAGTGACCAAGGTTCAAGCCAAGTATCCAAACCTGTCGATACCGTCTCTTGCGACCATTTTTGACCAAGAGACTGGTGTGATCTCGGGTCACACACGTATTGATATGCTTGCGATTGATAGGTAAATCGGATCGCAAACGCATGCAAGTAGCCGCGATCAGATTGACTTGAAGAATTATAAATTGGGTCGCCAACGATCGCCGAACCTATCGACTTCATCGCTACACGAATTTGATGAGTTCGCCCTGTGTATGGCTTACAAAGCAGGAGCCTTTCACCCGGCTCAGCCGCTGCCGATAAAAACTGAGTCACCGCTGGGTTTTCTTTACTGTTAATCAGCTTCCAGCTTGAACGTCGAGAACGCTCCATATCACCCACAATCAGGCCTTGCTTCTTTTTAGGCTTCTTTGAACCGATCGCAAGGTAGTACTTTTCAACCTCTCGGTTAGCAAACAACTGAGACAACTCACTCGCCGCAGCCGCGTTTTTTGCTAACAACAGTATTCCAGAGGTCATTTTGTCTAAGCGGTGCACCAGATAAAGCTTTTCAATGTCTAGTGATGTCGCGACCTCTTGAAGAAGCATGGTATCACCATCATCTTTATGGACGCTGACGCCTGGATGTTTATTGATAAGTAAAAAATCTGAGTGGTTTACAAGAATGTCGAACATGAAAAGGCTTACTCCGTAATCGAGCTAGAAGTATACCTTGTCCCACACTAGATACCAGTAATGAAAAAGCCCACGACTGAATGTTCAACAGTCGTGGGCTCAATAATGCCTTACCGCATCTTTACCATGGTTTAAGCAAGTTTAAACTGACCAAGTAAGGTTTCCAGCTCTTTAACCTTAGCGTTTAGGCTCATCGTACTCTCAGAGCTGCGTGTCGCAAGCTGCAGAGAAGACTCTGAGATATCGCTGATCGCTGTAATATCCGCTGCAATCTCTTTGGTCACTGCAGTCTGCTCTTCCGCCGCTGTCGCAATTGAGTTAACCATACTTTGTACATTGGCTGCTCCGTTCACAATCGCTTCCAGTGCTTGAACCGCGCCAGAGCTTTGCTCAACGCCAATATCTACTAAACGACAGTTGTCTTGAGTGTATGTAACCGCTTCTTGTGTACCTGATTGAATCGCTTGAATGATACCTGACACTTCTTGTGTTGCTTTGGTAGTACGTTCAGCAAGCGCTCGTACCTCGTCCGCAACGACCGCAAAGCCACGGCCAAATTCACCTGCACGCGCCGCCTCGATTGCAGCGTTCAATGCCAATAAGTTAGTCTGTTCTGCGATGTCTTCAATTACTTTGATGACACTGCCAATCTGTTCACCATGAGAGCCAAGCGTGTTCATTTGCTCCGACATCTCGCCCATTTGAGCAGACACTTGTTGAATACTCGCCACCATTTCCACAATCACAGAGCGGCCGTCTTCTGCTGAAGTTTCCGAGCGTCGCGCTTCTTCATAGGTAGATGTACCCTGTTGGGCAACTTCTGAAATCGTTAGACTGAGCTCTTCTGCCGCGGTGGCAATCAAAGTCGCTTTGTCTGCTTGTGCGGACGCACCTGAAACGATGTCTTGGCTAATCGACGAAAGCTCACCACTTGCCGATTGCACTTGATTCGTTACAGACGAGATAGAACTAATCAAACCAACGAGCGATTTCTGCATCTGGTTGATCGATTGGCCAAGGTGTGCCAATTCGTCATCCGAATCGTCAACAATGTCTTCTGCTGTCAAATCACCACTCGCAACTTTACGTGCCACCTGTTCCACTTTGGTTAGGCGACTGGTAATCGAGTTCGACAATAGGTAAGCAATCACTACACCCGCCGCAATGGAAATGGCAGTTAGGATTATGATCATACGTTCCATTGCTGTAAATGAGTCTGTCAAAGCAAGCAACGCTTTGTCAGTTTGCACTTCTTCGGCCATCGAAGCTTCATCAAGCAGAGCTTCAATCGACACTAAATATTGTTCATAGAGCGCACGCAAATCACGGATATTATCCAAGAACGCAACTTCCTGATTCACCTTAGGTGCAATTTGATTTTCAAACGCAGTATTGAACTCTTTCATCAGGTTCTCAACGCGTTCAATTCGACGGTAGTCAGGTGTACCCACGCTCTCTAGTGCTTTAACCTTATTAACCGCTTCGAAAAACTGCCCTTTGTTTGCACGGTAGTCATTAAGTGCGCCATTAACATGCGTCACAGCACCCATTGCATCTCGGTAAACGTCTGCAGTCTCATCGACCAATACAAGATAGTTCACTAGCTCAGGCACGTCATCCATGCGGATCTCGTCAGCCACTCGATGTGAGCCCGTAACCTCGATCCAAACAAACGCAACCAATACAATCATTAGCGCCAATATAGAGCTAAAGCCTGCATACAATTTTTTTCTTACAGACAGTTTCACATTTCACCTTCCTAAGGGAGTCAATATTCACTTCGCATATTGTTATGCTTGAATATATATCGACTGACATACGAATAACTTTAGAAAAAACCGTACGAAAAACCCTATAAACAAGAAAAGGTTAAAAATAAAGCAAAAAAAACGAGAGTCCTAAGACTCTCGCTTTCTATTGGTTTTGGCTTTGAAGACCGCGATTACAATTTCTTAGAAATTAACGCTGAGCCTGCAATGATACCGATACCTAATAGCATGATTGCACCCTTACCGCTGTCGAAGCCAGAAGAGATACCCATGAATGCAACGATTGCGATTGCTACTGGGATTACAAACTTAACTAGTGTGTACCATAGACCGAATAGTGGGAAAGATACTTCACCGTCGTTAGTGATTTCTTTCTCTAGGTCTGCACGGTTTAGTCTCCAACCAGCGAAGATACATACCAACATACCGCCAACAGCTAGGAAGATCTTATCTGTTAGTAGGTCGAAGATATCAAATGCACCTGTGTCGAACAGTGTTGGACCAACGCCACCTAGAGATAGAGAAGCGAAGATACATAGTGCAGCCATTACAACACTTGCAGAGATAACAGCTGTTACACGCTTCATGCCTTTCTCATCGATTAGGTAAGAAACCACAACCTCAAGTAGAGAAACAGAAGATGTTAGAGCCGCAACACTTAGACCGATGAAGAACATAAGTGCAAATAGAAGACCAATTACGCCGCCCATTTCAGCAAATAGCTGAGGAACAACTACGAATACTAGACCAGGACCTGCTGCTGGTTCCATGCCGAATGCGAACATTGCTGGGAACATTGCAACACCAGCTAGGATAGCAACACCTGTATCCATTGCTGTAACCATAGCAGTAGTTTGAACTAGGTTCTCTTTCTTCTTAAGGTAAGAACCATAAGTCAACATACAACCCATACCTAGAGATAGTGAGAAGAATGCTTGACCAAGTGCAGCTAGGATTACGTTGCTGTCTACCTTAGAAAAATCAGGGCTGAATAGGAACTCAAGACCAGCCATAGAACCAGGAAGAGTCAGACCTTTGATCGATACCACGATAAGGATCAGGAATAGCAGTGGCATTAGAACCTTACCCGCTTTCTCGATACCGCCCGAGATACCTTTCATAACGATAACAACGTTAAGAAGAAGGTATAGACCCATCCACATTAGTGGTTGAACTGGGTTAGAGATGAAACCACCGAAGCTGTCACCGATTGCTTCAGGTGCGTCTAGAAGACCACCAGCAATCTTACCGATGTAAGCAATAGACCAGCCGCCTACTACAGGGTAGAAACCCATGATAAGTAGACCACTCACTACGCCGATAACACCAGCGAACGTCCAACGACGGTCAGTTGATTTAAATGCACCTACTGCTGATTTTTGCGTATGACGGCCAATAGCAAATTCAGTCAGCATCACACTGAAACCGATGAAAATTACGAAGAATAGGTAGATTGCAACGAAGGCACCGCCGCCGCTCTCACCTGCTGTGTATGGGAACTTCCAAATATTACCTAGACCAACAGCAGAACCTGCTGCAGCCATTACGAATCCTAATTTCGAACCCCAGGTATCACGAGGTGTTGTGGTTGTATTACTAGTAGCCACTTTAACTCCAAAATTTGTATGTTGTGTAATGTTGTGTTTGCTTTGGGTGGCGTCTTATAAAAAGAAGGTGTAAATCTTCGTTTACATCCTAAAAAATTTGATTGACGCTCGTTGTATAGCAAGTAAACCAGTTTAAGATTAAAATTGGAAGCCCGAACCGTACATATTTCGTTACCAATGTAAAATATTATGGTTAAATGCCGACTTTTCATACAAAACAATCGTTTTCGTCTTAAGTTAACTAAAACTTAACAACTTTACTCTATTTACAGCCTTTACTCTATTTTGTAAATAGTTGTTCTGTAAAATTCCCAAATTGTCAAAATAGCATTACTATCTAAGTGTCTCTTTTTTCGAGTATTAGATGTGGAAAAGCTCTATCATTTCTTAACTTTGGCCGCCGTTGTGCTCTATTGGGTGCTGGTTGCGGGTGTAACGCTTCGAGTGGTGCTGAAAAGGCGCTCGGTGAGCGTATCTTTGTCATGGCTACTCGTTATCTATATCGTCCCAATTGTGGGAGTTGCCTGTTATTTCCTTTTCGGTGAGTTGAATCTGGGAAGAAAAAGAGCAGAACGTGCCCAGCGTATGTTTACCCCTTTCGGTGATTGGTTCCGTCAATTGGACCACTGCCAAGTGCACCTGCCTGGCAAAGTTGGGTCGCCAATCCACAAAATCGATGAACTCTGTAACAACCGTATGGGTATTCCTGCATTAAGTGGCAATACGCTCTCTTTGCAGTCGTCTCCCAACGAGATCTTACATTCGATCATTGAAGACATCGAAAACGCCCAAACCAGTATCAAAATGGTCTTCTATATCTGGCACCCGGGCGGCCTAACCGATTCCGTCGCTTCAGCGTTAATCCGTGCGGCAAAGCGCGGCGTCGATGTGAAGGTTCTACTCGATTCCGCAGGTTCTCCGCGATTCTTCAAAAGCCACTGGCTTTCTATGATGCGTGATGCTGGCGTGCAAGTCGTGCAAGCGCTTGAAGTAAGCCCTTGGCGTATGTTCCTACGACGCCTAGACCTTAGACAGCATCGTAAAATCATCGTGATTGATGAAACTGTGGCCTACACCGGCTCAATGAACATGGTCGATCCTGCCCATTTCAAACAAGGTGCAGGTGTTGGACAGTGGATTGACGTCATGGTACGAGTTACTGGTCCAACAGTGAACGTACTGTCTGCTATCCACGGTTGGGATTGGGAGGTAGAGACAGGTGAACGCATTTTGCCTGCCTTACCTGAATGCAAGGTTGATGAATCTGAAGTCAGACATCCGGTTCAAGTTGTGCCGTCTGGTCCCGGTATGCCAGAGTATCTTATTCTGCAAGTGTTGAGCATTGCGATTAACCAAGCAAATCGCTCAGTACGTATAACAACGCCTTACTTTGTACCGAGCGCAGATCTACTAGAAACCCTCAAAATGACGGCGCAACGTGGAGTCAATGTCGAGCTCGTGATCCCACACAGCAACGACTCACTCATGGTTAAATGGGCATCTCGCGCATTTTATACCGAACTGCTTGAAGCGGGCGTGAAGATCTACGAATTCTACGGTGGCTTGCTCCATACCAAGTCCGTGGTGATTGATGAGGAGTTCTGCTTAATTGGTACGGTGAACATCGATATGCGCAGTTTCTGGCTTAACTTCGAAGTAACGCTTGCCGTCGATGATGTGAGCTTTACGCGTCAACTTGCCGACCTTCAAGAGTCGTACATTGAGACTTCTCATCCCGTCAGCCTCGACAAATGGCAAGAACGAAGCCTTCAATCGCGCTTCTTTGAGCGTCTATTTTACCTCTTCAATCCATTACTCTAGGTTTTGATTCCTCTCGATAATTTCTTCCATAGACCCTTTTTCACTAAAGGGTCTAGTTAATTCCTAAAAACTCTTTAACTTCCCTTGCTTTCGTACCCAATGGCATGTTTTAAATAAAGGATAATAGATTGATAAGGAATTCAGAGTATGTCCGAAAGCAAAACAACAAAACTGATCACAGCGGGCCGCGATAAAAAGTGGACCAACGGTGTGGTTAACCCACCCGTTCAACGTGCATCAACTGTTGTATTTGATACGGTTGCAGAAAAACACAAAGCAACCGTAAACCGTGCCAACAAAACTCTATTCTATGGCCGTAGAGGCACTAATACCCACTTTGCTTTCCAAGACGCGATGGTCGATCTTGAAGGCGGCGCTGGCTGTGCGCTTTATCCTTGTGGTACTGCGGCAATTTCTAATGCCATCCTCTCATTCGTAGAAACGGGCGATCACATTCTAATGGTCGATACTTGTTACGAGCCAACGCGTGACTTTTGTGACACCATCATGAAAAAGATGGGTGTAGAGACCACTTACTACGAGCCAACCATCGGTGAGGGTATTAAAGATCTTATTCAGCCGAATACTAAGATACTATTTACCGAGTCTCCGGGTTCCATCACCATGGAAGTTCAAGATATTCCAACTCTGGCTCGTATTGCTCATCAACACGATATCATCGTTATGCTCGACAACACTTGGGCTGCGGGTGTTAACTTCTCGCCATTTGAGTACGGTGTGGACATCTCAATTCAAGCTGCGACCAAATACATTGTCGGTCACTCAGATGTGATGCTAGGCACTGCTGTCGCCAATGAAAAACACTGGGATCAGTTGCGTGAGCAGAGCTACCTGATGGGACAATGCGTATCTCCGGATGATGCTTACCTAGGTTTGCGTGGTATCCGAACATTGGATGTGCGCCTGCGTCAGCACGCCGAGAACAGCTTAAAAGTCGCTCAGTGGCTACAAAGTCGTCCAGAAGTGGACCATGTACGTCACCCTGCACTAGAAAGTTGCCCAGGCCATGAGTTCTTCAAGCGTGATTTCACCGGTGGTAATGGCCTGTTTTCGTTTGTACTTAAAACAAGCTACCCACGTGCTACAACTGCGTTGTTAGATGGCATGAAACACTTCAGTATGGGTTACTCATGGGGTGGGTTTGAAAGCTTGATTCTTGCGAACGAGCCAAAGAGCTTTGATAGCCTGCGTACCGTTGCGAATC
This sequence comes from Vibrio sp. R11-SG3-ISO9, assembly GCF_059834255.1. Lineage (NCBI taxonomy): Bacteria > Pseudomonadati > Pseudomonadota > Gammaproteobacteria > Vibrionales > Vibrionaceae > Vibrio > Vibrio sp. R11-SG3-ISO9. The sequence goes on from NZ_JCBDGU010000043.1 coordinate 370,827, forward strand.
CGAAATTTGAAGGGACACTGGTTCGTCTGCACATTGGCCTTGAAGACGTCGATGACTTGATTGCAGACCTTGAAACTGGCTTTGAGCGCTACAACGCGCTTCTTTAGACTACTGATACAAACTCAGCATTAACTAAAAGGCAGCCACTTGGCTGCCTTTTTCGTTTTCTATCTAACTACTTTTCAATCACTTGATTAATTCACTTGGTAGCAAATCGAATTGAAGATCTCTGAGCGGTTATCATTAAACAGATAAAGGTAATCATCCACCACTTGATAGTTGTAATCGATAGTGATGCCTTGATACTCACTGTATTCGGCGTTGATTACTGGGTCAGGGTGCTTCGTCGCAGTGCGAACATCAGCAATGGTCATTGATAATCGGTCGCCCTGTTGCTTGTAATATCCGTTATACAGATTCTCTACCACATGGCTTGAATCATCTTTCCCCGTAATGGTGACGAACTCTTTAATACTGAATGTCTCATCCGACTGGAACGTGAAGATCATCCGTTCATAGAGTGACTGATAAGGCTCAAAGGCTCTAGAAAGAAAGTCGGTTTTCATGGTCTTACAGTGCCAGCGACTACCAGAAAGCGACTCTTTCTCCAACGTAAAGCTCATACCCGCGGCAAATATCAATACTGCTAAAACTATTATCCGCATAGGTAATCTCTCGTTGCTACATACTTTTTGAACGAATCAAACGATGTTTTAAGATCGAATACCGATACGATGTAATTGAATGCTTGTCCGTTTCCTTTCTGTACGAACATACTCAAAGCATCATTCTCTGGCTCGTCAACCGAAGGGTAGATTCGGACAAAAACACTCAGTTGACAGTGCTTAGGTAACATTGTTGTTAGAGCGAGCTCAAGTTCATCAATCGAGTAACGTTCCTTTCTCACGACATGAAGGTAATGGTGGTTGCTGTTATCAACATAACTGGACGAATACTCTGCTTGGTCGGCAAAGTAAGGCAGTGAAGAATCAAATACTCGATATAGGTTAAACGCGATAACAACGGCACAAAGCGCGGCAATGAAATAGAAGCCGAAGTTGAAGGCTCGGCCACCTTGAACCAATGAAGGCTTGGCGTTAGAACTCAATTTGTCTTGCTTCGCTTTGAGCACTTGTTGAGAGTCTTCACCAGAAGACATCTCTGTCTCCTGCTCAGAATTGCTTTCAACAACCATCTCAGATGCGTGTTGAGTTTCGATAGCAGTCAGTGAAGAGACTTCGAGTGAATAACCTGTTTTACTCACCGTTCGAATAGAGGCACAGTCACATGTCACTTTTGCGAGTGTTTTTCGCAGCTTTGATACTACGTTGGTCAGCGCTTGTTCAGAAACAATGACATCGCCCCAGCACTCTTTGAAGATCACACTGCGCTCAACGCAATCACCTACGTTTTGCAACAAAAAAACAAAGACTTTGCCTTCAAGTGGAGAGAGCGTTTCGATGTCACCATCATTGAAGTGAAACTGCCTACGTAGTGGATCATAGGTTGCCTCACATATTTGATAATTCTGTCTTTTCACATTCTTTTATAAATCTATGTCACTGGCCGCATATAATATTGAAAAGTATAGAAAAGACTAGTCTATTTTCCACTAACGACTAAATTACCATCGCTTTATCGCTACTTTTTTGGGCAATCAACCAGGTGGTCGTTCACCATGCCGACCGCTTGCATAAATGCGTAGCAGATCGTCTCTCCGACAAACTTAAATCCACGCTTTTTAAGGAATTTACTCATGGCTTTTGATTGCTCAGTTGACGCAGGAACCTGAGACATTTCTTGCCAGTTGTTCATGACGACTTGGTGGTCAACGAACTGCCAAAGCGCATTAGAGATTGAACCAAATTCTTTCTGTAACTCTATTGCGGCACGCGCATTATTAAATACTGAAGCAATCTTGCCTTTGTGTTTGACCACATCATACGTTTCAATAATCTCAGCGACATGTGATTCATCCATTGCTGCCAAAGCCTCTAAGTCATACTCTTTAAATGCCGCTCGATAGCCTTCTCGCTTCTTCAAAATTGTGATCCAACTTAAGCCAGCTTGCGCACCTTCAAGCGTAATAAACTCAAACAGAACCTGATCATCATGAACCGGGATACCCCATTCCTTATCGTGATACTCCCTTTCCAACTCGTGCTTCAATGCCCATGCACAGGTTTGTTCGACTTGTTGTGTCGTCATTTGTGATTCTCCCTAACGGTCAATACAGCGACCAAAAAATAGTGCCCCTTGATGGGGCACTATAGTCTTTAAATAATAATGAAAATGTTAGACAACTTTGATTTTGTGGAACATGCGGTACAACACCGGAACCACAATCAAGGTTAATACTGTCGCAAAGCCTAGACCGAACATGATAGTTACCGCCATCGGCTTAAAGAAGATGTCCGGTAGAAGCGGAATCATACCCAGAATGGTCGTAATCGCCGCCATACACACAGGTCTAACACGACTCAGCGCAGCATCTACTACCGCGATGTATGGCTCCTTACCCGACTTCATCTCAATATCGATTTGGTCGAGCAGTACAATACCGTTCTTGAGCAGCATCCCCGACAAACTCAAGAAGCCAAGCAATGCCATAAAGCCAAACGGAGTGTTGAGCGCGAGCAAGCCTGTGGTTACACCAATCAATGCCAATGGCACAGTCAACCAAACAATCAGCGGCTCTTTCACTGAGTTAAACAAGAACACGGTGATCAAGAACATAAACAGGTAACCGAGAGGCATCGTGGTAAACAGCGACGCTTGCGCATCGGCTGAAGACTCGTACTCACCACCCCACTCGAGTGAATAACCCGGTGGAAGCTCGATCGCTTCAATCTGTGGCTGTAGACGCTTTTGAAGCGTTGCAGCGGTCTCTTCACCCAGTAAGTCAGGGTCAGCAAACACCGTCAGCATACGCTTACGGTTCTTACGAATGATGAGTGGGTCTTCCCATTGCATCTTGTAACCTAGGGTCACTTGTTGCAGTGGAATGAACTCACTCAATGCTGGGCTCCAGATCTTCATCCCTTCGATGTTTCGGATATCGATACGCTCATCTTCTGGCAGGCGTGCCACGATAGGCATCAACGTCGTACCATCACGATATACACCGATCGCTTTACCAGAAAACGACATTGCCAAGAAATCATCCACATCAGACTTCGTGATACCGTAACGACGAGCCTGACTTTCGTTAAACTGAGGTTCAAGAACCTTAGTACGATCGCGCCAGTCGTGACGAACGTTAAATGCACCTGGATCAGCATGCATAATATCAATCACTTGAGCGGCAATTGAACGCAGCACTGTTGGATCAGAACCTACGATACGCGCTTCAATTTTCGCACCGCCACCTGGACCCAATTCAATCTGCTTCAACTTGTAGTCAATTTCAGGGAAGCTCGCGTCGACATAGTCTCTAAAGCGCTTCATAAGTGGAGCAAGGACTTCATAACTTTTAACACGTGTTGTGATTTCACCATAAGCACTGTAGCTCTTCTCTGGCGCATACGTCAGCATGAAACGCTGTAAACCCTTACCTGCGGTCGTCGTAATATGCTCAACTTCCTCTTGCTCAGATAACCAGTTTTCCAGCACTTTCAGCTTGGTATTTGTCGCACGGATGTCTGTCCCTTCTGGCATCCACACATCTACTTGGAACATTGGTGTAGTTGATGATGGGAAGAAGGCTTGTTTCACGAAACCGAAGCCGTAAACACTCGCACCTAAACCAATCACCAGAACGATCATGGTTAGCCATGCGCGCTTCATACAGAACTCAAGGAACTTTTTGTAGATGACAAAAACCATCCCGTTGTATGGGTCTTTACCTTCGTTATCCGGGTCCACCTTCTGACCTTTGAAGAACAAGTCAGCAAAGAACGGCGTGATTGAGATTGCAGTGAACCAACTCAACATCAATGAGATAAGCAGTACCGTAAATAAGGTGCCACAATATTCGCCCGTCGAGTCTTCTGAAAGTCCAATAGGCGCAAAGGCTGTTACCGCAATCACAGTCGCACCTAACAGAGGCCACTTAGTTTGAGTAACGATGTCGGTGGCTGCCTGCATACGTGTCCGGCCTTTTTGGGTGCCTATGAGTATGCCTTCGACCACCACAATGGCATTATCCACCAGCATCCCCAGCGCAATAACCAGAGCCCCCAGTGAGATACGTTGCAAATCGATCTTGAAGTACTGCATGAAGATGAAGGTACCCAATACCGTCAGCAACAAAATCAATCCAATCAACAGACCCGAGCGCAGCCCCATGAAGAACAGCAGCACCACGATAACGATAGCAACGGCTTGTCCTAAACTGACCACAAAGCCACTAACCGACTTGTCTACCTCTTTCGGTTGGTTATATACCTCAGAGATATCAATGCCTACAGGTTGTTGGTATTTCAGCTCGGCTAAGCGTCGGTCAAATGCTTCACCAACCGCCACTACGTTTACACCTTGAGCAAACGAAATCCCGAGGTTAAGCGCTAACTTACCGTTGTAACCGATGATATTGGTTGGTACTTCAATGTAACCACGCTTAACGTCTGCCACATCTTTCAAGTAGATGAGGCCTTGCGCGCCACCTTCGGTAAGAATCAAGTCTCCGAGCTGTTCAACATTCTGGAATTCCCCCGTCGGGTGTATACGAATATATTCGTTACCGATTCGTACCGCACCTGCGTCTGAAACCACGTTTTGTGTCGAAAGGAGATTAAAGACTGTGTTTGGAGAAAGGCCTAAAGAGCTGATTTTCTTCATCGATATTTCAATGAACACTTGCTCTTGCTGCGCTCCGGAGACCGAGACTTTACTCACTCCATCCACCAGTTCTAATTCACGGCGGAGGTAGTCAATATAATCAAGTAGCTCTTTGTAGGAGTAACCCTCACCAGTGACCGCAAGCAGAATCCCGTACACATCACCAAAGTCATCGATCACTTGAGGATCATTCACCCCCGGAGGCAGCTGCCCTTTGAGATCGTTCACTTTACGACGCAATTCATCCCAGATCTGTGGAAGGTCATCAGGGCCGTAGTTGTTCTTCATGGTCACAGTGACCTGAGACAGTCCTCGGCTTGAAATAGAATTGACTTCATCAACATAAGTAAGTTGTTGGATTGCTTTCTCGAGCGGGTATGTCACCTCTTCCTCAACTTGCTGAGGTGTTGCTCCCGGGTAGGAAGTGACAACCATTGCGTCTTTAATGGTGAACGCGGGGTCTTCTAGTCGACCTAGTCCAAAGAACGCTGAGACACCACCAATCAAGAAGATAAGTGATAGCATCCAACTAATCACCTTATTACGAATGAAATATGCCGCAACTCCTGTTACTTCATCATCGCTTTGAGGCTTGTTATTCACTTCACTCATTATTCGTCTCCTGAGACAATACTTCCACTGTCATCCCATCTCTTAACTTCGACACACCTGCTGTCACAATGGTTTGGCCAATTGCTAACCCTTTAATCACTTGCAGAGTTTTTTGGTTGGCTTTGCCTAAAACGATCTGTTGTTTGGTCACGGTCTTATCATCATTCACAACCCAGACATAAGAGTCTTTGTTATCTAGAGGATCGCCGTCAGCATTGAATACCGACTCAATTGGGATCAGCACCCCTGCTTTGAGCTCTAAGCCAATATCGCGACCGTATGAAGTCACCTCAACCGCCATACCATCAAGGATCAGATCATCCTTTGGCATTGGTAGCGCAAGAGTCACAGTAAACGTGCCAGTACTCGGATCCGGCTCTGTGGTGAACTCCTTGATTCGAGATTCATATTCATTGCCGCTAGGGACACGAACCAAAGCTCGAATATCCGAGACCAGTGTCTCAGTAGGTTGATTCACATAAATACGATCTGGTAGCTGAATCACCACCTCAACGTCTTCAACACTGTGAATATTGACGATCTGTTGGCCAACCTGAATGTTCTCGAATTGGTCGACGCTTACGCGAGAAATGATGCCATCTACAGGGGCACGCAATTTAGTAAATGAAAGACGCAGTTTCGCCAACTCCAACTCGGCATAAGCGATTTGACGCTGCGCTGCAATTTCATCAAATTGGGACTTGGCCAATAGGCCTTTTTTAACCAATGGACTTGAACGTTTGTACTGGCTGTTTACCACCGTATATCGAGCCTGAGCGTTATCGACTTCTAGTTGATAGTCAGTTGGATCAAGTTCGGCAATCACGTCACCTTCTTTGACACGCTCACCCTCTTTTACCGTCAGTCGGTTAATTTCGCCTGCAACTCGAAAGCTAAGGTGCGCTTTCTCTGCCGCATTGGCGACTGCTGGGAAGTAGAGCTTGTCATGAAAATCAAGAACCTGTACTTCCATAGCTCGAACCAAAGGCACATTGACTTCAGACGTCACCTCTGGTCGTTCACAACCAGCAAGTAACGCTAGACAGGAGAGCCCAATAGCTCTTTTAATATTCTTCATATTAGAGCCCTCTCTCTTTAATCCACTCGCGGACTTTTTCACCTGACTTCAACTCATTAACGCCAGATGTCACGATGCGGTCACCATCATTCAACCCAGAAACGATATGACGCTTTTCATCCGTCACTATCGCGACTTTCTCAACAATGCCGTCGTTGTTCACGCGCCATACATAGGTATCGTCGTTTTCTGTAATCATTGCGGCGGTTGGAATCTTGGTTGCAGCACCGCGATTTGAAGAGAGGAATACGTTACCAGACATGCCCGGCAAGATACCGATGTCCGTCGGACGCTCCATTACCATAGTCACTTTATAAGAACCGGTTTTAGGGTCCGCTTCGGTATCGACCTCTTGGAATGTCAACGGGTAGGAATAATCCGGGAAGGCATCAAACACCATGTTCGCTTCTGTTTCAAAACCGGCTGAGTAGCGCGTGATTAACTGATCCGGAAGCAAAAACACAACCTTCATAATCTGGTTGGTTTGAATGTTCATAATCCCTTCTTTGGCTGCCACATATTCATGATTTTCGGCAGGAATAATAGAGATGGTGCCGTCGTAAGGAGCAACAAGGTTAGTGTATCGAAGGTTGGCTTTGGCTTGGTCTAATACCGCTCTTGCCGAGTTATGGTTTGCTTTCGCTTGATCGTAATCTTGCTCCGAAACCACGCGGTCTTTGCGCAGCTTTTTAGCTCGTTCGAATTGAACATCCGCCAACAGATAATTAGCTCGTGCCTGCTTTTCTAGTAGTTGATACTCGTCGGGGTTGAGAATGGCGAGTGTGTCGCCTTTTGTGACCACCTGCCCTGCAGTGACCTCAATACTTTGTAGGAGCCCCGGTACACGGAATGCGAGGACTGCTTTATCACCGGCTTCTGTTGTGGCTGGAAAGTCGCGTTTAAAAGTGTTGTTGCCGACAGAAACAGTGAAGAGTTTGGCAGGTCGAGATTCAGGTTCGGGGACAGGAGGCAGCTCCTTACCACACCCAGACAGCCCTGCTAGTGCTGTCATAAGGACAAGGGAGGCTTTATACATTTGAGATCATCCATATCTATAAATATTTTATTAACATAGATTAATCACATCTAACTTACCAGTTAATGTCCGGAATTATTTTGAGAAAATATCCAAAAAAAATAACGGCTTGGACGATAATCATCCAAGCCGTTATAGGAAGTTAATAAGTTAACGTGCTACATGTTTTTAAACTCACGATTCACTTTGAAAGTATCAGAAGTGACATAAGCTTCAATGTTGCGCACATCGCGCTCTATTTTCTCGAAGTCACTCTCTAAAGTGTTGAGCAGGAACTCTGGTGTTTGACCTTGCTCCCATGGCTTTTGCTTTAAAGTGTGCTCCTGTTTTGACTTAAGTTCATCGACATAGCGTCTTGGCTGCTTTTCAATCATGAATGTCATCGCCAGATAAGCGAGAATCACTAAGAAGCTACCGCCCAGTAGCGCCGCAGAGATAACCATAATGCGTACTAACCATACTTCTAAGCCAAAGTAATTCGCTAGGCCGGCACAAACACCTGATAACTTGCCGTTAATAGGGTCGCGATACAGTTCTCTACTCATAGTTTCGTCTCCAATTAGGGGACTCCGCATCTAAAATCTTTTCTAAAGTTTTAATACGATCTTGCATAGACTCCGCTTGTTGCGAAAGGTGGTGCAACCTTTGAAGATCCGTCTCAGACAAACCGTTGCTCGACTTCTTCTTACTGCGGTAGTGTAAAAATAACCATAGCGGAGCAACAAAAATCAGAAAGACAATCAGTGGAACAGCTATTAGAAATGATGACATAGATAACTCCTAGGTTATTTATCGCGATTTTCGACTTGCTGCTTCAGTTTCGCCAACTCTTTTTCAATTTCATCTTGAGCTTGCAGTTCAGCAAATTCTTGGTCAAGGGATTTAGCGTTACCTGTTTTAGCATACAGATCCGCTTCAGCCTCAAGTTCATCTACTTTACGTGACATTTGCTGAAATTTCGCCATCGCTTCATCTGTTTTGCTTGAATGAAGATGTTTTTGAACATCACGACGATTGCTTGCTGCGTTGTTACGAATCGCTAGCGCTTGTTGCTTTGCGCGCGTCTCAGCGATCTTAGTTTCAAGCTTACCGATTTCGCTGGTTAGCTTTTCAATTGTCTCTTCCACTAGGGTTTGTTCAGTGTGAAGACTCTTGATGATGTCTTCTAGCTTTTGCTTCTCAATCAGAGCAGCTCTCGCTAGATCTTCACGTTGCTTAGTCAGTGCAAGTGTCGCTTTTTGTTGCCAATCTGCAATTTGGTCTTCGATAGACTCAACCTTACGAGCCAGTTCTTTTTTGTCAGCGATAGCTTTCGCTGAATTGGTGCGAACTTCTACCAGTGTGTCTTCCATCTCTTGAATGATAAGACGAATCATTTTTTCAGGATCTTCAGCCTTATCGAGTAATGCGCTGATGTTTGAATTTACGATGTCTGCAAAGCGAGAAAAAATACCCATAAGGAACTCCTTAAATAATCAACTTAGCCAATGGTTAAACCATGGATACTGTGCGAATGGTGTTATCACTCGCGGATAAACTTATTCTTAGTAATCCAAATTGCGTGCCAATTTTATACTCATTAAAAATCAATAACTTAATATTAGGTGGTGATTATAACAACAGATGCTATGATGAAATTAACCAAGTGTTGGTATTTTTCACCACCAGCGTCACACAATTGCACTGATAAGGCCACCTATGCAGCAAAATTTAATTGGCGAATCCCCAAGTTTTCTCTCTGTTCTAGATAAAGTCTCTCAATTGGCTCCAATTGAAAGGCCAGTCCTCATCATTGGTGAACGCGGTACCGGTAAAGAGTTGATTGCGCAGCGTCTTCATTACCTCTCGAAGCGTTGGGACCAACCCCTAATTTCATTGAACTGCTCCACACTCAGCGAAGGCTTGATCGACTCCGAACTCTTCGGTCACGAGTCAGGCTCCTTTACAGGTTCAAAGGGTCGTCATCAGGGTCGATTTGAGCGTGCAGAAGGCGGCACTTTGTTTCTCGATGAACTAGCAACCACTCCTCTTGCTGTTCAAGAAAAGCTACTTCGCGTAATCGAATATGGACAGTACGAACGCGTTGGTGGCCAAAAAGCCCTTAGCGCCAATGTAAGGCTGGTTTGTGCGACCAATGCCAACCTGCCCGATATGGCGAGTAAAGGTGAGTTTAGGGCGGATCTACTTGACCGCTTGGCGTTTGACGTGATTACACTCCCACCTCTTCGAGAACGAAAAGAAGACATCATACTGCTTGCCGAATATTACGCGATTAAGATGTGCCGCGAACTTGAACTAGAGCTGTTTGTCGGCTTCTCACCTGAAGCAAAACAGTCATTGATCGATTACCCGTGGCCGGGCAACGTTCGTGAACTGAAAAACGTGATTGAACGAGCTATCTACCAACATGGCCGTAATCCAGAGCCGATTGAATCTCTTGTATTTAATCCGTTCAAGCCAGCATGGAGTGAAGCCCAGGCTGAAACTGACAATCCTGAACCAAGCAACCATACTTCTAATGAGCGCAGCTTTTCGCTTCCTCTCGATTACAAGGCGTGGCAAGAGGAACAGGACATCGCACTCCTCAATCAGGCGCTAAAAACAAGCAAGTACAATCAAAAGCAGGCAGCTGAACTGCTTGGTCTTACCTACAACCAATTAAGAGGCATGGTGAGGAAATATGCGATAGTTGGTCAAAACAGCGATAAATAGCTGCTAGCACAGGATTATTATTTGGAGCGCAATAAATAAAATGTTAAATTATCTGGATCTTGAGGCACCTCTTCCGCCTCGTTTCGAAAAGTATTTCTTTTTATGAAAGCACTATTAAGACTGTCACTAGGTATCTTCACGCTAGGCTTTTTAGCTGGCTGTGGAGAAAGCGTCGATCACGACCAGATCCGAGAAAAAGGCTTTATTTACTGCGGCCAAGGGAACCCGAGTACCTTTAATCCACAATTGGTGGACAGCGGTATTACTGCGGAGTCGCTAAGCCCTCAGATTTTCGATACTCTGCTGCAGCTCGACCCTGAGACATATCGCCCACAGCCTAACATCGCATCCGAATGGACGGTGAACAAAGCGGGGACTGAATATACCTTCAAATTGCGCCCAAATGTGCAGTTCCAAACGACCGATTGGTTCAAGCCAACACGTGCTCTAAACGCACAAGATATTGTTTTTAGCTTCGAGCGTATCACCAACAGCACTCACCCATTTCACTATGTAGGTGGCGGCCTTTACCCTTGGTTTGCGGGTATCGATTTCCCGAATCTAATTAACAGCATTGAAGCGATTGATGACCTAACGGTTAAGTTTACGCTCACTCGTCCAGACAACTCATTTTTGACCAACATTGCCACCAGTTATGCAGTGATCCACTCAAAAGAGTACGCCAATCAACTGATTCAGTTAGATGAGAAAAACCGCTTAGACTCACACCCAGTCGGTACAGGCCCATTCTACCTTGATGATTTTCAAATCAACGATTTGGTTCGATTGAAAAAGCACAAGAATTACTGGAAGAGCAAGGTGAAAATGGACCAAGTTGTGTTTGATACATCACAACGTGGTACTGGCACACTCGCAAAACTACTGCGTAACGAATGTGACGTGCTGAATTCGCCTATCTCGAGCCAGATTCCAATCATTCAGGCTCAAGAAGAGCTTGAGATTACAGCGACACCAGCTGTAAACGTGTCATTCATCGCTCTAAATACAGAGCACCCCGCACTGCGTGACGCACGCGTACGTAAGGCGCTAAACCTAGCGATCAACCGCCAAAATATCTTGGATTCAGTGTATTACGGGACAGGCAGCAAAGCGTATACTCTATTACCACCAACCTCTTGGGCCTATCAAAAGGACCAAGTTCAGGTTCGCTACGACCGAAACTATGCTGTTGCACTTCTTAAAGATGCCGGCGTCGACCCCGGATTGGAACTCTCTATGTGGGTACCACTTGAACCGAGGGCCTACAACCCAAGTCCGCGTAAGACGGCGGAGCTTATCCAAGCAAACCTTGCTGATATCGGTATAAGCTTAAAGCTTTACACGGACGACCGATTCGATCGTACTCAGCTCTCTTCCATCGCGTCGACGGATCTTCTGCTTACGGGCTGGATTGGCCACACTGGAGACCCAGACAACTTCTTACGCCCACTGCTCTCTTGTCAGTCAGAACGCGCTGGCTTGAACGTATCGATGTGGTGTAATTCAGATTTTGATTTTCTTCTCGATCTCGCGCTAGAGATCAATCAACAGAGACACCGAGTGAACTTGTATCACCAAGCCCAGAATATTCTTAACGAAGAATTCCCAGTAATCCCTCTGGCTCATGGCGTGCAATTCCGTGTACACGACCGCTCATTAACAGGCTTTAAGCAAAGTCCATTTAATGCGCAGCCTTTCGACCAAGTGACGAGAGAGGTGCAGCCGTAATGTTTTGGTATACGTTAAGACGCGTTAATTTATTTGTCATCACGCTCGCGATACTGACTATTGTTGGTTTCTCATTGCTACGATTAGACCAAACGTCACCGTGGGCTATTCAAGAGTTTTGGCCGGGCTGGTTGAGCTACATTGGCGAATTATCAACACTGAACTTCGGTATCAGTAAACATGGTGCGCCTATCTATGATGAATTGGCCGTGGTCTTCCCAGCGACGCTAGAATTGTGTTTCTTCGCCTTCCTTCTTGCGCTTCTTATCGGTATCCCGCTAGGTACTATTGCAGGCATGCGCCAAGGCAAGTTCATCGACACCACAATCTCGTTTACATCGATGTCAGGTTACTCTGCCCCGATCTTCTGGGTTGCACTGCTGATGATCATGGTCTTCTCTTTGCATTTTGAGATGTTCCCTGTTGGCGGTCGCTACGATTTACTGTACGAGATTGAACATGTCACTGGCTTTGCAATCATTGATGCATTTTTTGCCGAAGGCCGCTACAAAGCACATGCTTTACAGAGTGTGATTGAGCATATGGCCCTGCCTTGTTTGGTACTGGCTTTAGCGCCAACTACACAGGTTATCCGTCTAATGCGAGCATCAGTGGCCGAAGTGATGACGCAGAACTACATCCGTGCGGCACGTATTAAAGGTCTTTCAACTCACGAGATCGTCACTCAACACGTGCTACGTAATGCGATTCCACCTATCGTTCCTAAGGTCGGTGTACAGCTTTCAAGTATGTTGACGCTTGCCATCATTACCGAATCTATTTTTAACTGGCCAGGTATCGGTCGCTGGCTGCTTGATGCACTATCGAACCAAGATTACGTATCAATCCAAGCTGGTGTGATCGTGGTGGCAACGCTCGTTCTGACAGCAAATATCCTATCGGATCTGATCGGCGCGATGATCAATCCTCTAGTAAGGAAAGAGTGGTATGCTAACAAGTAACGTTTATCAAGAAGAGCGCATCCCGACTCAATTTGAGCGTTTTTGGCGCAGTTTCCGCAATAACAACCTAGCGATGTTTGGCCTGTGGTGCTTGGTATTGATTATCTTCGTCACTATCACCGCGCCTTGGCTAGCACCTCATGATGCTCAAGAGCAGACTGGTCACTTATTGACGCCACCATCGTGGGATCCAGCCGGTACAGTTGAATACTTTCTAGGAACGGACGATTTAGGTCGCGATATCCTGTCACGCCTGATTATTGGCTCTCAGCTCACCTTTGGTGCAGCGGTGGTGATTACCTTCATTGCGGCTGTCATTGGTTGTTTGATTGGCGTATTGGCGGGTATGACTCGTGGTCTACTATCAAGTACCCTAAACCACCTGCTTGATACAGTCATGTCTATCCCATCTTTGCTGCTAGCAATTATCTTTGTTGCTTTCCTAGGTTTTGGGGAATTCAACATCTTACTGGCGATCTGTCTTGCGCTGATTCCACGCTTTATTCGTTCTGTTTATATCGCGGTGCACGCAGAGGTAGAGAAAGATTACATCATGGCATCACGCTTGGATGGTGCGAACGATTTTTACCTACTTTGGAACTCTATCGTTCCTAATATTCTTACGGTTATCGCCCTAGAAGTGACGCTAGCGCTGTCTGTTGCGATTCTCGACATTACCGCACTAGGCTTCTTAGGCTTGGGCGCTCAAGCACCAAGTACAGAGTGGGGCTCGATTCTGGGTGACTCTGTAGAGCTGATCTACTTAGCGCCTTGGACTGTGACCCTACCTGGTCTCGCAATCATGTTTACTGTTATCGTCATCAACTTAGTCGGTGAAGGCGTACGCCAAGCACTTAACGCAGGAATCGAATAATGCCGTTACTTGATATTCGACATCTGACCATTGAAATCGAAACACCTCAGGGCTTGGTTAAAGCCGTAGATCGTATGAGTATTACCCTTAATGAAGGGGAAATTCGCGGCTTAGTGGGTGAATCAGGTTCAGGAAAAAGCTTGGTAGCCAAAGCGATCGTTGGCGTATGTAAAGAAAACTGGAAAGTTTCTGCTGACCGGATGCGTCTAGGTAACATCGATCTACTTCAACTGACACCTAAAGAACGCCGCCGAGTCATCGCCCGTGATATCGCGATGATCTTTCAAGAACCTTCGACATGTCTCGATCCTTCGGAAAAAGTGGGACACCAACTGATCGAAGCGATTCCATCTCATGCCTTTGAAGGTAAATGGTGGCAGCGCTTTAAGTGGCGAAAGAAACAGGCGATTGCCCTACTTCATAAAGTCGGTATTAAAGACCACTCACGCCTAATGGACAGTTACTCTTATGAGCTGACTGATGGTGAGTGTCAAAAAGTGATGATTGCGATGGCGATTGCTGCCAAGCCAAAAGTACTGATTGCCGATGAGCCAACCAATGACTTGGACCCAATCACTCAGTCGCAGATTCTGCGTCTGTTGAGCCGCATGAATCAGCTGCATAACACCACCATCATTTTGATTGGGCATGACTTAACAACCATTACCCAATGGGCAACGCGAATTACGGTTATGTATTGCGGTCAGTCAGTTGAATCTGCAGACACACCTAAACTCTTGGATGCACCTAAGCACCCTTATACCGTAGCGCTGCTTAAAGCGATGCCAGACTTTAAAGATTGGATACCGCATAAAGAGAAATTGCAGTCTCTACCAGGCTCAATTCCTCCTCTGCAGCATTTGCCAATTGGTTGTCGTTTGGGTCCAAGATGCCCTTACGCACAAAGACAATGTGTTGAGATACCTCATACCAGTCGCGTAAAGAATCATAAGTTTAACTGTCACTTCCCACTGAACATGGAGAAGAAAAAGAAATCATGAGTGCACTATTAGAAGTCAGTGATCTTTCCAAAGATTTTACGACACGCTCTGGGCTTTTTCGTAAGAAGATTCATCAGGCGGTGAAACCGGTGAGCTTCACTCTAGAAGCGGGACAAACCATTGGATTTATTGGACAAAATGGCTCTGGTAAGTCAACGCTTGCTCGCATGTTAGCTGGTATGGTTGAACCTACGTCTGGTGAGATTCGAGTTAATGGTGAAAGGCTTGAACACAAAGACTACTCGACGCGTTGTAAGCTAATTCGCATGATCTTCCAAGATCCAAATACGTCGTTAAACCCTCGTATTCAGATCGGTCGCATTCTTGAAGGACCACTCAAGCGAAATACCAACATGCCGCCTGAAGCGCGAATGAAGCGAGTGAAAGACACGCTGCTTCGCGTCGGCTTGCTACCAGAGCACGCTTACTTCTACCCTCAAATGCTCGCAGCAGGACAAAAACAGAGGGTTTGTCTGGCTCGTGCCTTGATACTTCAGCCATCCATTATTGTTGCCGACGAAGCGCTTAATGGTTTGGATATGGCGATGCGCTCTCAGATCATCAACCTGTTCTTGGAGCTTCAAGAAGAGATGGGCGTATCGTTTGTGTACGTTTCACAACACATCGGCATCGTTAAACACATCACCGATAAAATCATCGTTATGCATGAAGGCGATGTGGTCGAAGCAGGTGAAACGCATGAGGTGCTCTCTAACCCTGCTCACCAAATTACTCAGCGTTTGGTTGAAAGTCACTTCTTTAAAGCACCAAACTATTAGTCACTGAAATCATTAAAACTGCGGTAATGTCAGAAGATGAGGGAATAAATGAAACTGTATCTGTTCTACATTTATTCCCTTTTTATTGCTCTATTTTCAGGCCCCACTCACGCTACTGGACTTACTTGGCTTAACCCTAGCTTCGTTGCACGCGCTTTCTACAGCGTTGCTCTGGAGCATGAATATACAAGTGGCAACCACCCGTTGGCGAAATGGAACCAACCAATAAGAATTTGGTTAGATCACCGCGTCGGCGATGCTGCTCTCCATCAAGAACTTGCCGAATTACACGTTCAGCACTTGGCTCAAATCACCGGCCTATCTATCGAGTTTGTTAGTAAACAATCACAAGCCAACGTGCATTGGATTTACACACGTGAATCAAAGTGGATTAAAGAAGCCAAGTCAGCACTTAACCTAAGGTCAACTCAACATTTAAACACGGCAATATGCACCGCAGGTTATAAGACCAATGCCACTGGTCATATTGTCTCTGCGGCTATCGTAATACCTGTAGACTTGGCAAGGAGTCGAGGCAAGTTATTAGCATGCGTCGTAGAAGAAATCACACAAGCGTTAGGGCTGCCCAATGACTCGGAGCATGCCTACCCTTCTATCTTTAATGATCACACACCAGAGGAGCTTCTAGCGCCTTTAGACGTGGTTTTGTTAAAGCTACTCTATGAGCCAGAGTTAAAAGCAGGGATGACGCTCTCAGAAGTGAAGCCTGTTGTAAAACGGTTAGTAAAGAAATATCAAAGAGAAGGGATACTGAAAGGTGCTACTAAGGAAGCCAGACAAGCTCCCTTATATGAACTGTTTCGTTAAAAAGAACTGATTATGTGAATTCTCTATTTCTCTCCTAAACTCTTTTGGGGAGCTAAAGAAAATGGAGATAGATTTGAGAATTAACTGGTGGAATAGTTCAATCAATCTCGTGCCCATTCTTTTGGGCGCTTGTTCTATTTTACTTATGGGTTATGTTGCGTTTTGGGTTCAATTTAGCCTTCCTCTTAATGCCGATGTCTCCTTCTTATCTCAAATGGCACGGTTCACCCACTCATATGATTTCTATACGGAGTATTATGAGATAAACCCACCTCTAATTGTATATATTTACAAGTTAATACTATATTTAAACCCATTATCTACAATGGACTATATCTCTAATCTTAGAGTTGGGATGATTGTCTACCTTGTTATTTGTTCATTTATTACGTTAAATAACCTTAGGTATATTGAGTATGGGACATTACTCTCTACTACTTTATCTTTCTGCTTATTCTTTACATTTCCTAACGACTTCTTACAAAGAGAGCATATAATAAGCGGAGCGATAATAGCTTATTGTAGCAATGGTATCTTAGTTTTATCCGGAAGAGGAAACTCCATATCAACATCAATATTAAACTCATTACTTATATTTATAGCAATTTCAATCAAACCTCAATATATTTTTGTTTTCGTATGTTCTGAATTATACATATCTTATCAATTAAAAAGAATATCTAATATATTTAGCTTGCAGGTATTTTTGTCCATTGCTTTAGGAGTTGGTTACCTAACATTTGTTTATTTACAACATCCATCGTATTTTGAATTAATAATTCCATTAGCATCTACTTCCTATTCCGCTTACTTTGTCCCTTTCAAAGACATAGCAACTTCAGTCTTTTTTTTACTTCTAGTAACCTACTTTCCAATTAGGTATATTTGTACTAACACGTCAAAAAAAAAGCAAACACTGCTTTTCTACACAATAACCATTTATATTTCCGCGATAATTACTTTTTTAATGGGTAGAACAGGTTTCACATACCATCTAATTTTAGCTGCAATTATAGGTCTATTTTTTATATTAGTATCAACTTACATATGTTTATTTAATCCGATTATAAAAGGAAGAGTTAGGGATAACATTCAAGTGGTTATATCTTTGGTAACCCTGATTGCTCTTTATTATTTTAACTATTACAACTTCATCCCTCCTAATCATGAAGATTATAATTCAAAAACTAAATTTAATATTGAAAACAGACAAGAAGAAGAAATAAAAGATATATATATAATGATATCAAACAACACTGTCGAGTTTGATAAGATATACGCATTGACTACAACACTTTATCCCGTTCATACCGTAGTTGCTCATACTAATTTGAGATGGGTAAATAAATTCCCAGTCATGTGGCCTTTACCAAATCATCTCACTGGAACTACTACATTGAGCAAAAATGTGGTTAAATTTGTATTGAAAACAATAGAAGAAGATCTTATAGAAAAAAAACCGGAAGTCATCTTAGTAGAAACGAGTAAATCACTACAGAGATATCCTGAAGAATTTAATTTCATTAATTTCATATCTTCAAATGAAGATATTAAAAACCTCTTTAATTCATATAAAGAAGTAGGGGTGGCTAGCTATAAAAACAAAAACTTTAAGATACTTAAGCTAGAGGAAAATAAAAGTGAACTATAAGTTAGTGACTATTATCTGTCCCGTATTCAATGAGGAAGATAACATATTATCATTTGTTCTTTCTATAAATGATGTATTTTCTAATATTAACGTCGTGCACGAAATTCTTTTTATTGATGATGGTTCAACCGATAAAACTTTACAGGTAATAAAGGAACTTAAGTCTACTCATTCTGAAATTAAGTATGTTTCTTTATCTCGAAATTTTGGCAAGGATGCTGCGTTGACAGCTGGCCTAGATAACGCGACTGGAGACGCAGCAATTCCCATGGATGTTGACTTACAAGATCCCCCTTCGCTTATTCCTGAAATGGTTGCTCATTGGCTTGAAGGCTACGATGTGGTACTTGCAAAAAGAGTAGACCGAAAAGACTCATGGCTAAAACGAACATTAGCTACTACTTTCTATAGTGTCATGTCTCGAGTAGGTGATAGAAATATCCATCATAGTGTTGGTGATTTTCGTTTATTAAGTCGGCCTGTATTAAATGCTTTGATGCAAGTAAAAGAAAAATCACGTTATATGAAAGGGCTTTTATCTTGGGTAGGGTATAGAACAACTACAATAGATTTCGTTAGAGAAGAAAGGAAACAAGGAGAAAGTAAGTTCCCACTAAAAAGCCAAATAAAGCATGCATTGGATGGATTAACAAACTTCAGCTCTCTTCCACTTCGATTTTGGAGTATTTTGGGGTTTATGTTTTCATTCGCTTCTATGATTTATGGATTCTTCATAATAATTTATACACTCATAACAGGTGTGACAACTCCTGGCTACGCCTCGATATTTGTTGCTATCACGTTTTTTGGAGGAATACAGTTAATTAGTATTGGTGTTTTAGGAGAATATATTGGAAGAATATATATGGAAACCAAGTCTCGCCCTATTTATCTAATAAAAGAGAAAAGTTAATGGAAGAGTTCGCATACAAACAAATGAAAGAAACTCAATCTTGTCATTGGTGGTATTTGAGTCGCCGAAAAATATTAGATAAAGCTTTGGAAAAACATGTTGGATCCTGTAACGATATACTTGATATCGGAGGAGGTATGGGTGGAAATATAGAGCTTTTGAAAAAGTACGGCTCATTGACTATCTTTGAAAAGAATAAATATGCGGTAGAATATTTATCTACACTAGAGTCTTGTCATGTCATTCAAGGCAGCTTTCCCGAAAGTATAGATAAGCATTTTCCCAATTTTGATTTAATCACAATGTTTGATGTGCTAGAGCATATAAAAGATGATCAGATTGCATTAGAAAAAATATATAAGTTAATGAAGAAAGGAAACAAACTTATAATTACAGTGCCCGCATACCAGTTTTTATTCTCCCATCATGATATTGTCTTTCACCATTACCGTAGATATAACATGCAAGAAATTCTCTCTAAAGTCCAAACGGTTGGTTTTGATGTAAGGCATCACACTTATTTTAATACAATACTTTTCCCAATCGCTCTTATCTCTAGGATTATAAGTAAACTATCACCAAAGATACAAAACCATGAGCAAAATATACACAAATCAAAATCAAATTTGATACTTGAGAAAATATTTTCTTTAGAAAAACACTTAATAAATAGATTTAGACTACCTTACGGACTGTCAATTTTACTGATACTTGAAAAGAAAAATGGATGAAAGAAAATTTGTAAAATTCATAACTTTTGGTTCAATTACAACCGTCATCTATATGATAACGTCATTTGCACTAATAGAACTCGTAGGGCTTGAACTTACACAATCTCACCTAATCTCCTATCTAATGTGCTCTTTTATATCCTATACATTTAATCGAAGTTTAGTATTCAAAAAAAGAATAACATTATCAAACATACTAAAATTTAGCATGCTATCTATGATATTTTTAATTATAACAGGTTTCACAAGTCAAATAATAGTAGAATATAATCACAGTCCATTACTGAGTATCATAATAATCCCATGTTTATATTCTACTATCAGCTACTTAGCAATGAAATTCCTCGTTTTTAGCGATAAATGAAGTTTTAGATTATCGAAAGTTAAGATAACAAAAACTACAACGATGAATCACCATAACTAACGCTTCGCCGCTTGCTTCTTGAGTTCGAAATCGAATTCGTCAGGGAAGAGTACTACGCCCTCTTCCTGCTCATTTGGAAAGACAACAACAGCGAGTTCATCGTCTTCTAGACCCATGGTCCAACGACTGTGCCACTTATTCAATGAGATAGCTTCAGCTTTACATTCTGACCACTCGCCTGTTGCCCAAGACTCTGCGAACTCTTTGTTTGGCCAAACGGGTACACAATCTTCATCTTCAGTATTTAGCATCACACAACCGTGCTCGTCGGTTAGGATCCATACTTCACGATTAGCCACGATCTCTTTTACACAGTATTTAAAGCGTTGTTCACCTGTGTATTTGTTAACTTCTGCGATTTTTTGCTCGTCTAGCGGTGTAGTCATTGTCTTTTCCTACTTTTGTCAGTGCGTTCGCTCTCATACAGTGTATGCCGAGCTTTTTGAACTGCAAATACTTCTATTCAAAGAAATAGTCTAATAAGGTGTAATTTAATGCCAAAGAAAAACGCCTGCTAAAAAGCAGGCGTTTAATTCGTCAGCAGCTTAATTAAGCAAGCTCACCTTGAAGCCAAGGCCAACCTTGCTTCTTACGGCTTAGTGTATTTTCCATCATCAATACACCATCTTGCTCGTGCTTAACTAGCTTCTCAGCCCACTCACCTTTGTAAAGAAGACGAGTTTGAGCTGTTGTGATATCAGTTAACATTACTGCAGCGAATGCTAGACCGTCTTTCTCGCAACGAGTTTCTAGGTCAGCTTCAAGAGCTTCAATCATGCCATCAACTTGCTCAAGAGTTGCTAGCTCAACTTGGCCAACTACTACGTCGCGACCGTTGAACGGGTAACCTTTAAGGTCTTTTTCTACTAGTTCAGCAGCAGATAGGCCTTCGATGTTTGTTTTCGCGATTAGTAGTGCTTTGATGAACGCGTCTACGTCAGTTACACCAGCGATTTCTGCTAGTTCAGCAACTGCGTCTTTGTCTTTTTGAGTACAAGTCGGAGATGCAAAACCTACCGTGTCTGACAGGATAGCAGACATCATTAGCTTAGCGATTTGTGGAGTGATTTCGTGACCTTCAATCTTGAACATGTTGAATAGTACAGTGTTTGTACAACCAACAGGCCAGATCCACGCTTCCATTGGATTTACTGTCATCACATCACCAAGACGGTGGTGGTCAACGATACCAAGGATTTCTGCGTCAGCAACGTCATCAGGAGCTTGAGCTAGATCTGAGTAGTCTACTAGCCAAATTTTTTCGCCAGCAACAGAAGTACGAAGCTCTGGCATATCTGCGCCAGCAACTTCTAGAATGTGTTGAGTTTCGCGGTTGATCTCGCCTTGGCGAATTGGTGTCGCTTCTTCGCCACGAGCTTTAAGAAGCTCAGTTGCAACTAGCGCGCTACAAATACTGTCACTATCAGGGTTTTTGTGACCAACAACTAAAATCATGTTTCTTCCTATTACACTAAAATTACAGCTCTACCTATAGAGCATCTCTTTATTCCGCTTACTTTACCCTATTTTTTGACAATGATCATCGCTTCGTTGCTGCCTGTTAGACTATTTGCCTATGGTAAGTTGCTAGAAAAACCACAAAATACAATTGATAATCATTCTTATTCGTATATAGTTATACCTAAGCCTTTATATACTGGGTATATCGCTATGAATCGAAGAATCCAATTCGCATCAGAACATCACACTTCAGAATCAATACCGTCATCCCTATTTCGTAAGCGAATATTTCTTACTGTCGCGCTTGCCACTCTGATTGTGACTGTATCGCTATTGGATCTTACGGTCACGACTTTGACAGACTTCGCTTTTGCTTCTGCACTCTACACGTTATTGAGCTTAGTGGGCTACCAATGGCTAACGCTTAACGCCGATAATGAACACTTACTCGCACATCAATGTCGCTCCAATCAAATCGTCTGTGTTTCTGTAATGGCCGCAATCCCTGGCTGCGGGGGTATGGTATCGGTTATGTCTCAGTTTGTTTCTGGGAGGCTAGGCATTGGCGCACTTATCGCAGCCCTAATCAGCACACTTGGCAACGCGGCTTTTTTGTTCATTGCCAGCGACGTAAGCACCGGCATCGCCGCGATCGCATTGAGTGTTATTGTGGGCAGCGCTTTGGGAAAAATTATTAATCTGTCCCATGTTGATGACTTACTGCGCCCAACAAAGCTTTAAAATCAATTAATCCCTCTTCTCAATCATCCATTTCCGAGTTTCCGTTCGTTCCAAGGTCACCTGTCAGGATTACTGGTGGCCTTGGAGCGTTCTCCATAGAGCCTGTTTATTCTCATAGGATGCCCACAAAGGCTCGTAGACGATTTCAAATAATGTAGGCTAACAGACTTCAAAATGTAAAAAAGCCCCTGTAAGCATCGCTTACAGGGGCTTTTAACTATCTTTCGGTGTTTATATCGAGTGCATTAAGCAACTTCGATTGGACCACCGAATGAAGTAACTGGAGGTAGCTTACCAGTGAACTTCTCAAAGTCGACCAGACATGTGTTTGCTGAGGTCGCTTGAGCTAGCTCAGAAGAGCCAATATCTTGAGTCAGTGTGTTTGGATCGCCGTATGTATCTAGCGCGCCCACTTTCTCGTTCATTGGACCGTACCAAGCACCTTCTTCGATACGCACAACACCTGGAGCGTAGCTATCCATAAGAACAGCACCAGCCAGAAGTTGACCACGGTCGTTGAATACACGTACCACATCACCATCTTTGATGCCTTTCTTCTTAGCATCTGTTGGGTTGATGTAGATTGGCTCACGACCTTGTACCGCGTAAGTCGCACGGAACTCTTCAGAATCACACATCTGAGAGTGAAGGCGCTTGTCTGGGTGACAAGATTGTAGCCAGTACGGGTGTTTATCAGAGCCTGGACCACCGTGTGAACGCTCAGATTTCTCGAACCACATTGGGTGTTCTTGACAGTGCTCGTAGCCCATGTTGCCTACAGTACGGCTTGTGATTTCGATGAAACCAGAAGGTGTACCTAGTGCATTGATCTCTGGATCTTCACGGAATGAAGCGTGACGAGTCCATGGCTTACCTTTACCGAAGTCTAGGAAACCTTTCTCCCAGAACTCAGCAAACTCTGGCATTTCAAAGCTGCCTTCGTTTGAAGCGCGACACTCGTCATACAGAGATTTAACCCATTGCATTTCATCCATACCACGCGTGTAGTCGTCGTAACGACCCCAACGCTTAGTTAGGCTAGACATGATCTCGAAGTCAGTCTTAGATTGGAACAGAGGATCCACTAGCTTGTGCATCGCGATCAGACCACGACCAGAATATGCGCCGTAACCATCAATATCGTTACGTTCCCACTGAGTACATGCTGGAAGCACGATATCAGAGTGACGACACGTCGCTGTCCAAGTAAAGTCTACTGCTACAACAGTTTGTAGGCTCTTGAACGCTTTACGCATCTTGTTGCGATCTTGGTGGTGATGCCACGGGTTGTTACCACTAAATACCATCATCTTGATATCTGGCAGTGTTACCGTTGCGCCATTTGCTTTGATCTTCTTACCTGGCTCTAGCAGGCTATCAACCCAACGAGCAACTGGGATTACACGGCTGTAACCGTTGTAATCTGTGTTCGTGTGTTTCGGCTTCTGACCTTGGTCGATGTTCAGTGGGAATGAACCCGGAGCTGAGAAACCAGTTGAAGATACACCGATACCAGAGTAGTGGTGACCGTAAGAGATACCACCGCCAGGTAGACCAATTTGACCAACCATTGCTGCGATAACTGCACACATCCAGTAAGGCTGTTCACCGTGTTGTTGACGCTGAATACTCCAACCAACAAGAATCTGTGTACGACCGTTAACTAGCATCTTAGCAAAGTCACGGATAGAGTCCGCACTTGCGCCACAGATAGCAGAAGCCCACTCAGGTGTCTTCTCAACTTTGTCTTTCGTCTCACCTTGAACGTACTTAATGAAGTCTTCAAAACCTAGACAGTAAGTCTCGATGAACTTCTTGTCGTATAGGCCTTCATTATAAAGCACGTGAGCAACACCAAGCATGAACGCCACGTCAGTTTGTGGGTTGATGTAGAACTGCTCGTTTTCTAGGTAACGACCTGTTTTGTTTTTCACAGGGTCAACAGAAACAACGTTGATCTCTTTGTTAGCTACTTTTTCTTTCAGTTGTTCTAGGTATGCGAACGACTCGTGAGTCTCACATGTCCAACCTACTTGAAGGTTCTTAACTGGATCGTTACCCCAAAGGATAATGTTGTCACTGTTTTCTAAGATAAGTTCCCAAGATGTACCTTGTGCATAAACTTCAGTCGAACCTAGTACGTAAGGCATGATCGTCTGACCAGCACCTGTCGAGTAGTCACCGATTTTCTTCACAGAGTAACCGTGAAGCGCCATTGCACGTTGCATGTGGTTAGTACAGCTGTGGAACTGACCAGTTTGTCTCCAACCAGTTTGACCTGTGTGAAGCGCCCATGGACCGTAATCTTTCTGTACGCGCTCAAGTTCGCGGTAAACAAGGTCTAGTGCCTCATCCCAAGTCACACGGATAAAGCGGTTGTTACCACGTGTGTCTGCGCTGTACTTGTGCTTCTTCAACCAGTCTAGGCGAACCATTGGGTAACGCACACGAGATGGGCTGTAGATAATACCTTTGATACCTTTCAACATCTCTGTTGGGTGGTTATCGATTTCTAGTGGCTTGATCTCTTGAACTTTACCAGCGTAAACACGTGCACGGAATGCACCCCAGTGAGAACCTGAGACTTTCCACGTGCCGTCTGTTTCTGCTGCAGATGCAGAAGCCGACACTAATAGGCTTGGGCCCATAACTGATGCCGCACCTGTTGTCGCGACACCTTTCAGAAAACTTCTTCTTGTAATTGCCATTGTGTTACTCCAATTGACGTCTTATTAGTGATGGCCTTCAGAAAAATCTGATGAGTGCTTCTGTAGATACTTAAGAACAAGTGCTTCTGTATCAGTGTCGAAGTTAACGAATGCGATCATACCGTCTAGCATGCCTACCCAACCGTTAGCACTGAAGTGTGCTTCGTCTGGCTGAGAGTGACACGTTGAACAGTTAGACTGGTAAGCCTGACCTGCTGCATTCCAGATTGGATCGAAGTTATCAACCATAGACTCTTTCTTCATCCATAATGCTAGGTTAACTTCTTCCCATGGAAGACCCGTTAGCTCATCTTCTTTCTTCTCACCAACAGTGATAACGTCGCTTTGAGACACTTCTTTGGTCAAGATTGCAGTAGAGATGTTCATACCGAAATCTTCTTGGATTACACGACCGAAGCCTTTCGCTTTACGCCAGCCGTCGATCTGAACCTTGATCATGTCGCCTTTTTCGTCGATCACTGCAACTTTACTTGCAGGACTTAATAGACCCGCTTCAACTGTTGCTGTTTCGTCTGTGTACATTGGTAGGTGACGGATTGAGATCACGTCAGAACCGTTCGCATAAGAAGTGCTACCTGCAACTTGCTCAAGCTCACCAACGATACCGCTCGCTGATTCCATATCAAGTGGAAGGTTGTGCGCGATACCTTTGTGACAGTCAACACAGCTTTGGTCACGCTCTGCTGCATTCTTCATTTGAATACGAGCAGTTGGACGCATGTTTTCGAAATCCATTGAGTCGTAGTTGTGACAGTTTTTACACTCTAGAGATTTGTTTGCAGAGAAACGATCCCATTCGTGTTTTGCCAACTCGATACGACGTGCTTCGAATTTTTCAGGTGTATCTAGGTCACCGAAAACTTGTGCGAATACTTCTTTAGATGCTTGCATCTTACGTGCGATTTTAGCTGTCCATTCGTGAGGAACGTGACAGTCTGGACAAGTTGCACGAACACCAGATGTGTTTTTCCAGTGAACCGTGTCTTGCAGTTCTACGTATACGTTGTCACGCATGGTGTGACAGCTGATACAAAATTCTTCTGTGTTAGTTGCTTCTAAAGCAGTATTGAAACCACCCCAGAAGATAACACCCGCGATAAAACCACCCATGGTTAGTACACCAAGGCTGATGTGTACTGCAGGGCGTGTCATAGTGCGCCACAGTTTAACTAAAAATGACTTCATGATTAGCTCTCTTAAATATCTGTTCTAAAAAATGTTGTTGTGTGAGGCATTACATGCCGCCGTGAGCACCTGGAGGTCCGAATACGAACACTTGAAGCGCCCAAACTAGGAAGCCGTAACCACCTACAAAAGCAACACTCAACACAGGAAAGAGAACCACTGCGATGAAGAGGAATGACTTCCACTCCAACGAGCGCTTTTCGCCAGTTTCAATTTTATTAACATCACTCATACATTTTGCCTATTTTGTATTTAGTAATTTCGATAAGCCCATTCTAAGGGGCTAAAGTTCATCAGTATCTAGCAACAAATTTTAGACCATACTCAAAGTAGGGTTCAATCAAATCACCGCTCTTAACCCTTGCTAATCAATACTTTTTTGAGCTCATCCAGAGTTGTTTTCAGTTAAAGAAACATATTAAAAAGTATTAACAAATGTGAAGAATTAAGCAGATTAATCAGTTGTTAAATTGACACAAAAACCCAACAAACCAGTAACCAATTGTAACTTTTTACCTACTAAGTAGTAGCCAAATTAGACGCAAACAGCGAGATTTATGTGCAAATTTTGTTAAATATTTGCTGCAAAAACGCGCTGTAATTTCATCAGGAGAAAATGAATTTGAGCGTCGTTTCAGATAGTATGGGAGGACTAAATAAGGAAGCTTTATGCAAGACGTTATTGATATTTCGTGGTGGCAGTTATTACTTTTTAGTTCACTACTGATTCTTCCCATCGGCATTAATCACCACTTCAAACTCGGTCTCGCGAGAGAAGCTAGTATCAGCATTGTTCGAATGGCTGTTCAGCTATTCCTCGTAGGTTTGTACCTCGAGTACCTCTTTGAGCTCGACAGTGTATGGATTAACCTTCTTTGGCTAAGCATCATGATCGTCGTGGGTGCAAGTTCGATTATTGAAAAAGCAAAGCTGCCAAGAAAATTGCTCTTGTTACCCATCGCAACCGGATTGTCCATTACCTGCATTCCTATCGTGCTTTTCATCTGCTTCTATATCATCAAACCAACGCCCTTATTTGGTGCACAGTATTTGATACCTATCGCTGGCATGCTGCTTGGTAATAGTTTGAGTAGTAATATTGTGGCGCTACAAAACTTATTTGGTGCCTTTGAAACTCAAAAGTCGGAGTATGAAGCGGCAATAGCACTAGGAGCGTCTCCAACCTACGCGTCAGCGCCGTTTGTTCGAAATGCAATGCAGAAGGCGATGTCTCCTATAATGGCCTCTATGGCGACGACAGGCCTTGTGACACTTCCCGGTATGATGACTGGCCAAATTTTAGGGGGCGCCTCCCCTATGATTGCCATTAAATATCAGTTAATGATCATGCTCGCCATCTTCATCATGATGAGCACATCGCTTGCGGTAGCTTTGAACCTTTCACTTAAAGCCGCTCTGACCAAAGAGGGGCGAGTAAAAGTAAAGATCAAAAATAATACTTGATCACCATTTTGATCCTTATAAATAGGGTTACTCACGGAATTTAAGACAGGTTATCCACAGAAACTGTGGATAACCAAATGCAACACCTGTGGCTCTGCCCTATTCAAGTTATCAACACCCCAAATTAGTGCATCTCTCCCCTTTTCAAGGATATATAGAGATTCGTTACCGAATAGATGCTTTTTTAAGCGACTTCGGCGTTCCATTAGCGAGGTTGTTTGTCCACAATTAAAAACGGCCCACCGAAGTGAGCCGCTAGAAACTGTGATTAAGTGTGTCAAAATCAGTCACGCAGATAGATCAACCAGTACCACATGCCGACAAAGATACCGCCGCCAATGATGTTGCCTAGTGTTACAGGCAGTAGGTTATTGATCAAAAAGTCCATCATATTTAGGTCAACGTAATCTGCTGGATTGGCTCCAGTCATACTCCAGAACTCAGCTGGAGCAAACGTCTTAATACCGATAGCTAATGGCACTTGGAACATGTTGGCAATGCAGTGCTCAAAACCCGCCGACACAAACATCGCAACAGGTAGAATCATAACCGCAATTTTATCTGTGAGAGTGCGGCCACTGAATGTCATCCATACTGCAATACACACAAGCACATTACACATGATGCCCAATGCAACGGCTTGAATAAAGTCATGGTGAAGCTTGTGTTGAGAAATAGCCATGGCATTCAAACCCACTTGGCCATGATCAAACATGTATTGTTTGGTCAAAAGCATACAAGCCACCAGTAACAGAGCACCAATCAGGTTACCGATGTAAACTGTCGCCCAGTTTTTGACTAAGGTTTTCCATGAAATCTTACCACTTGCTCTCGCTACCAACGTCAGTACCGAGCTGGTAAACAGTTCACCACCGGTCACAACCACTAGAATAAGACCAAGACTGAAGGCAAGACCACCAATTAAACGAGTAATGCCCCAAGGCAAGTCACCAGCCCCTGTCGTCACTATGGTATAGAAAACAAAAGCGATACCAATATGAATACCAGCAGAGATAGCCAATAAGAAAGATTTAATGGGATCTTTAGTTGCTTTACCTACGCCGATATCGGCAGCGCGCTCAGCCATTTGAGGCGGTAATAATGAGTCAAATTGATTTAGGTTCATGGTTGTTTACATTTTGAAACATGTCGTCGGGAGCGCGATAATCCTCTCTTTTATTTTTTATTTCAAGTGCTAATTTTCACGCTAATTATCGTGATCCAGATCTCATTCAAAAAATGCATAGAATTTGGCTAAAAACATACGACTTTAGGATTAGCCGGATGTCATCACTCAATTATCTGAAAAACCTCAACAATATAATAAATACCCTAAATTCAATTACTTATAAAATGTTGGATAAAAATACTATGCGCTAACTCGCTACTTATCCTCCTCCAAAAGGAAAATTTTGACGCAGATCAACAGAAAGTAAAAAAGCGCCCGAGGGCGCTTTTAGGATTGGATATAACTGTATTTGTTGGTCGCTACGAGTTTTCAACGTCTGCGACAGTTTCAACCTTTGATGCAGCTTCGTCGGCTGCCGGCGCAGTTACAGCTTCAACCGCTGGTTGTGCCACTGGCTCAGCTACAGCTCCACTCGCCTGCACCTTCAAGCTCGATACCAAATCTTCGAGGCTCTTGATGTGAGCATCACTTTTTGACACTTGTTCACTCAGCAACTCAGTCTGTTTATTGGTATCCACAAGCTGTTGTGCCTGCTGTTGGTTTTCCGTTTCTAGTTTCGCTAACTTCGCCGTTAAAGCTTCAATTTCTTGCGTAAGCTCTGAAGTTAAATCTGAACTCTTAAGCTTTTTAATGCTAGCAACAATCTTTTCTGACTGAAGACGTAGTCCAACATCGCGATAATCTTGCTCATTAACCGCTTTAGAGATGTTAAGTAACTGATTTTCTGCGTTCAATACCGCTTGCTCAAACTTATCATCTTTAATGCTTGCAAGCAGTTTTACTTCATGAGCAACACTACGTACGTGGTTAAGCTCAAATTCTGCGGCTGCAATTGCATCTTGGATGATCGACTTTTCACGCGGAGTTGCCTTAACCTTGCTTTCTGCGAGTTCAATTTGTGAAGTCGCTTTAGCAAAAGTCAATGGTACCACTTCATGAAAATCTTCATCTTCAAGCAGCTCTAACTTTTCTTTTAGTGGAACAATATATTTCTTATGAGCCACTTTCACTTCAAGTACGCGAGCATTATTCAAGAACTCAACTTGCGCTTCTTGAGCATCTTCCAGCTCATCCACTAGCACATAGTTAAATAGCTCTTTGTACTCTGAGTACAGACGTTTGTAGTTTGACTTAAACATCGTATCTGCACCCAATAGCTTCAAGTAATCCATTTGTGCAATAGAGTCAGCTAGTACTTGGTCTGCTTTATCTTTTAGCACCAGAATCGCTTCGTAGTTTGATTTCACCGTTTCTATTTTCTCATCAAACGCCTGAGCGTATGTCTGGCTTGAGAAGATAGAGTAGCTATCTGTAATCAATGTCTGGTCTTTTGCGATATCCGCGTAAATCTCTTGCGCGTCTGACCACGCACCCAACAACTCTTTGTAGTTTTCAGGTGCATACAGGGCGTATTGTGATTGTGCTTCTAGCTTAGTTTCCCATTCTGTGTAGGTTGTTTGAATTGAATCAAACGAACGTACTTCACTGGACGCTTGAACATCCTTATTCGTTGCTTGGCTCGTACCATTTTGATCTGCTGGCGTACTTTGACACCCAGCAACACCCAATAGCATACCCACCACTAAAGCTATCTTCTTGGCTCTCACTGACCTTTTCCTTTTTATATAATTCGCACCATCTCGGTGTCATTAGATTTTTGTCAGTCCAATATATTACAAGCGTCTCAAAATGAACATCACCCATTGCCCAAATGAATATAATTCAGCCAATTTAATTAGAGGTGCCAAGCTATTCGTTGATTAAACATCCAATTTGGTATCAGTTATCAATTCTCTTGATTTCCTATTGCCTGCATTATCATTGCGCACTATTGTGAAAACAGAAGACATTAAAATTAATAGGTCAATTATGAAGTACACCACTGAACACATTGCAGATTTAAACCTTCTTCTTCAGTTTGATGTAAGCAGTGCCGCGACCGGCATTAAGGTGCATCAAGAAGCTTCTTCTGAAATGAAAGAAGCGGTACAACGTTTGTTCGACAAGGGCCTTTGTACTCAACCAGACGGCGGTTACCTCACTGACGAAGGTATTGAAACCGCAGAGCGTGCCGACAAACTATTACGCATTTTAAAGTAAGTTCACATTTCCAGATTCAGACTCCATTAGCTTCGGCAATGGAGTTTTTTCGTTTATGGACTTTTCATTTTTTTACAAAGGTTTGTTAGGCTTAAAAGAAAGATTTTGACTTCCTGTAAGGTCAAATCACCAATCAATATTGCGAATACCAATACAGTAAGTAAGTGAGGAAATTATGGCATCTATATTAGTCCTAGGAGCTGGTTGGGTTGGCGCACCTTTAGCGGACCATTTAGCCCGCCACGGACACAGCGTTGTCGCAACGAAAACAAGCTCGCAAGGTGTGGAAGAACTTAAACAGCAACAAATACACGGATTGGAATTTTGTTTTAGTGAAAATGCAGATACCGTTTCTCAACTCTATTCACTGTTACTTGAGAACAACATTGAGATCGTGATTGGCAGCTTCCCACCTGGATTTAGAAAGGGCTCAGGGAAAGCGTATGCACAGCAATGGCAGCAGTTAGTAGAAGCGAGCCAAAAAGCGAATATCAAAAAACTGATTATGGTGAGCTCTACTACTGTGTATCCAGAAAAGCCCGGAACCATTGATGAAAGTGACGCATCGCTAGCGATCACAAATACATCGTCAGCTTATCCGTTTTCTGACAACGCCAAGATCATGCTTACAGCTGAGCAATCTGTTATCGACTCTGGCATTGATTACACTGTACTGCGTTTTAGTGGACTGATTGGCCCTAACCGCCACCCTTCTCGTTTTGCAAGCAAGCTAAAACAAGTGAGCTCTCAAGCACCGGCCAATATGCTGCACCTAGATGACGCGATTCGCGGTGTTGATTTCGCCATCACGCAACTCCACAACCAAGTTGTCAATGTCACAACACCTAACACGGTGAGCAAAGCTGAATTCTATGCCGCTGCACTAAAGAGCGCGAACAGTAAAGAATCCCTCCCGCCAATTGTCGATACGCCAGATAAACGAGTCTCCTCAGAAAAGATCATTAGCTTAGGTTTCTCATTCAAATATAACTCTACCTTGGATGCTCTCCATGACTAAATTGCACCGGGCCATTGATACTCTGTGGGATTATATGAAAGTCGGTGATACACCAGCACCCTCCGATTGCATCTTTGTTTTGTGTAGCAACGATACTCGTGTGGCTGAATACGCTGTACAACTGTTCAAGCAAGGGATCGCTCCCTACATCGTTTTTTCTGGGGGCGTTGGGCGATTTACAGAGGGTCAGTTTAGTCGCAGCGAAGCAGAGACATTTGCCGCGATAGCCCGTGACTGTGGTGTTCCCGATTCAGCAATTGTTCTCGAGACGCAAGCAAGTAATACCGGTGAAAATGTACGTTTTACCTATGACTTGCTGAAAAATAGAGGTGATATCCCTCAGCGACTGACCCTAGTTCAAAAGCCATTTATGGAGAAGCGAACCTACGCCACCTTCAAACAACAGTGGCCGGATAAAGACGCACAGATTACGGTTACTTCTCAATGGCAACACTGGGTTGATTACTACAATGAAGAGTTGCCCTTGGAAATGGTGTTAAGTGCATTAATAGCGGATTTCGAGCGTATCAAAGAGTACCCAAGATTAGGGTTCCAGATTGCCCTTCCCGTCCCAGAAGATGTGGAATCAGCCTATCAACAGCTTAAGAGTGTTGGATTTGAAGCTTAAGACGTTGGGTTCAAGGCCTAAGTAGACATTCTAATTACGTTATAGGATTAATATCCTTCGGATATAAAAAACGGTGGCTTTCGATAGCCACCGTTTTTATTTGTTCAACCGGGATTATTTGCCCAATGCTTCTTTGTAGTGCAGTCGGCATACAGAGACATATTTATCGTTGCCACCAATCGCAACCTGATCCCCTTCTGCAATCGCCACACCATGTTCATCGGTACGAATCACCATGTTCGCTTTGCGGCCACAGTGACAAATAGTTTTAAGCTCAACCAATTTATCTGCCCACGACAACAGGTATTTGCTACCTTCAAATAGCTCACCAAGGAAGTCGGTTCTTAAACCATAACACAGTACAGGAATGTTCAGCTTATCGACTACTTCAGTTAGTTGATAAACCTGCTCTTTCGATAGGAACTGACACTCGTCAATTAGAACACAGTGGCGCTTTTCCTCTTCGTTCAATGCAGCAATAGCTTGAAATAGGTTCGTATCCGCTTTGAACAACTGTGCTTCCGATTGAAGACCGATACGTGAACTTACTTTACCAACGCCGTAGCGATCATCTAACGCCGCAGTGAAGATTACGGGAGTCATCCCACGCTCTTGGTAATTAAAAGAAGACTGTAAGAGCGTTGTTGATTTACCCGCGTTCATCGCAGAGTAATAAAAATACATCTGAGCCACAGAAATATTCCTGTTAAATATAAATTGAGTATAAAAATAAGGGTGAAACTAGAATTTATGCTAGAAAAAAGGGCTGAAAATCAGCCCTTTTTATAAGATTACTTACGACGCCAAGTTGTGCCTTCAGGGCCGTCTTCTAAGATAATACCTAGCTCATTCAGCTTATCACGAGCAAGGTCGGCATTAGCCCAATCTTTAGAAGCGCGAGAATCGTTACGCAGTTTGATCAGCGCTTCGATTTCAGCCACTTCATCGTCATCGCCCGCACCACCTTGAAGGAAAGCTTCAGGCTCTTGGTGAAGAATACCAATAACATCAGCCAGCTCACGCATTAGAGCACCAAGCTCGCTTGCTTTCTCAAGGCTTTCTGTCTTCAAGCGGTTCACTTCACGCGCCATATCAAACAGTACAGAGTAAGCTTCTGGTGTGTTGAAGTCGTCATTCATCGCTGCGGTAAAGCGTGAAACGTACTCTTCGCCACCAGCTGGTGCAACAGTTAGGTCAAGACCACGCAGAGACGTGTATAGACGCTCCAGTGCGGAACGTGCTTGGTTCAGGTTATCTTCACTGTAGTTTAGCTGGCTACGGTAGTGACCAGACATTAGGAAGTAACGAACCGTTTCTGCATCGTAGTGACCCAGCACGTCACGAATCGTAAAGAAGTTACCTAGAGATTTAGACATCTTCTCTTTGTCGACCATTACCATGCCACTGTGCATCCATGTGTTTACATAGTCTGTACCATGTGCACAACAAGATTGCGCAATTTCATTCTCATGGTGTGGAAACTGAAGGTCAGAACCGCCACCGTGAATGTCAAAGTGGTTGCCTAGGATTGAAGAGTTCATTGCTGAACACTCAATGTGCCAACCTGGACGGCCTGGACCCCATGGAGATTCCCATGTTGGTTCGCCCGGCTTAGACATCTTCCAAAGAACGAAGTCTAATGGGCTACGTTTTGCTGATTCAACATCAACACGCGCACCAGCTTGAAGTTGCTCTAGGTCTTGCTTAGATAGCTTGCCGTATTCGTCAAACTTCTTAACCTCAAACATTACGTCGCCGTTGCTTGCTACGTACGCGAAACCACGAGTAATCAGGGTTTCAACCAGCTCGATAATCTCAGTGATGAATTCTGTCGCGCGTGGCTCAACATCTGGACGCTTCATGTTTAGCGCATCAAAGTCTGCGTGCATTTCGCCGATGAGACGTTCTGTTAGCGAGTCACAAGATTCGCCATTTTCGTTTGCACGCTTGATGATTTTGTCATCGATGTCTGTGATGTTACGAACAAATGTTAGGTCATAGCCAAGGTAACGCAGGTAGCGTGATACTACGTCGAAAGAGACGAAAGTACGGCCATGACCGATGTGACAGAGATCGTAAATGGTTACCCCACAGACGTACATGCCGACTTTGCCAGCTGTAATTGGTTTGAATTCCTCTTTCTGTCTTGTGAGTGTGTTATATATCTTCAACATGATCTCTATCTATATTGTGGATGAATCGAAATAAGACTCGCAGTATAACAAGTCATTACTTAATAGGTAATACCTTTAGCCGCCAAATCGGCTAAACTCCTTGTTATCTATTGGTGATTTCGTATTTTGAAACTCAATCAAACTAGGCTAGAATCGCCTTTCATATTAAAAAAGACAGTAAGGTAACAATCATGATCATCCTTCACACAAATTTTGGTGACATCAAAGTTCAACTCAATGAAGAAAAAGCACCAGAAACAAGCGCAAACTTCCTACAGTATTGCCGTGACGGTTTCTACGACAACACACTATTCCACCGTGTTATCGATGGTTTCATGATTCAAGGCGGCGGCATGACTTCTGGCCTTAAAGAAAAAGCAACTCGTGCAACAATCAAGAACGAAGCAAACAACGGCCTAAGCAACAAAGTAGGTACGCTAGCAATGGCTCGCACAATGGAACCGCACTCTGCAAGCTCTCAGTTCTTCATCAACGTTAACGACAACACATTCCTAGACTTCCGTAGCGAAAGCCTAGACGGTTGGGGTTACTGTGTATTCGCTGAAGTTGTAGAAGGCATGGACGTTGTAAACCAAATTAAAGGTGTTAGCACTGGCTCTATGGGTATGCACCAAGACGTACCACTAGAAGAAGTGATCATCACTGGTACAACAATCGAAGCTTAATCTAGCCTTCGATTCGTATTCACCATTGATACATCAATAATTGGGACAAGGGAGCACTCGCTCCCTTTTTTTAAAACTGTATGAAAACATATTTTATCTCAGACCTGCACCTCACCCCTTCTCGACCAGACATTACCGAGTGCTTTTTTACATTCATGAAGAATGAAGCCGTCGAAGCCGATGCACTCTATGTATTAGGTGACCTTTTTGAGTTTTGGATTGGAGATGATGACACTAGCGACTTTGCAAAATCAATTCGCCAGACATTTATCGACTTAGTTGCTCAAGGTGTTCCTTGCTACTTTACCCAAGGTAATCGCGATTTCTTGGTTGGCAAGCGATTCGCCA
Organism: Vibrio sp. R11-SG3-ISO9; assembly: GCF_059834255.1. NCBI lineage: Bacteria > Pseudomonadati > Pseudomonadota > Gammaproteobacteria > Vibrionales > Vibrionaceae > Vibrio > Vibrio sp. R11-SG3-ISO9. Next base: position 406,658 of record NZ_JCBDGU010000043.1, read on the forward strand.
AGCAAACGGGTGTAAGACTTCTCGACGAAGTGGAAGTGATCGACATCTATGGGCAGAAGGCGGTGGTTCTCCATGGAGATACACTTTGCACTGAGGATGTTAAGTACCTTGCATTCAGGGAAAAAGTCCACCAGCCATGGCTACAATGGGTATTCAATCGAATTCCTTTCTTCATTAAGAAGAAGATTGTTTCCAAAGTGCAATCTGATATTAAAGACGATAAACAAACAAAGTCACTCGACATCATGGATGTCACCCAATCTGAAGTCGAGAAAGTGATGAAAGATAATCAGGTCGATCTGATGATTCACGGTCACACTCATCGACCAAATGTTCATCGTTTTACCAATGCCGAAAATCAAGAACAAACTCGAGTAGTGCTTGGTGATTGGTATACTCAAGGATCTGTTTTGGTCGTGACACCAGACGGGTTTGAGCTGCAATCGAGAAAGTTTAGCAACCGATTTCATAACTAAATCCGCCGTTTCATACGGATTATTATGATGCGTCAGACTTTCTATGATTGTATATGGTAATTTCCTCAGAATTAGCTATCATCAGTCTATTAAAACTAAACCGAACGCAATACTAAGTGAAATATTCATACGTAGCACGCCAGCCAATACTTGATATTGATAAAAAAACCTTAGGTTACGAGTTACTTTTTAGAGACGGTCCTAAGAATACGTTTCCAGAAGTCGAACCTGAGCTTGCTACCAGTCGCTTACTGTCAGACCATTTCTTGTCTACTCACTACAATACGTTAGGAGACAAGCTCGGTTTTGTTAATTTCCCATATGCCAGCTTAATTAACCTTGTACCAACGCTTTTCCCGAAAGAGAGCTTGGTCGTTGAGATACTTGAAGACTGTGAGCCGACTGATGAGCTGCTAGAGGCTATCAAGACCATCTACGACGCGGGCTACACCATCGCTCTGGATGACTTTGTGCCAAGTAAAGCTTGGAAACGCTTCCTTCCTTACGTCTCGATCATCAAGTTTGATATCCGACTTGTGCCGATCGCAAAGGCTTCAATGTTCATGAGTACGATGCGTGATCTCGACATTAAATTCCTCGCCGAAAAAGTCGAAACACACGAAGAGTATGAGCAAGCAAAAGCGGCTGGCTTTAGTTACTTCCAAGGCTATTTTTTTAGCAAGCCTGAAATGATTCAAACGCGCGCGTTGAACCCTGCATTTTTGACCACGATTCAATTGTGCAAAGAAATCGCCAACGAGCCGATCGACTTCAATGAGGTCGAGCGACTGATCACCTTGGATGTGACCTTATCTTATAAGTTATTGACCTACGTAAACTCTGCTGGCGGTGCGACCACGACCATTCGCTCCTTCCGACAAGCGTTAGTGTATTTGGGTGAACAAAAACTGCGTAAGTTCGTCTCATTAGTCGCGATTGCATCAGCTAAAGAAGACAAGCCTGATTCCCTATACGGCCTCGCCGTAATTCGAGCTCGACAATGCGAGCTGCTGATCGAAAAGATGCGCGTTAAAGAAGAACCCGGACAAGCCTTCCTAACAGGTATGTTCTCGCTTCTAGACTCCCTACTCGATCAGCCGCTGCAAGAAGTACTGAACGCAGTGCCAATCGACGAAGAGATCAAGCAGGCCTTAGTAAACCGCAAAGGCGTGCTTGGCGCGGTACTCGCTATGGTTGTTGCTTATGAGCAAGCTCGCTGGGACGAAGCGACACGTATCCGAAACCTATTGAAGCTAACAGAAGCTCAATTAGGTCAAACCTATGACGAAGCAACTAACTGGGCACAAGAGCTACTCTCACCAGTAACGACATAAGTGTGTATCACCACCTTGAGTTTTGTTAGACTTACGACAATGTTCATTCAGACAAGATTAATGGCCTCATAATTGAGGCCATTTTTATAGGATAAGATAAATGTCTCAATGCCCTTGCGGTAGCAAACAGAGCTACGCTATGTGCTGTGAAGTTGCGCATAAAGACCATCATAACGTTACAACTCCAGAACAGCTAATGCGTTCGCGATACAGCGCTCATGTACTCGGCCTAGTGGATTATGTAGTGAATACCTATCACCCTAGCTGCAATGCTGAGGCGCAGCGTGAAGGTATTGCCGAATCCATTGACAGTGATTGGGCAGGACTTGAAGTGGTTAATGCGCAACCTGGAACTAATATCGATGAAGGTTTCGTTGAGTTCAAAGCCTATTTCAATGAAGAAGGCGCGCAGTATTGCATGCAAGAACGCTCGCGCTTCGTACGAGAAAATGGCCTTTGGTTTTATATCGATGGTGAGTTTCCAGAACAGAGCCAACCTGAACCTGAGATTGATCCTCGTCTCAACCAAACCGTAGAAAGTTTTAAGATCGGTCGTAATGATCCGTGTATCTGTGGCAGTGGTAAGAAATACAAGAAGTGCTGTGGCTAACTCGTACGTATAGGAAGTCAGATTAGAAGAAGAGATTCCTGATGTCGCTTAGGCTCCTCGGAATGACGAGGCCTAAAGGTGAGAGAGATACACAGGATAGAGCGCTAAAAAAAGCCCCGTAAACATAGTTGCTTACGGGGCTTTGTACTATCTTTTATGGGGTTCAATAAATCTAAAAAGAGCTTACTTGTGGCGCTCTTTTAGCTTATTCACCACATCGTTCATTGATAGACCTTGGTCTTGCAATAGAACCATTAGGTGATAGATCAAGTCTGCTGATTCACAAACTAACTCCGCCTTATCGCCCGACGTCGCCGCAAGCGCGACTTCAACGCCTTCTTCGCCCACTTTTTGCGAAATACGCTTGGTGCCACGGGCATATAGGCTGGCAGTGTAAGAAGAGTCAGGGTCTGCGTCCTTGCGGGCAGCCAATAGCTGCTCAAGTTGATGAAGCCACACCATCTGTGTCTCTTCTTGCGGATCCACATCCCAGCAGGTGGTATTTCCAAGGTGACAAGTTGGACCGATTGGGTTCACTTTTACCAGCAAGGTATCGTTGTCACAATCCAATGACATGTTCACGAGTTGTAGAACATTACCTGACGTCTCACCTTTAGTCCACAGACGCTCTTTAGTGCGTGAGAAAAAGGTAACTTGACCTGTTTCACCCGTTTTAGCCAGGGCGTCTTGGTTCATGTAGCCCATCATTAGTACTTGGCTTGACTGAAAATCTTGCACGATTGCAGGAACGAGACCGTCCACCTTATCCCAATTGATACGTTCAGCCAGCGTATTTACTTCTGTCGCTGCGAAACTCATAGACGCACCTCTACACCTTGTTGTTTTAGATATTGCTTCAGTTCACCGATATTGATGACTTGTTTATGGAATACAGAAGCTGCAAGCGCTCCATCCACGTTTGTTTTGTTGTACGCTTCTGCAAAGTGCTCCATGGCACCTGCGCCACCAGACGCAATCAGCGGTACCTTACACACTTCACGAACCATATTCAGCTGCTCTAGGTCGTAACCGTTGCGCACACCATCTTGGTTCATCATGTTTAGTACGATTTCACCTGCGCCACGCTTCTGCACTTCCTGAACCCAATCTTTGGTTTCCCATTGAGTCGCCTTAGTACGTGCTTCGTCGCCAGTGAATTGATAAACCTGGTACTTACCCGTCTCTTTATCGTAGTAAGAGTCGATGCCCACAACGATACATTGAACACCAAACTTATCCGCTAAATCAGTGATGAGTTGTGGGTTAGCCAGTGCCGGAGAGTTAATCGATACTTTGTCTGCACCAAACTCAAGAATGCGTGCTGCATCTTCAGCCGATTTAATACCACCAGCAACACAGAAAGGAATATCAATCACTTCCGCAACACGCTTTACCCAACTTTTATCGACGACACGGCCATCACTCGATGCGGTGATATCGTAAAACACCAATTCATCTGCGCCTTCTTCCGCATAACGCTGTGCTAGAGGAACAATGTCACCAATGATTTCGTGGTTACGGAACTGAACGCCTTTTACTACTTGTCCATCACGAACGTCTAAACAAGGGATTATTCGCTTTGCCAGCATGCAAACGCCTCCTCTGCAGTGAACTTGCCATCAAGAAGTGCGCGGCCAACAATGACGCCAGCTACACCACTTCCCTTAAGAGCTTCGATATCAGCTAGGCTGCCAATGCCACCTGATGATTGGAACTGAACCTGTGGGTACTGCTTACAAAGATCAACGTAAAGTTCTACGTTTGATCCTTCTAACGTACCGTCACGTGAGATGTCAGTACATAGAACGTGTTTTAGGCCGACCGTCAGGTAGTCCTCAATCAGTGCTTCAATTGTCACACCTGAGTCTTCTTGCCAACCTGAAATCGCTACTTTACGAGTACCGTTTTCATCAATGTTGATATCCAAAGCAAGTACTATTTTTTCGGCACCATACTTTTCCATCCAGCCTTTAACAAGTTCAGGCTGTTTTACTGCAGTTGAGCCAACAACAACGCGTTGAGCACCAGCTTCCAGTAGATCGATAACGTCTTGCTCATTGCGAACACCACCGCCAATCTGGATGTTGGCCGGTGTGCTAGCCAGTAACTTAGCAATCAGGTCCAGTTGGCGCGCTGTTGTGTCTTTAGCGCCGGTAAGATCAACAAGGTGGAGCCAGTTAGCACCCGCTTGGTGATACAGATTGAACTGTTCAGCTGGGTCAACTTTGTATTCTGTTACTTGGCCGTAGTCGCCTTGGAATAAGCGAACAACTTGGCCTTCAATTAAATCTAATGCGGGAATAATCATTTACATTCCTTTTATGGCAGTGTTAGCCACTGCCTAATCCTTTATTACAATTCCAAGAAATTCTGAATCAGTTTAGAGCCTGCTTTAGAAGAACGCTCTGGGTGGAACTGAACACCGTAGTAGTTACCGCTTTGAACCGCTGCGGTAAATGGATTTCCATATTCACACTGTGCGATAGTGTAGTCACCAACTGGCATTGCAAAACTGTGTACGAAGTAGAAGTACTCACCCTCTTCGATATCTTTAAACAGTGGGTGTTCCGGTGTTGATTTCACGGTATTCCAACCCATGTGAGGAAGCGGCAAATCACCAGTATCCATTAGGCGAACTTCACCGTCACATAGACCCAAACACTCGACTAGCTCATCGGCTTTTTGGCCTTTCTCTTGCGAAAGTTTACCTAGCAGCTGCATGCCCAAACAGATACCAAGTAGTGGTTTCTCAACCTGTTTAACCAGTGAAATTAGGTCACGCTCAGCAAGGTTTTTCATCGCTTCACTTGCGGTGCCCACGCCCGGTAAAAACAGTTTATCTGCCGCCAGAACGACAGCAGGATCTTTCGAGATCTCAACGGCATAACCAAGGCGTTCAATGGCAAACTTTACCGACGAAACATTGGCACAGCCCGTATCGATGATGACGACTTTCTGCTCTTTCATGCTTATTCCTTACAGTACGCCTTTGCTACTTGGTAACTCGTTGCCTTCAACTTTAATAGCTTGGCGTAGAGTACGACCGAATGCTTTAAACAAACTCTCGATGATGTGGTGATCGTTATCACCTGCTGAAGATAGGTGCAGCGTACACGCTAACGTATCGGTTAGTGAGCGGAAAAAGTGAACCACCATCTCAGTAGAAAGATCGCCTACTTGCTCACGGCTGAACTTCGCATCGAACTTTAGGTACGGACGACCAGATAGGTCTAACGCACACTGTGCCAGACACTCATCCATTGGCAGGCTAAAGCCAAATCGACCAATGCCACGCTTGTCACCCAGCGCATCTTTTAGTGCTTGGCCAAGAGCCAGTGCTGTGTCTTCTACCGTGTGGTGATCATCGATGTGCAGGTCGCCTTTCACCGACAGGTTCATTTGGAAGCCGCCGTGTGTCGCGATTTGATCCAGCATGTGGTCGAAGAAACCCATCCCGGTATCAATCTTATTACCGCCTGTTTCATCAAGATTTACAGCAACCTTGATGTCCGTCTCTTTGGTAGTACGAACCACTTCTGCAACGCGGGCTTTTACAGTTAAATCTTTTAGGATTTGCGGCCAGTTCATCATGCCTTCTGCATTTGGATCTGGGTTGTACTGAATGCCACGAATAGCCATGTTCTCGGCCAACTGCAGGTCAGTAACACGGTCGCCAATCACAACAGAATTCTGGAAATCGACTTTACCCGCTTGCAGGTACTCTTTCACCAAACCCAGTTTTGGCTTGCGGCAAGAGCAGTTGTCTTCGTCAAAGTGAGGACAAATCAGTACATCGTCAAACTTCACACCTTGAGATTCGAAAAACTCCATCATCATGTTGTGTGGCGCATCGAAGTCTTCTTGAGGGTAGCTATCCGTGCCAAGCCCATCTTGGTTAGTAACCATCACTAGACGATAACCAGCATCTTGCAGCGCAAGCAAACTAGGAATCACTAACGGCTCAAACTTAAGCTTGTCTAGGCGGTCAACTTGAAAATCGACAGGCGGCTCAACGATCAGAGTACCGTCACGGTCAATAAATAGAATTTTCTGTTGTTTACTCACTGGAACTTCCTTTTAATTTTAAATCTTGTGGCTCAGACAATAGTATCTAAGCCAAATCAATCTGTTTACTTCGCGTAATCAATCGCTGTTTCTATTGGTAAAAGTTTCGAATAAAACCAAGTGTCTTTTCGCACTCTTCTCGATTACCAACGCTGATACGAACACAATCTTCGATCGGCGAATTGCGTAAAATGATGCCGTTGTCCCACGCAGCTTTAAACAGTGCATCACCATCAGGGAATTTAACGAGCAAGTAGTTACCCCAACCATCGAACACCGTCAGTTGTGGCATCCCCATTAAACCTGCCTGTAGATAAGCACGGTTTGCGTTAAGGTCAAGCACTTGGAACTTCGCACGAGCTAGCCCTTCTTGAGACAGCGCTTGAGTGGCGATCTCCGCTACTGGAACTGGTACTGGGTAAGGTGCGACAACTTTAAGAAGCACATCAATTAACTCTTTGTTCGCCAACGTGAAGCCGCAGCGCAAACCAGCCAAAGCAAACGCCTTAGAAAGTGTTCTTAAGATCGCGAGGTTTGGATACTGGTCCAAAAGATCCACCGTCGAGGCTTCTGGACAGAAGTCGATGTACGCTTCATCCATCACTACAATCGCTTTGTCTTGCGTCATTTCCAACAACTTAATGATGTCTTTGCGCTCAACCAGGTTACCCGTAGGATTGTTTGGGCTACATACAAATACCACTTTAACGTTATCAAGCTGCGCTTCGATCGCAGGGAGATCGAGTTGCCAATCGGCGGTTAATGGAACAACCTTTCGCTCAACACCGATCGTTTCCGCGCTAATCGCGTACATTCCATAGGTCGGTGGACAATACAGGATTGCATCTTCACCCGGCTCACAGAAAGCGCGAATCAAAAGCTCAATACCTTCGTCCGCACCACGAGTTGTGATGGTCTGTTCAGCTTTAACACCCGCGTATTGAGCGTACGCCTCAATCATCTCTTTTGGCTGACACTCACTATAACGATTTAGACGCGCAAGATTCAGCGTGTATTCGTTATCAAATGGAGATTCATTGGCATTAAGCCATACGTCACCAGAGCCACCGATTCGTCTTGCCGACAAATAAGGAGTTAAGGCTTGAACTTGTTTTCTTGCTAGCTTTTCCATGAACAACTTACTCTCTTTAATTCTATACTTCGGCGCGATTGAGTTTTTCAACTCGGATGGTTACAGCACGTTTGTGTGCATCAAGACCTTCTGCTTCTGCCATGGTAACAACCGTTGGCGCGAGACCTTTCAAACCATCTGCTGATAGCTCTTGAACTGTCATTCTCTTAGAGAAATCCGCCAAACCTAAGCTAGAGTAGGTTTTGGTATAACCATAAGTTGGAAGAACGTGGTTGGTACCCGATGCGTAATCACCTGCTGACTCGGGTGACCAGTCACCTAAGAAGATTGAACCTGCATTATCAAGTAGAGGTAGAAGTTCGCGTGGGCTCTTAGTTTGTACGATCAAGTGCTCAGGGCCATAGAAGTTAGAGATAGCGACCGCTTGCGTAATCGATTCTGCAATGATGATTAAGCTCGACGCCAACGCTTGTTGCGCGATATCTGCACGAGACAATTCTTTGAGTTGCTTCTGAACCGCTTCCGTTACTTGGTCTGCAATCACTGGTGATGGCGTTACTAATACCACTTGAGAGTCAGGGCCGTGCTCAGCTTGGCTCAACAAGTCCGCAGCAATGAAGTCGGCATCTGCTGTTTCGTCTGCGATAACAAGTACTTCAGAAGGACCCGCAGGCATATCAATCGCCGCGCCACGGAAATCGTTGCTCACTTGACGCTTTGCCTCGGTAACGTAAGCGTTACCAGGGCCAAAGATCTTATCTACCTTTGATACCGTCTCAGTGCCGTAAGCCATAGCAGCAACAGCCTGACCGCCACCTACATTATATACTTCATCAATTTTACAAAGCTTAGCGACGTATAGAATCTCGTCTGCAATCGGTGGTGGTGAACAAAGCACCACTTTACGACAACCCGCTATCTGAGCCGGAACACCAAGCATTAGAACCGTTGAAGGAAGCGGAGCACTACCACCCGGAATGTAAAGACCAACCGTATTGATAGCGCGAGTCACCTGCTCACATACAACGCCAGGTTGAGTCTCGACCTTAATAGGTTGCGGTTTTTGCGCTTCGTGAAACTTAGCAATGTTGCTGTAAGCCTGCTCTAGCGCTTGCTTCATTTCTGCTGTTAGACGAGCACTTGCTTCTTCAATCTCGTCCGCCGAAACGCGGATAGACTTTGGCGTTACCCGGTCAAACTTTTCGGTCAGTTCAGTCAGTGCTGCGTCGCCCTCACTTCGCACTTTGGCGATAACCTCAGAAACAGCCGCGGTGATGTTTGCGCCCTCACTAATCGCGGGACGCTCTAGTACAGAATCTTGCTGAGATTCACTTAAAGATTGCCAAACAACGGTTCTCATGCGGATTACCCCATCATTTTTTCGATTGGTAATACTAGGATTGAACTCGCACCTAGCTCTTTCAGTTGTTCCATCGTTTCCCAGAACAAGTTCTCTGTACTTACTAGGTGAACTGCAACTTTGTCTTTGTCCGTTGAAAGAGGAAGAACCGTTGGATCTTCAGCACCAGGTAGCAATGCTTTGATCTGTTCAAGCTGAGCAGTTGGAGCGTGTAGCATGATGTACTTAGACTCTTTAGCCTGTTGTACGCCTTGCATACGCGTTAGTAGCTTTTCAATCAGTGCTGTCTTATCTGCGTCAAATTCGCCAGTACGTTGAATCAGTGTCGCTTTAGATTGGAAGATGATTTCAGCTTCTTTTAGACCGTTTGCTTCCAGTGTTGCGCCTGTAGAAACTAAGTCAGCAATCGCATCTGCTAGTCCTGCGCGAGGAGCCACTTCTACAGAGCCAGTTAACATACAAGTGCTGAAATCAACACCTTGCTCGTCCATGTAAGCTTTTAGAAGTTGAGGGTAAGTGGTTGCGATACGCTTGCCCGCTAGGTCTTGCGGTCCGTTGTACTCTTCGTCTTTATTGATTGCGATAGATAAACGGCAACCACCGAAATCTAGACGACGTAGTGTTTGGAACTCTGCAGGCTCTTTAAGAGCAAGGCGATCTAGGCGAACTTCTTCCAGTTCATTTTCACCAATGAAACCAAGGTCAACGACACCGTCCATGATCAAACCTGGGATGTCATCATCACGAACCAGTAATAGGTCGATTGGCATATTTAGTGAATGTACAACTAGGCGCTCACCCATGATGTTGAATTTAACACCACATTTTTTTAGTAGGTCTTGGCACTCTTTACTTAGGCGACCTTTCTTTTGAATTGCGATTCTTAGGCGTTGTGTCTGCATTGCTGTATCCCTGTGCAAATATTTGAATTTATTAATTAATTTAAAGCGCTAAAACTAAAAAACCCTCGGAAGACTCTGTCATCCCGAGGGTTTAAATCTAAATTCTTTTGACTTAACCTCCGGGAGTAATCTTGCTCCCGGGTACGCGTATATCTCCCCGAAAGACTAGATAGGGTGATGATGGTGATGAATGTTCATTACTAATTTACGCATACTTATCAGCTCTTATGTTGTTTGCTGTCTTATCTCCACACTAACTAAGGTGGTGGTCTTTTTCAACCATTTATTCGAACTTTTTTCACGATTTTTAAAATTAATTTAACGCCAATAAAAAAGGGAAGCCGTAGCCTCCCTCTTAAGTGTGGTTATTTCACTGATTAGCTTTTGCAAGTTGCCATTTTGCAACGCGAGAAGTAACCCAGTGCAAAACACACACCAACAAATGTTAGCGCTGCTGCTGAGAACGAAAGCGCTACAGAAGCTGTCATACCCAGAACGATGAAGCCTACACATGATACTAGAGCCACAGACAGCGCGTAAGGAAGCTGCGTAGCTACGTGGTCGATGTGGTTACAACGTGCACCGGTTGAAGACAGAATGGTTGTATCTGAGATTGGAGAACAGTGGTCACCAAATACAGAGCCTGCTAGTACCGCACTCAACATTGGCAGCATAAGTGCAAGGTCTGTCGCGCCAGCCATGTCACCCGCGATTGGTAGCATGATGCCGAAGGTACCCCATGATGTACCAGTAGAGAATGCCATCAGACCAGCAAGTAGGAATAGAATCACTGGTAGCCAGTGGTAATCAATGTTGCCCGTTGCTAGCGAAGATAGGTAGGTACCTGTTTTCATGTCGCCAATAACTGAACCGATTGTCCATGCGAATACAAGGATCAGGATTGCGCCAAACATTGAGCGAGCACCGATCCACATAGTACGAACGATTTCCGCCATAGGCAGTTTTTGCTTAAACACGGTTGCTAGAGCAACAAGTAGACCTAAGATACCACCGTAAACAAGAGACTTACCTACATCTGTGTTTTCAAACGCACCAAGTAAGTTAAACGCTTGGCCGTCAGCAGCCAGTGCCGCGCCGCCGGTGTATAGCATCGCTGCTACTGTCGCCACGATAAGCGATACGATAGGCATAATTAGATCAGACACTGAACCATTTTGGCTCTCTTCAATGTCTAGCTCTTCATTTAGGTCGTGAGCTTGTTGGCTGTCATTGTCGCCTTCAAAACCACGGCCTTGAGATGCTTCAATTTCGTGGTCACGCATTTTGCCTACATCAAGACCAAACCACGCCACTGCAAATACCATTAGTAGTGCAAACACTGCGTAGAAGTTCATTGGGATAAGACGGATGTATGCGCCTAGTGCCGAGTACTCTGTCATACCATGAGTCACAAGAATGCCACCGATGATAGTCATGATGTACGCACCCCAGCTTGATGCTGGCATGATCACACACATTGGAGCAGCAGTTGAATCTAAGATATAAGCAAGCTTAGCGCGAGATACATAGAAACGGTCTGTTACAGGACGAGAGATCGCACCAACGGCTAGGCTGTTGAAGTAATCATCAACAAAGATGAATACACCCAAGAATGCAGCTAATAGTTTAGAACCACGTTTGCTCTTAACACGAGACTGTGCCCATTCAGCAAACGCACGAGTACCACCAGATAGCGTTAGCAACGCCGTCATCATACCCAAAAGAAGAAGGAACCCGACAATACTCATGTTCCAAGTGTTAATACCGCCGTCTTCAATGAAAACACCCGATACCTTAGTAGCAACATAGCTCGCGGCATTACCAACTGAATAATCAGCCAGCAGAATAGCGCCCATTACAATACCGACACCAAGAGAAACTAAAACACGACGAGTCACAATAGCAAGGCTCAATGCCACCAGTGGCGGGAGCAATGATAAAGGCGATGTTGCAAAATCTATTAAATTCATGATCTTCAAAAACCAGTTTATTTTTATTTGGCTAGAGATCTACTGCAGACAAACTCGGTACAGACGACCAAGTTCATGTTGAACTAAGCGAAAGGGAAGTGAACACTTCACCCAACCCTACAGTAGCGCTCCATAGTTTAAAATTAAGACTATGGCAGTGTTGTACCTATTTAGCACAACCCCAGCAAATTGCTTAGATATACAATTTACTTCGGCAATTACACCTTTTGCTCCCATTCATTGGCATCACCCCAATGAGAGTTACTCTTTGCAATTGCACCTCTACGTGCGATAACACTTTTAACTATTGTTAGTTCATTTTAACAACAATTTAACCAGCGCACCGCATCAGGTAGCCGCAATTGTACTCAACAAAAGCAACAATGCAACATATCATTCCGAGAAAACTAACTTTTTTGTTAGTAAAGTAATCAAGGTGCTCACAACATCGCCACACCTACTCCACCAGTCACATATCACATTTATAGAGTAGTATTAGAATTATTATATCTTAAACTTGGGACTCCATCGGTTTTTCTGAAAGTTCCCCTCTTTTTCAATATTTAATTAAGTTCTAATAAAAAATACTGTTTGTTTTCTTTAATACCTCTGTTTATTATTAGGAGGATTAATTAATTTATCTTGATGGGAAATATCATGTCTGAATTAACAAAAACTCTATTAAATATCCGTAGCCTTCGTGCATTCTCACGTGAATTAACTCTTGAGCAACTAGAAGAAGCACTAGATAAACTGACTATTGTTGTACAAGAGCGTCAAGAAGCTGAAGCTGAAGAACGTGCTGCTCGTGCAGAACAAGAAGCAAAACTAGCTGCAATCGCAGATCAAATTGCTAAAGACGGCATTGACGTTGCTGATCTAATTGCTGCTCTTTCTGGTGAGTCAAAAGCAAAAGGCACTAAATCTAAGCGTGCACCACGTCCTGCTAAATACAAATACGTTGATGCAAACGGCGAAGAGAAAACTTGGACTGGTCAAGGTCGTACACCTTCAGCAATCCAACAACAGCTTGATGCTGGTAAATCTCTAGAAGATTTCGCTATCTAATAGTTAGCAATCAAATTCATATAATAAAGGCCCATTTCGATAGGCCTTTATTTTTATCTGAGCAAAACTATTTGTGTCTTACCAATCTTAAAGTGAGCATCTACACTTCTGCCCTTCCTTCATGTTACCCGTCCTTAATAGATAACACCCACCTATTGTGGTCATCAGGCACCTCAGCCGAATCAACTCCCTTAACGCTTTACAATATTGTAATGCCACGCCGTTCAATAGAAAGATAACCACGACATTTTGTGGTAGTGCTAAGCTGAAAATCCGCAGACTCACGATAACCCGATTAATTATCTCAAACTCTAAAGCTTGTCGATCGTTATACTAAAGTATATATACCTGTGAAGGCTGTTCCATTTGGGAACATATTGAATAATAAGCGCGTCAATAACCCACGCTATTGCGTAATTGTCTCATTATTATTATGTATATACACGCACATGATAATCATCGAGACATTATACATGCCATATAATGAGACACTCTTATCAAGCGCCTTTTGGCAAGGTGTTACGTAAATAAATTATGATGAAACTCCCTTACTATTACTTACTTGACTACCGACTATTCGAAAACTGAACGCACCTATCAAATATTAATAGAAATAAAAAAACCTCAAACTAGGTTTGAGGTTTTTAGACAGTTCAGCTTTTCAATAGTGAGCGATTAACGTTCCCAGTATGCTTCTTCTAAGCTGTCTTCGCGTTCAGGAAGACCACGAGATAAACGTGGTGAATGCTGAACTAATACTTCGTAGCTTGCACGGTTTGAATATTTACATACTTGTGAGAACGAAGAGTAAGTTAAAAATGAGTGCTGATGCTTGCTTGAATTCGGCACATTCTCTTTATGGTACTTATTTGCAGCCATATCATGCAGCAACGCAGATAACGCAGCATCGCCCGCACCGTTGGTGTTCTTAATTTTCTCAGGGCCACCCATGTAAGGTGCAATATGCGAGTAAACTTTGATAGGAGATTCACACAACGCTTTATGCGCTGGGCGGCTAAATTCAAAACGGTTGAACTCGGCAATAGAACCCGGTAGCAACGGCAGTGTTGTTTCGCGCTTCGCAGCCTCTTCAGTGTAACCCGCCATAAATAGACCAACAGGACCTGCTGTACATAAAACCAAATCTACCCAATCCAGAGTCTTATCTGATGCAGCTAGAGGATCGCTTTCACCAGTTAGTGCTTCTGCTTCATCTTCATTCATCGCGACCACAGTCACGTGCTGCTTTAAGAAGTCTTTCCAGAATTCAGGGTCGTCTTGAATAACGAACTTAGTACCTAGAGTCAGTACAACTGGCACATCGTATTTCTTTGCGTACTCAATCGCTTTCATTGTCGCTTCAGGCATCGGATCGCCTGGCTTACAACGAACAAGGTATGCAGTTAGAACTAATGCAGATGCACTCTTGAAGATTTTCTCTGGAATGCTGTCTGGATTTAGCTGGTTCATTTGACCTTCGCTGATTGCAAAGGTGCGTTCACCATCTTCAGTGATCAAAGCAAAGCAACGACCGATTGCGCCATCTACCCCTTGTAAATGGTTCAGATCCATTCTGCTTGATGTGTTACATAGGTAACGGTAACCGTAGCTGCCGATTTTGATATCTTGGCTCATTACACCTAATAGTGTTGAGCGGTCATCCGCTAACACTGAGTAGTTGTGTAGCGTGTTACCAATGGTGCCACCAGCGTATTCATTAGTAATCAGACACTGCTCTTTTAGCTCTTGGTATAGGGACTCTGCAGCTTCGTCATTAATAACTAGAGAATGACCTTTACTTAAACCGTACTTTTCAATTAATTCTGAACTCACTTTCGCTTCGATATCCACCAAAGTTTGGTCAATACCAATAATATGAGTGCGAGACATCTTCTTGCTGTTCTGAGATTGGCTCACTAATGGGTCACGAGCATGAACCGGAAAATAGTGCTTTGATTTACGTTGTCCAGGAAATTTCATAAGGCTAGTCTAAGTCAAGGGGAAATAGGGGGCGGATTCTACCGCGCTATATTTAGCGCGGCAATCACTCAAACTATAGCAAACGTTTGCATGGGTATTTTTTTATTCGCCTTCCATAAAGCTTAGATCTGGCAGCATATCCAGATGTTCTGCGTAACGCTTTTGGTTGAATTCAGCGTTGTTCTTCATGACATCAAATACTTCGATTGCAAGTGCACATGCCATCGCTGCAATTGCATCTTCACGAGAGTGCCCGGTCATCATCAAACGCATTAAAGTCTCTTTGACCTTAATCGGTTGTCCGTCTTCTAGCTGATTCTCAATAATCTCAATCAACTGCTCTTCTTGCATAAATTCATCTTGTTCAGACATTTTTTCATCTCAGGTCTTGGATTTTCAGCGACTATGCCACATATAGGTCTGACATCCTAGCGACTCGCTTCGCTTTCATCAGATTCCTAATGAAATACAGCGCACTTCTTGTGCAAAAGAAACTGTGATTCCGGTCTCGGATCTGTCACGTTGTTTCTCTTTCTGTTAGAATCTGCGACCAAGTAATAGTAACGGTGTTTAGACATGTCAGATATCAGCTCTGGAAACAGCCAAAAGAAAGTAATTGTCGGTATGTCCGGCGGTGTAGATTCGTCAGTTTCGGCGTATCTTCTCCAGCAACAAGGCTATCAGGTAGAAGGCCTTTTCATGAAAAACTGGGAAGAAGACGATAATGAAGAGTACTGTACGGCAGCTGAAGACCTTGCGGATGCGCAAGCGGTTTGTGACAAGCTAGGTATCCACCTTCACACCATTAACTTTGCAGCAGAGTACTGGGACAACGTATTCGAATACTTCCTTGCAGAATACAAAGCAGGTCGTACGCCAAACCCAGACATTCTTTGTAACAAAGAAATCAAATTCAAAGCCTTCCTCGAATTTGCGGATGAAGTACTAGACGCAGACTACATTGCAATGGGTCACTATGTTCGTCGTACTTTCCCAACTCAAGAAGAGCTAGACGCAGGTAAAAAACCTGAAATGCTTCGTGGTCTAGATAGCAATAAAGACCAAAGCTACTTCCTATACACGCTTAGCTCAGACCAAGTTGCGCGCAGCCTATTCCCTGTAGGTGAGTTAGAGAAGCCAGAAGTACGTAAGATCGCTGAAGAGCAAGATCTGATCACTGCGAAGAAGAAAGATTCAACAGGTATCTGCTTCATCGGTGAACGTAAATTTACAGAATTCTTAGGCAAGTACCTACCAGCACAACCAGGTGACATTGAAACACCAGAAGGCAAAGTGATTGGTAAGCACAACGGTCTGATGTACCACACACTAGGTCAACGTAAAGGCCTACATATCGGTGGCACTAAAGGCGGCGGCGGCAACGAAGCACCATGGTTCGTTGGCGAGAAAGATCTTAAGCGCAACGTATTGATTGCGGTACAAGGTAAAGACCACCCTCTTCTAAAATCTGAAGGTTTAGTTGCGTCGCAACTGCACTGGGTAGACCGCGCACCAATTACTGATGTTTTGAAGTGCACAGTAAAAACTCGTTACCGCCAAACAGATATTCCTTGTACAATCATTCCAATTGACGATGAGAACATCAAGGTTATCTTCGACGAGCCTCAAATTGCAGTGACTCCAGGTCAGTCAGCAGTATTCTACCAAGGCGAAGTTTGTCTTGGTGGCGGCATCATCGAAAAACGCATCTAATAAAAAGAACTAGGAGTTACTACGTGGCCAACACACTTTATGACCGTACAATCGCTTTCGCTGGAATCTGCCAAGCAGTCGCTTTGGTTCAACAGGTAGCAAAAGACGGCTATTGTGATAAAGATGCCTTTGAAGCTTCACTCAGTGCGATTTTAAATACCAACCCAGCGAATACTGTTGGCGTATTTGGTCGCGAATCCAACTTAAAGCTTGGTTTAGAGTGCCTAGTAAAAGGTATCGATAGTACTCCTGCAGGCAGCGACATCACGCGTTACATCATTAGTTTGATGGCACTTGAGCGTAAGCTGTCAGGTCGCAATGATGCAATGTCTCAGCTAGGCGACCGCATCCAAACCGCAGAGCGCCAAGCTGAGCACTTTGATCTTTTTGATGAGCAGATGGTAAGCAACCTAGCGAGTATCTATCTTGACGTGGTAAGCCCGATTGGCCCACGTATTCAGGTCTCAGGTACACCTTCAGTTCTTCAACAGACATCAAATCAACACAAAGTACGTGCCCTGCTTCTTTCAGGGATTCGCAGTGCCGTTCTTTGGCGTCAAGTAGGAGGCAAACGTCGCCACCTAATCTTCGGACGCAAGAAGATGGTTGAGCAAGCTCAAATCCTATTAGCAAGAATGTAATACACCAGCTCGCGCACTGTCGCGAGCTTATTCTTTGTACCAAAACAACCCTCACGCAAACGTTTGCGCAATGTGCGTGACAAACTGCAAAGTTACTGGTATAAAGCTCACAAAATTTAGAAACTCAATTCAGGAGAACACCATGGAACTGTCAGCATTGACTGCTGTTTCACCAGTAGACGGCCGTTACGGAAGCAAGACAACTGCACTTCGCAGCATCTTTAGTGAGTTTGGTCTACTAAAGTACCGCTCTATCGTTGAAATTCGTTGGCTACAAAAGCTTGCGGCAACAGACGCAATCGCAGAAGTCCCGGCATTCAGTGCAGAAGCAAACAAGTTTCTAGATGAACTAGCAGCAAACTTCTCTGAAGAAGATGCAGCACGCATCAAAGAGATCGAGCGTACGACTAACCACGACGTTAAAGCGGTTGAGTACTTCCTAAAAGAGAAAGTAGCTGGTGTTCCTGAGCTTCACGCTGTAAACGAGTTCATCCACTTTGCATGTACTTCAGAAGACATCAACAACACGTCTCACGCGCTAATGCTGAAAGAAGCTCGTGACGAAGTGATTCTTCCTGAAATCCAAAACATCATCGATGCTATCAAAGCACTTGCTGTTGAGTACCGCGACATCCCTCTTCTATCTCGTACACACGGTCAGCCTGCTTCTCCATCAACAATGGGTAAAGAGATGGCAAACGTGGCGTACCGTATGGAGCGTCAATACAAGCAAATCGCGAACGTTGAAATCCTTGGTAAGATCAACGGTGCTGTAGGTAACTACAACGCTCACCTTTCTGCTTACCCAGAAGTTGATTGGCACCAGTTCTCTGAAGAGTTCATCACTGAGTCTCTAGGCGTAACTTGGAACCCGTACACAACTCAAATCGAACCACACGATTACATCGCTGAACTATTCGATGCAGTTGCACGTTTCAACACAATCCTAATCGACTTCGACCGTGACGTTTGGGGCTACATCGCTCTAGGTCACTTCAAGCAGAAGACTATTGCTGGTGAGATCGGTTCTTCAACTATGCCTCACAAAGTTAACCCAATCGACTTTGAGAACTCTGAAGGTAACCTAGGTCTAGCTAATGCTGTATTCGGCCACCTAGCACAAAAACTGCCTATCTCTCGCTGGCAGCGTGACCTAACTGACTCTACGGTTCTTCGTAACCTAGGTGTTGGTGTTGGTTACGCGATCATCGCATACACTTCTACTCTGAAAGGTATCAGCAAGCTAGAAGTTAACCGTGAAGCACTGCTTGCAGAGCTAGACCAAAACTGGGAAGTTCTTGCAGAACCAGTACAAACAGTGATGCGTCGCTACGGTATCGAAAAACCATACGAGAAGCTAAAAGAGCTAACTCGTGGTAAGCGTGTGGACGGCGAAGCAATGCGTAACTTCATCGACGGTCTTGAGCTTCCAGAGCACGAGAAAGCACGTCTGAAAGAGATGACGCCGGCTAACTACATCGGTCAAGCAATCGAGCTAACTGACAAGCTGTAATTCGAGATTCGAATACAATGATATGAGAAGGCTTCCCTTGTGGAAGCCTTTTTTGTATCTGTTAGCGGTTGCTAACGACGTGAGTGGCAAACCTAAACTGAATTAATCTATTAATACAGACGTAAGCCTAAACAACCCCCAACCGGGCGCGTTAAAGCAGTGCATTCACCAATAAATAAACTCATTATTTCAGTAATAAAAAAGGCCTCCCGAAGGAAGCCTTTCAATCACAAATCTCTTTAAGATTACATGTTACGTAGAGATGCAATACGCTTGTCTAGTGGTGGGTGGCTCATTAGCAGCTCACTCAGAGACTTCTTGCCATTGATACCAAATGCCATCATCGAACCTTCAAGCTGTGGCTCGTGACTTACCTTTAGACGCTCTAGAGCAGCAATCATCTTATCTTTACCCACTAGGCGCGCTGCACCTGCATCAGCGTGGAACTCACGGTGACGGCTGTACCACATTGTGATGAAGCTCGCTAGGAAGCCAAAGATTAGCTCAAGAACCATAGACACGCCGAAGTACACCATCATGTTGCTGCCACCCTCTTCTTCGTTGTCGTTAGAAGCAACGATGTTCGCGATAAAGCGAGATAGGAAGATAACGAACGTGTTCACAACGCCTTGCATCAAAGTCATTGTTACCATGTCGCCATTTGCGATGTGGCTAACTTCGTGAGCCAATACCGCTTCTGCTTCATCACGAGTCATGCTGTGCAGTAGACCTGTTGATACCGCAACCAGTGAATCATCGCGTTTAGCGCCTGTAGCAAATGCGTTGATGTCTGGTGAATCATAGATAGCGACGGTTGGCATGCCGATACCTACTTGTTGAGCTTGGCGGCTTACTGTTTCCATCAGCCAATGTTCTGTTTCATTGCGAGGGCTCTCAATCACCATACCGCCAACAGAACGTAGAGCCATTCCTTTTGACATCATCAAAGAAATAAAAGAACCACCGAAACCGAATACGGCAGCCATCACGAGCAATCCTGAAAGGCTGCCAGGCTGCATCCCCGTTACAGCGTATACAATATTAAGAACAACACTTAGTACCAATACAACCGCTAAGTTGGTTGCAAGGAACAACATTACTCGCTTCATTACTTATCTCCGCATGAAAGCTGTTTTATAAAAACTTATCATTATAGACAAAGCCAACAGGATGAATGTCGCGCTTTGAACACTTCTATTTACTTATACATATAGTCTAAGAATTAGAAAACAAGGTTAAGCATTAAATTGCAACATTTAATTACTAGACCGTATTCGATTTAGACTTGGGTATTAGACCTAAGTCGTATAGAGAACATCGACTGATCCGTTTACAGTGTGCCTAGATGATTTATTGGCTAGTCCGAGTAACAAAAGGAAAGGATCATGGTTGAAGGTACTAACACTCAAATGGCTATTGATTTACTGTGTTGTCACTTAGGTATCACTGAAGAAGAAGCAAAGAAACAGATTGGTATCGTGACGCCAGAGGCTGCGCAAAATAATATTACAGAGACACAACAAGCGTTGATGGGTCTAACTAAAGACCACTAATACCGCTTAGCGATCTCCTGGCTTAAGAGATCGACAGATAAACGAAAGGGCTGCAATTGTGCAGCCCTTTTCAATTTTTAGTCTTCAGCGAATGACTTATAGAGCCATTAGAGGCTGAACATCAATGTATTTACCAATGTTCTTCGATTTCGCTTTTGGTACATATGGGATCTCACCCAATTTCGGAGCACCTAACTTATCTTCTAACATGGCGATGATGTCAGCGTAATGCTCAGTACCTGGGTTAATTCGGTTTGCAACCCAACCAACTAGGTTCAGGCCATCTGCACGAATGGCTTCTGCGGTTAATAGAGCATGGCTTAGACATCCCAGCTTAATACCCACTGTCAATACAACTGGAAGCTGCTCTTTCTTAACCCAGTTAGACAGGCACACGTCATCCGACACCGGTACACGCCAGCCACCTGCGCCTTCAACTAGCACAAAGTCAGAGTTCTGCTTATGTTGCTCTAGTTTTTCAGAAAGCACCGCTTCATCAATTACTACACCATCACGCTTAGCTGCGATGTGAGGAGAAGCCGGAAGCATCAATGCGTATGGATTAACATCATCGTACTCGATATCTTGAGTTGCCGCTTCTTGAAGATGAAGAGCGTCGCTATTACGCGCGCCTTCTGGGTACTGCTCACAACCCGCTGCGACAGGCTTGTAGCCAATCGTTGAAAGTTCTTTCGCGGCAAAAGCTTGTAAGATAGCTTTTGAAACCACGGTTTTGCCCACTTCGGTATCCGTACCTGCAATAAATAATGCATCAATCATAATTGAATAACCCCTAAACAAACTTGATATGTTGCTGGTAAGAAACCTTGATGGTTTTGAAATGTTCGATACTCTTGCTCGACAAGCTGCAGCATTCTTCTACTGGTCAGACCTTGTGAGCGCCCACTTACGTGGTTGGCACCAATCCCCTTAAGGTCGCGCATTAATTCAAACGCTGAATCGTACCATACTGTGATGGAGGGCAAGTCTAGTAGATGGTGGACACAGCTAGATTGCGCTAACGCAATTTTTACCTGATTGGCGGTAATAAAGTGGTTGACGTGTTGATGTGAGTCAATTTTACTCCATGCCTTTTTCAACTCAATCAGAGAACCATCTAACAAGGTGGAAAAAGCAATAGAGCCACCTTGGCGCGTCACTCTCTTCATTTCTCGCAATGGCATGGAGAGATCATCACACCACTGCAGCGCCAAGCTAGAGAACACCAAATCAAAGCGAGCATCCTCAAATGGTAAGGCTTCAGCGTCCGCTTGCTGATAAACAGCTACGCCATCTCCACATCTCTGTTTGGCTTGTTCTAACATACCTAATGACAAATCGGCGCAGACAACCGTAGCTCCTCGCTCAATAAGTCGTTTGGAGAAATAGCCTGTCCCACACCCCAGATCTAATACCTGGTAACCAGTTAGATCGTTAGGTAACTTATCGAGAAGACGCTGACCTACGTCACGCTGGAATTCAGCATGTTTATCGTAATTTTTAGCAGCTTTTCCGAAGGCATCTGCGATCGCCTTTTTATCTTGGACAGTGTAATTATCTACGACGGCTTGCTGTGACATTTACTCTACCTCACGTTGCGTTTCTAGCGCACTTTTTAACGAATGAGTCAGCTGGGACACTTGCTCTGGGCTATGATTGGCCGTCAATGTAATTCTGAGACGAGCAGTCCCTACTGGCACTGTCGGCGGACGAATTGCGGTCATCCAAATGCCACTCTCTTTCATTCGGTTTGCAATACTAATAGCATGCTCTGACTGGCCGACCATAAATGGCTTTATCGGCGTATTGGTTTCGATGTAGCCCGTTAGCCCTTTTACACCTTCATGATAAATCGCCTGCAGCTCATTCAATTTATCTCTGCGCCATTGCTGGGTCTGTATCATTTGACATGCAGTGCTTAACGCAAAAGCTTGAGCCGGTGGAATCGCCGTTGAGTAAACGTGATGCCTTGAGAACTGGGTTAAGTAGTCCCCGACCTCTTTGCTACAAAGAATCGCTGCTCCAGACAGGCCAAAAGCCTTACCAAATGTCACTACGAGTAACTCAGGTTTTACTCCTGCAGCCGCACAACTCCCTGCTCCGTATTCGCCCAATATGCCAATACCATGCGCATCATCGACGGCTAACCAAGCATCGTCCTGCTCCGTCACTCTAGTGACTTCATTCAATGGCGCTTGGTCACCATCCATACTAAAGACACCTTCAGTGACTACTAACGCATTTTCTGAAACAGAAAGCTGCGAAGCCAAATGAGCAACATCATTGTGCTTGAAGCGCTTCATTTTCGCAGGAGACAACGCCCCCGCTTCCATAAGCGAAGCGTGATTTAAGCGGTCTTGAATAAGAGTGTCGTTTTTATCGAGAAGGGAGAACAACAACGCTTGATTTGCGCTGAAGCCTGAGCTGAACAGAATTGCACGCTCATAGCCTAACCATTCGCATAGCTGGGACTCTAGATTTTGGTGTGCAGCGCTAAAGCCTGTCACCAATGGTGAAGCACCACTACCAGCCCCATATTGACTTAACCCATCTTGCCAAGCAGAAACCAGCTCCGGATCATTCGCCAAGCCTAAATAATCATTACTAGAGAAGTTACTATATACCTTCGAGTCTAACTCAATTTCAGAGCGACTCACCGGATTCAGGACATTAAGCTGGCGATTAAGCCCTTGCTGAAGACGGTCAGTAAGGGCTTTTTGAATACGAGAGTTAAACGCTGGCATCATAGAACATGTCATCTTTCGTTGGACGAGCCGCAACGCGCTCAACCACTTGATCTAACAGTTCGTTTTCTTGGATTTCGTCTGGCTTTTGAGCCACTTCTTGGCTATTGATACCCAGCTTTTTAAATAACTGCATATCTGTATCTTCATCTGGGTTTGGCGTTGTCAGCAGTTTGCAACCATAGAAGATAGAGTTCGCACCCGCCATAAAGCACATCGCTTGCATCTGTTCATTCATGTTTTCACGACCAGCAGACAGACGAACCGCCGATTTCGGCATCATGATACGAGCAATCGCGATAAGCTTTATGAAGTCGAAAGATTCAACGTCATCAACGTTTTCCATCGGCGTGCCTTTCACTTTTACTAGCATGTTGATTGGCACACTCTCAGGGTGAACAGGGAGGTTAGCGAGCTCAACAAGCAAGCCAGCACGGTCATTGGTGCTTTCACCCATACCGATGATACCGCCAGAACAGATCTTCATACCTGCATCACGAACGTGAGATAAGGTATCTAGACGGTCTTGGTAAGTACGAGTGGTAATGATGCTACCGTAGAACTCAGGAGAGGTATCTAAGTTGTGGTTGTAGTAATCCAAACCTGCATCAGCCAATTCACCCGCCTGCTCCGGCGTTAACATGCCCAACGTCATACAAGTCTCTAGACCCATCCCTTTCACGCCTTTGATCATCTCTGTGAGATGAGGCATATCACGCTCTTTCGGGTTCTTCCATGCAGCACCCATACAGAAACGCGTAGAGCCTGCGTTTTTCGCTTTTTGAGCGGCATCGAGCACGCGTTCAACTTCCATCAAACGCTCTTTATCAACATCTGTGCGGTAGTGCGCACTTTGTGGGCAGTATTTACAGTCTTCTGGACAAGCACCGGTTTTAATAGAGAGGAGTGTACTCACTTGTACATGGTTATGCAGTTGGTACTGTCTATGAACAAGCTGTGCTTCAAACATCAAATCCATAAACGGTTTTTCAAGCAGAGCCTTAACTTCAGCTACTGTCCAGTTATGACGAACTTCCACGTGTCGATCCTTTTCTATTATTTTATTTGCGCAAATCCACTTTGAGATTTTGCATTTATGCTTGGCTAGTCTACCGACAAGCTTTAGACTGTCAACACATTGATAAAAACAAAAGTTTACAACTGGTTGCTATTTAACCAAATTACACATGGAACTCGCTATGGATCTCGCCTTTGATCGCCAGCATATCTGGCATCCCTACACTTCGACCCTGACACCTCTGACCTGCTACCCTGTGGTAGATGCTGAGGGTGTTTACCTTGAAATGGAAGATGGAAAGCGAGTGATTGACGGCATGTCTTCTTGGTGGTCAACCATCCACGGATACAATCACCCGGTATTAAATGAAGCGGCACACAGCCAAATCGACAAGGTTTCACACGTGATGTTCGGCGGAATTACTCACCAACCTGCAATCGATCTATGTAAGAAACTGCTCAACCTAGCCCCTAGCAATTTGGAACATGTCTTTTTGGCTGACTCGGGCTCAGTCGCTGTTGAAGTCAGTTTAAAGATGGCATTGCAGTACTGGCATGCAAAAGGTCAACCGAGATCCAAATTCTTAACGCTAAGAGATGGCTATCATGGCGATACTTTTGCTGCGATGTCAGTGACTGATCCAGATAATTCCATGCATAGCCTTTACAAAGGGTTCCTACCAGAGCATATCTTCGCGGCCTCACCAAAAACCGGTTTTTGGGATGAGTGGAACTCGGACGACATCAACAGCTTCAGAGAAAAGCTCAGCACGCATCATCAAGAGATCGCAGCCGTAATCTTAGAACCTATCGTTCAGGGCGCTGGCGGGATGCGTATCTATCATCCAGAGTTTCTAAAACAGGTGAGAGAACTGTGTGATGAATTTAATGTACTGCTAATTCTTGACGAAATTGCCACAGGCTTTGGTCGCACGGGCAAGCTGTTTGCCTGTGAGCATGCAGATATTCAACCGGACATTCTATGTGTTGGTAAAGCACTGACTGGGGGGTATATGACCCTTTCGGCGACGCTTGCAAGCAAAGACGTAGCTGATACGGTGTGTGGCGGTGAAGCCGGATGCTTTATGCACGGTCCTACCTTCATGGGCAACCCACTCGCGTGTGCCGTTGGTGCAGCAAGTCTTGGGTTAATCGAACAAGGTGATTGGCAATTACAGACGAAACAAATCGAATCACTTTTTTCAGAGCTGCTTCCAAAACTCAAACAACATGAGTTGGTCAAAGACGTTCGTTGGTTGGGCGCGATTGGTGTAGTGGAAACTCACACGCCCGTTGATATGGAAGCAATACAAGCTCACTTTGTTGAACAAGGGGTATGGATCCGACCTTTCGGAAAGCTGATTTATATGATGCCTCCATTTATCAGTGAATCGCATCATATCGAGAAATTGGTCTCCGCCATAGATTGTGCACTTCAACGACCAGAGTGTTTTCAATAAGCGAGCAATGCATTAAAGTATGAACGGTTGTCCGTCAAAACAACCGTTCATATCAACTGCTAACTCGTTTCTGTTAGCTCATTGTTTTTTGAAACAATTCATCGCAACTGGCTATCTTTACTCGCTCGGCGATTAAACAAGGCGTGTTGGTGAGAGGTATGCTCCAACATTGACTGACACTCAATACACAAGCGTATCCCTTGCATCGCCAATCGTCTTTTCTCTGGGATCTCGTCACCACACTCATCGCAATAATGAGCACTTTCTCCAGTCTTGATGTTACCTCTCACACGAGAGATCTCATCGGAAATGGTATCTTGAATTTGCTGGCTAACACTGTCGTCGCCAGTCCACCCTACAGCCATATGCCCTCCTCAATATCGTTATGAGAAAATCAATTCCTACCGCGGTAGGCGACCATTATACGAGCAACATCTATTGGATATAATCTAGCGTATGAGCAAATAACTATTACCTATTTGTAACAATAGCCAAATTCGGGCAATAAAAAACCCAGCGCAGTGGCTGGGTTTCAATATCAAAGGTTAACTCATTAACCGATGTGCGTTACGCCGCCCATGTACTTCTGAAGTACTGTTGGGATTGCGATACGGCCATCTGCTTCTTGGTTGTTCTCTAGAATCGCTACCATTGTGCGACCTACAGCAAGACCAGAACCGTTTAGTGTGTGTACAAGCTCAGGTTTCTTCTCACCTTTACGACGGAAACGCGCTTGCATACGGCGAGCTTGGAAGTCCCACATGTTTGAACAAGATGAGATTTCACGGTAAGTCTCTTGAGCTGGAACCCAAACTTCTAAATCGTAAGTTTTCGCTGCGCCGAAGCCCATGTCACCTGTACATAGAACCACTTTACGGTAAGGAAGCTCTAGAAGTTGTAGAACTTTCTCAGCATGACCTGTTAGTTCTTCTAGTGCTGCCATTGAGTCTTCTGGCTTAGTGATCTGTACAAGCTCAACTTTGTCGAACTGGTGCATACGGATAAGACCACGAGTATCACGACCGTAAGAACCTGCTTCAGAACGGAAACAAGGCGTGTGAGCTGTCATCTTAAGTGGCAGTTCCGCTTCTTCCGTAATGGTGTCGCGCACTAGGTTCGTTACTGGAACTTCCGCAGTTGGGATAAGTGATAGTTTCTTAAGAGGAACATCACTTACCTGCTCTGTTAGCGGGCTTGTGTGGAACAGGTCTTCACCGAACTTAGGTAATTGACCAGTACCGTATAGGCTGTCGTGGTTCACTAGGTACGGTACGTACATCTCTGTATAGCCGTGCTCATCAGTGTGAAGGTCTAGCATGAACTGAGCAATTGCACGGTGTAGACGCGCAAATTTACCCTTCATTACGATGAAGCGAGAACCAGAAATCTTAACCGCGCTTGCGAAATCAAGACCACCAGAAAGCTCACCAAGATCAACGTGATCTTTTACTTCAAAGTCGTAAGTCTTTGGCTCGCCCCAACGAGAGATCTCTACGTTGTCGTCTTCGTCTTTTCCTGCTGGTACTGACTCGTCTGGCAGGTTTGGAATCGCCATTGTGATCGCTTCAAGCTCACCTTGAAGATCTGCTAGTGCAACTTTAGCTGCGTCTAGTTCAGAACCTAGGTTACCTACTTCTGCAAGGATGCGCTCAGCTTCTTCGTGATCGCCTTTCGCTTTTGCTTGGCCAATGGACTTCGAGCGAGAGTTACGTAACGCTTGCAGTTCTTCAGTTTTCATTTGAAGGGACTTACGTTTTTCTTCAAGTTCACGAATTGTCTCTACATCAAGGTCAAAGCCTCGACGTGCTAATTTTGCCGCTGTTTCATCCAGCTCAGCTCGAAGTAATTTAGAATCCAGCATTGCTAATCCTATGCTTTAGTTATTTGAATATTCAGTAGTTTGACCACTGAAACACCACTAAACCGCCAAAATTGATGAATATTTCATCATTTTTTAACGATTTAATCTGAATTTTATGACTAGGTTAAGATATCCAAAAAAGGCTACTTTTCATAGCGTTTTTGTGGGCTTTTTGCGTCCAAATCCGCCAGATAATCTAGCTTCTCGCCAATCTTGGTCTCTAAGCCTCGTTTTGTTGGGAAATAGTACTGACGCTCACCCATTTCTGGTGGCAGATACTTTTCCCCTGCCGCGTAAGCCCCAGGTTCGTCATGAGCATAACGGTATTCTTGCCCATAGCCCATGTCCTTCATCAAATTTGTTGGCGCATTTCTTAAATGATGAGGCACTTCGTACTCAGGTAAGTTATGTGCATCGGTAAGCGCCTGCTTCCAAGCAGTGTAAACAGCGTTACTCTTTGGTGCACAAGCAAGGTAGACAACCGCTTGAGCAATCGCGCGTTCGCCTTCTGCAGGGCCAATACGAGTAAAGCAATCCCAAGCCGAAATCGCAACCTGCATGGCTCTTGGGTCAGCGTTACCGATATCTTCTGAGGCAATCGCCAATAGACGTCTCACGATGTACAAGGGATCACAGCCAGCAGCAATCATACGTGCCGACCAATACAATGCAGCATCTGGGTTTGAGCCACGAATGGACTTATGTACTGCTGAAATCAAGTCGTACCAAATATCGCCTTTGTTATCAAAACGAGCCACTTTCTCACCAGCGACTTCTGCTAGCAATTGAAGCGTAATTGACTTGCTGCCCTGCTCGTCATCCTCAGCCATATCGTAAAGTAGCTCAAGATAGTTCAGTGACATGCGAGCATCGCCATTCACTAACTCAGCTAAACGATCTAATACGTTGTCTGCAAAGTGGGCACTCACATCACCTAGGCCACGCTTTTTATCTTCAATAGCTTGGCGAATAACTAGAGAGATATCATCAGTATTGAGAGAAGTCAGTTTGTAGACACGCGCTCTCGAGAGCAAAGCGTTATTGAGTTCGAAAGACGGGTTTTCGGTTGTCGCTCCAATAAAGGTAACGGTGCCATCTTCGATATGTGGTAAAAACGCATCTTGTTGGCTTTTGTTGAACCTGTGCACCTCATCCACAAACAAAATAGTTCGACGACCCGCTTGCTTGTTCTCACGAGCTTTATCAATCGCTACGCGAATGTCTTTCACACCCGAAGTAACTGCTGACACTCGCTCGACTTCAGCATTGGCATAATTCGCAGCCACCTCGGCTAAAGTCGTCTTTCCGGTACCCGGTGGCCCCCACAAGATCATGGAGTGAATATGACCAGCTTCGAGCGCTCGACGCAGAGGTTTACCCGGTCCCAAAATATGCTGTTGACCGATGTACTGCTCAACCGTTTCTGGTCTCATACGAGCAGCAAGGGGACGAAAATCTTCGTCCCCCGAAAAGTCTAAACTGTAGTTACTCAATGGCTATCTCTTGATTCGCTATTAAATTGGACAACACTAAAGAATCAGTTTCTTTGGTCGTCAACTTCGACACCCTCTGGGGCGACGAAAGTAAAACGATCACTGCTTGGCTTACCAAGTTCAACATTACTGAATGTGAACTCACCTTTTTGACCGTCCTGCTCAATGACATTAAAGCCTTGAACGATGCCTTTGTCGTTGATCTGAATTTGGAAATTCCCTTGATTCGAATCAACAGCCGTTGGCTTGAGTGTAAATTGGTTACCCGATTGGGTTACATCGTAGTTATCCCAATCACTCTGTTGGTTGCGAGTAAGCAATACAAATGGAGTTTGCGCCGTTGCTTGTTCTTGCCAGTAGATACTGACTTGCTCAATGAACGGGCTATAGTACCAGAGGCTTTGACCATCAGAGACCAATAGATTTTCATCTGGGAACGTTGTTTCCCAGCGGAATAAGCTTGGGCGTGCAATTTCTACTGTACCCTCTCCTTCCATGACAACATCGCCATCAGGGCTTGTGACAACCTGTTTGAAATCAGCACTAAAGCCTGCGTTTAGCGCTAGTCGGTTGCTCAGTTCTTCCTTCGGTGAAGCGAAAACGGAAAAACTCATAAATAGAAGTGCGAGTGCTTTTTTCATTAATTATCCTGTTACAAGGTAAATCGGTCATAAAGCTATGACCGATCATTAAGGGTTGAGTTCCTATCTACGCAATTAAGCGATTACTCTTTCGGCGGTGCTGGCGCCAAGACTTCACGGTTACCATTGTGCCCCGGTGGGCTCACAATACCTTGAGCTTCTAACTGCTCAACAATGCGAGCTGCACGGTTATAACCGATCTTAAATCGACGCTGAACACCCGACACTGAACCGCGACGTGACTGAACTACATGCTCAACAACCTGATCAAACAATGGATCGACGTCTTCATCGCCTTCCATTTTTTCTCCCGGAAGCAGAGTTTCTGGGGTCTGTTCACCGTTGGTGATTTCATCGATGTAGTTCGGCTTACCACGAGCTTTCCAGTCGTTTACAACAGCATGTACATCATCATCTGATGCAAAGGCGCCATGAACACGAATGGTATGACTAGAGCCCGGTGGTAGATAGAGCATGTCACCCATACCTAGAAGCGATTCTGCGCCACCTTGATCCAAGATAGTACGAGAGTCTGTTTTCGTCGATACGGTGAACGCGACACGAGTTGGGATATTCGCTTTAATCAAACCAGTGATTACATCAACCGATGGGCGCTGCGTTGCAAGAATCAAGTGAATACCCGCTGCACGTGCTTTCTGAGCTAAACGTGCAATGAGTTCTTCAACTTTCTTACCCACCACCATCATTAAGTCGGCAAATTCATCGACAACCACAACGATGTAAGGCAGTTTTTCAAGCAATGGAGGCTCAGGGTCCATACTGTCGCCAGCTTGCCACAATGGGTCATGAATTGGGTGTCCCGCTTCCGCCGCCATTTTCAGCTTATCGTTGTAACCTTTAATGTTACGTACGCCTAGCGCCGACATTAGCTTATAACGTCGCTCCATCTCGCCCACACACCAGCGCAGTGCGTTAGAAGCATCTTTCATATCGGTAACCACTTCTGACAATAGATGTGGAATACCTTCATAAATAGACAGCTCGAGCATTTTCGGGTCGATCATAATGAAGCGCAAATCTTCAGGCGTTGCTTTATACAGCATACTCAAGATCATTACGTTCACACCCACCGATTTACCCGAACCCGTGGTACCGGCCACCAGCACGTGAGGCATTTTTGCGATATCAGCAATAACCGCTTCACCCGCGATGTCTTGGCCCATCACGACTGTTGTTGGTGATTTAGCATCAATAAACTGCTGACTACCCACCACATCAGAGAAGAAGACTGTTTGTCGACTCATGTTGGGTAGCTCTAAACCTACGTATGGTTTGCCCGGAATAACCTCTACTACGCGTACTGCCATCGCAGACAATGAACGTGCTAAGTCCATCGATAGACTTGAGATTCGACTCACTTTCACACCCGGTGCAAGATCAAGTTCAAATCGAGTAATAACTGGGCCAGGGAAAATATCCACCACCTCAGCTTTAATCTTGTAGTCAGCGAGCTTTGACTCAACCAGACGAGCGATATCTTCTAGAGCATCGCGGTCAATAAAGTTGTCACGCTTCTCAGGGTGATAAAGTAGTTCTAGGGTCGGCATCGGTGACGTTGGCTTAGGCAGATTAGGCTCTTTTTGAACCAAGAACGGGTTTTGCGCCGCCGCCATATTCGCCTGAGCTTCAGAAACAATATTCTGGAACGCCGCAACATCTTGGTCTGGGTGTGCAGGTTCTTCTTCCGTTACTTCTTCCCAAGGCAAGTCAATCGCCTGCTCTTCAACTTTATCTACTTCAGTATCCGTTTCGTTCCAATGACTTTCGTTAATACTAGATTCTTGACGAGGTATCTCTTCAAAAGCAGTTTCTTCAGCAATCTCATTATCAGCAGCAGGTTGTTCAATGAACATAGGTTCTGGCACAACTTCTGGCTCTGGGTCCGAGGTAAACGAGACTTGTTCTACTGGTTCACTGTTTTGTAACGGCTCCGCAATATATTCGGGTTCTTGTTCAGCAACAGGCTCTGGCGCAGCCTGAGGCTCAGCAGGCTGCTCTTGCATGTACTCTTGATAAGCAGCTTGCGAATGATGAGCTTCTGCTTGCGCTTGCTCGGCTAAGTCATCCTCATCCATCGCAGCATGCTCTAGTTGTTCAATAGTCGCATTCAGCTGCTTAGAGCGTTCTACACCTTCTTCCAATGGCTCTTCCGGTGCATGATAAACTGGCTCAGCTCTTTCAACTGGCTTAGGTGCTTCTATTGGTTGAGGCTCAACGAACTCTTGCATAAACGCAGCTGGTTCTGTAGGAGATGTTTTAACTGCAGCTTCAGGCGCTTTTTCAGGCATATGAATATTGAAGTGACGCTTAGGCTCTTCTGCCACAGGCATTTCCACTTCTAGTTCAGCAGTTGCCGAGAAGTGTAGGCTAGGATCGCTCGTCAGTGGGTCATTGGTTTCTTCAATCTCTTCAGCAACACCCTCAATTGGCAGATTCGACGCCTCAAGTTGTAACTCGTCGTGCTGCTCTGTTTCTCTCAGTTCTGGTTCCATTACCTCTTGGTCGTGGCCACGCACTTTGTTCACAAGGGCGGTAAATAGACGGATTGCAGAATCACCTAACCATTCAACAATGCTTAACCAAGAGATACCTGTTAATAGAGTAAAGCCCGCGCCCCACAAAAAGAGCAATACTAATGTAGAACCTAAAATGTTTAATGTCGGCAACGCTAAGCTAGTTAGTACATCACCAATCACACCACCTGATGAAAAGTACCAGATATCGTCAAAGTTGATATCTGCCAAACCACAGCTGGTTAATAGAAGAATCGTGAGGCCAAGTAAGCGAGTACCCCATAGCATGAAGTCGATGGTTTCATCTTCGTCGCGCTTGCGGAAAAGAACCCATGCCGCCAACGTAATAAGAATAGGCAGAGGGTAAGCTAGAGAACCAAAGACAAAAAACAGGGTGTCAGCTAACCAAGCACCAACATAGCCGCCTGCGTTTTGAATGTCGCCACCCCAAGCCGTTTGAGACCAAGATGGATCTGCCGGATTAAAAGTCAGCAATGCGACGGCAAGAAGAATTGAGAACAGTACACCTAGAATCAGGCTGCACTCTCTTAAGCGTTGGGTACCCGTCAAACGAGAAGACTGAGGCTCTTCACTCGTTTTGATGATTGTTTCGACTTTGTTGCCGCTCTCTTTGAACATAAACCAGCTTTATAAATGTGTTTGATAAAAACTACTGTTGATTTAACCATATCAAACGGAAAAACCCAATTCCAGAAAGCAAGAAAGCGGAAACTAAGTTCCGCTTTCTTGCTGTTCGACCATTGATGATTAACGAGTTTTAATCACCAGCTGGTTGGTTTGTTTCACTTCTTCCATTACCACGTAAGTACGAGTGTCGTTAACACCAGGTAGACGCAATAGCGTATCACCTAGAAGTTTACGGTAAGCACCCATATCTGATACACGTGTTTTTAGAAGATAGTCAAAGTCACCCGACACTAAATGACACTCTTGGATGTCGTCTAGTTTTTGAACGGCAGTGTTAAATTGTTCAAACACATCTGGCGCACCGCGGTTCAATGTGATTTCAACAAACACCAATAGTGATGCATCTAAGTACTGAGGATTAAGCAGCGCTGTATACCCTGTAATGTACCCTTGACGCTCCAAACGACGAACACGTTCAAGACACGGAGTCGGAGAAAGACCCACACGTTTTGAGAGTTCAACGTTCGAAATACGACCGTCTTTTTGCAACTCATTAAGAATGTTGCGGTCGATACGGTCTAGTTCCTTGGACGGCTTCTTATAGTTGTCTGCCATTTTTTATTCCACCTTATTACTTCCTTGCAAAAAAATATACTACAACTTTTTAATATTCAGTATCAAATTTTATCTCAACATATCTATACTAGATATTAATTCGACAGAATTACCCTACACACAGTTAATACAACTACTATAGATTATACAACCAAAATAAAATGAGGATTCAGGATGATTATTGGCGTACCTAAGGAAATCAAAAACCACGAGTACCGTGTTGGTATGATCCCAGCTAGCGTGAGAGAACTAATCTCACATGGTCACCAAGTTTTTGTTGAAACCAATGCCGGCAACGGTATCGGCTTTTCAGACGATGATTACATCGCTGTAGGCGCATCCATTCTTCCTACTGCTGCTGACGTATTCGCGAAAGCAGATATGATTGTAAAGGTTAAAGAACCTCAAGCTGTCGAGCGAGCTATGCTTCGTGAAGGGCAAATATTATTTACTTATTTACACCTTGCACCAGATTTTCCACAAACTGAAGAGCTTATCAAGAGCAAAGCTGTCTGCGTAGCCTATGAGACTGTAACAGATAATATGGGTCGCTTGCCACTATTAGCGCCAATGTCTGAAGTTGCAGGTCGCATGTCTATTCAAGCGGGTGCACAAACTCTTGAGAAATCTCACGGCGGTCGTGGTCTTCTACTTGGCGGCGTTCCAGGTGTTGAGCCAGCAAAAGTTGTTGTTGTCGGCGGCGGCGTAGTAGGTGCTAACGCAGCTCGTATGGCTGTTGGCCTACGTGCAGACGTAACTATCCTAGACCGTAACGTTGATACACTTCGTCGCCTAGATGAAGAGTTCCAAGGCCGCGCTAAAGTGGTTTACTCTACTGAAGACGCTATCGAGAAGCACGTTCTTGAAGCTGACCTAGTTATCGGCGCTGTACTAATCCCAGGCGCAGCTGCTCCTAAACTAGTGACTAAAGAGCACATCGCTAAGATGAAGCCAGGCGCAGCAGTCGTTGACGTTGCAATCGACCAAGGCGGTTGTTTCGAGACTTCTCACGCAACAACACACGCAGAACCAACTTACATCGTTGACGACGTAGTTCACTACTGTGTTGCTAACATGCCAGGTGCCGTTGCTCGCACTTCAACATTCGCACTAAACAATGCAACACTTCCTTACATTGTTAAACTAGCGAACAAAGGCTACCGTGAAGCGCTTCTAGAAGACAAAGGCTTCCTAGAAGGTCTAAACGTTATCCACGGTAAAGTAACTTGCAAAGAAGTTGCAGAGAGCTTTGACCTAGAATACGTAGATCCAGCTGAAGCTATCGCAATGTTCAACTAAGTAGATTGCTAGACAGTTTTGACTGACTAGAAATGTAAAAGCCAGCTTGACTCTTTTCAAGCTGGCTTTTTTATATCTTATAGCTGGCAACACTAGTTGGCGTCTACTTTAGCTATCCGCCTTCCAACCTCGAATCAGAATATTACGTGGCGTGATGTGTCTTTCGCAAAACTGTTCAATCGACGTTTGGTAGCCCTGCTCCTCTAGGTAGAGCGCCCTATCCAAAGCTAGCCACATCTCTAATGGTCTTCTAAACACTTGCTGTACCAAACTCAGTCGCTCCATATTCCAGAAAAGCTGCTCACCTAACCTTTCATATAACTCGAAATCTAGCTCGCTAGGTAAAACGATCTCTTTTTGATTCGCGGCCCACCAGCAAAATGCTTCAAACCCCTGAGACAGCTCTGACTTTTTGATGCTCGGAACTGGTAAATACTCTAAAACCCCAAGCTCACGCTTAATCAACTGACCAAAGCCCAATCGAAAGCTCATCTCCAATTGACGATGCCTCTTAACACGCTCTCCTCCAGTGACAGTTTCCTGCAATGGAATTCGCAGGTCAGATTTCGAAAGAGAAAGTTGTGCAGACTGAGCCAATTTTGACATGGCTTGATAGCGTTCCGACTGAATCAAGTGGTAACAACACGGTGAGACCGTAACCGCTGGAAGCGAGTGGTTCACCGCCTTATTGAGCAAGGTGACGTGCAAATCACCACAAGCGTGGAGTGCTACTGCATGTTGATTGTGGTTAAACACCTTATCGGAGTCCTCAGAAAAAGCGTCCCCTTGCACGAATTGCATCGGCAGTTGCTGCGCATCAGCAATCGCTTGGCCACTGTCACACAGCGATTGCTGCCATTCAAAACTGGTCACTTGTTGCTGCGACTGTTGCGATAAGATTCTTCCAAGGAACCCTTTACCAGAGCACCATTCAAGCCACTCCGTCCCTTTATGATGGTCCAATACGGCTTCACTCATCGACATGATCTGCTCGAGCTTACGCCCAGGGATTCCAGTGTCCGTCCCTTTAGGGAGATCTAACCCTTTTCTCTCCAATGTCGATAGCTCAACAGCCTCAACAACTCGAGATAAATCAGGGAAAAATGCGTTCAACTCTTCTATTAGAGACGCTGGCTGCTCTTTGAAAGCCAAGACCTGGTCGTTACTAAGCGATTGTAGCCAAGTAAACAGAGGTTGATTGTGGCGACGCCAAGGAAGCTCATCTTGTTGGCAAAGATGGAACGGCTCAGAACGCCAATAAACTTGGTGTTGATGAAGAAAAGAATCAAGAATTTGGAATTTGGATTGCATGCGGCCCCCTGTAATGGAGGGATTGTAGGTGGAAGCCATGCAAATAGAAAGTATTGGTGGACAGCTGATAGTAATCAGGCCTACTCAAAAGGCAGGCCTGAACATCATAATATCTATCTTACTGGAAGTTCGATGTCTTTAAACATCTCTTCAATTTCTTCATTTGATTTCAACGAAATCGCTTGTTCAACGACAGGGCGCGTTAAGTGTGGTGCAAAACGTTCCATAAAATCGAACATGTACGAACGTAAGAAGGTACCACGACGGAAGCCGATACTGGTCGTGCTCGCACCAAATAGGTGGCTCGCATCAATCGCAACTAGGTCTGTATCTTGTTCCGCATCAATCGCCATGCTCGCAATAACACCAACACCAATCCCCATACGCACGTAAGTCTTAATTACATCGGCATCGGTTGCAGTAAACACAACACGTGGCGTTAATCCGACTTTGTTAAACGCAGTGTCGAGTTCTGAACGACCAGTAAAACCGAATACATAGGTCACTAGCGAGTATGCCGCTAAGTCTTCGATGGTTACTTTCTGTTTTTGTGCCAACGGGTGGTCTTTCGTCACCACGATTGAACGATTCCAGTGATAGCACGGCAACATAATCGCATCTTGATAGAGATGAAGAGCTTCTGTTGCAATTGCGAAGTTCGCAGTACCCTTCGCCACAGCTTCTGACATCTGACTTGGCGTGCCTTGGTGCATGTGAAGTGATACTTTTGGGTAACGAGCGGTGAAGCCTTTAATCACGTCAGGTAGCGCATAACGCGCTTGTGTATGGGTTGTAGAGATGTTCAAAGTACCCATTTCTGGGTGAGTATGTTCGCCAGCTACCGCTTTGATACTCTCGACGCGAGCAAGAATTTCCTGCGAGATTCGAACAATGTCTTCACCTGCTTGCGTCACTTGAGTCAGGTGCTTGCCACTACGCTCGAAGATCTGGATACCTAATTCGTCTTCAAGCAAACGAACTTGCTTACTGATGCCCGGCTGAGACGTATAAAGACTCTCAGCTGTCGCAGAGACATTCAGGTTATGGTTGACTACTTCAACAATGTACTTCAGTTGTTGTAACTTCATCGGTGACCTCGTAATCCTTTACTCATTTCAGTGCTAACTTATTAAGAAAGTAAGCGAGTTAAACTTAGCGAATATAATAAATAGTTATAACGCCTTACTGGCAAAAATGATAGGAAAATTGAGTTTTTATAGAGCCTGATATGAAACCGTCGCCACTCCTTTGTAATCAATCCCTCATTATCAGTAAATAGTTTTCACTTTTTGATTACGTAGCAACATGAACAAGAGATAATGGCAAATCAAAATTTACAAGGCAGATAAGCGATTTACGGGTGTAGATACTCTATGGAATCGTGTATCCTCTGAAGTTAGCGATAGAACACAACAAGCAGACGCAATTATATGAATATTGGTTTAATTATTGCCTTAGTAGCCATTCTTTTGGTGTTGGTATTGGGCTACAACATCATGCTTCAGTACAAAGTTAAGGTGGAAACAGCGAAGAAACAGGAATCTTCTCGTTATTTGACCATTATCGATGGAACGGAAGAGCTGATTGGTAACGCGCATCACATGCCGTTTAGCCAAGACCTGCTGGTGTGCTTAAACACACGTATCCTCGATTCGCTTGAAAACATGTATGAGTTGGATCCCAAAAACAAACAACTTGCCCAACGCATTGAGAGTGTGAAACAACAGATCACTCAGCTAAAAGAGAACTATCAAGGTGGTGAAAGCACTGCTTTCCGCGTCCCTAGTAGTGACAAGCAAGCCATTATGATGTTGAAGTTGGTTAAACGCCTACGTGATACCATTCGCAGTGAACACAATAAGGGTCGTTTTGAAACTCAAGCTTACGTTGCAGAGAATGCTCGCCTAGAGACTATCCAGATTCGAATCAACATCGAGAACGTAATTAAGCGTGCTAACGACTCAATTGCTCGCGGCCAACCCGGTACAGCTATTCAACTGCTTCGTAAGGGTATTGACGCACTGACCACGAAAAATGACCCATATTCGAACCAGGCTCGTGAGAAGTTACAAGAGATGCTGAACGAACTTGATCAAAAGCGCCAAGATCGCAACGCACAAGAGCTTCAACAAATGGAGTCCAAAGAACGCGAAGACGATATGGATGCGCTATTTGGTCAGAAGAAGAAGTGGTAATCCCTCTCATCTAATACAACTCCCTAAGGCTGCCTCACTGGCGGCCTTTTTTACACCAAGAAAGCCCCTCCTAACCTTAATGTTCCTGTGGTAATATCTCGTTTTTCCAAAACTACTCAAGCTCTAGCATGTATCAAGAACTATTAGCTCCTATTCACTCCTTTCTAAAAGCCGAAACGCCAGACTCTTGGATCGACGAAGCCAAAAAGCCAGAAAACCTGCATATCATTTTACGTGATCACATGTTGTGTGAGCTAAAAGCTGCTCAGAGTGCCCTATTTCTGATTCGCAAATATGCGGTTGATAAAGAAAGTGCAATTCAGCTAAATGAGTGGATTAAGCCATACGAAGAGTTCGCCTACCGTCGCAAGGGAGATTTGGAATCGCTGCGTGGTAAGAGCAACGCATCAAAGCAGATCACAGCCAAAGAAGGTTGTGCTTATGGCGACGATCTCATCGACAAAATGGTACTGCTGATCAAAGAAGAACTGCACCACTTTTACCAAGTGATGGAGCTAATGGAAAAGAAAGGTGTCACATATCAACCTATCGAAGCGGGTCGCTACGCAAAAGGCTTGATTAAACATGTGAAAACGTACGAACCAGACGCTTTAGTGGACAAATTGATTATTGGTGCCTTTATTGAAGCACGCTCTTGTGAGCGCTTCGCAAAGCTCGCACCTTTCCTAGAAGAAGATATGGAGAAGTTCTACGTGTCTCTTCTTCGTTCAGAGGCTCGTCACTACCAAGATTATCTAGAGCTTGCTGAACAAATCGCGGGTAAGGATATTTCCGAGCGTGTCGCTCACTTCGCACGTGTAGAAGCGGAGCTCATTACATCTGACGACAGCGACTTTAAATTCCATAGTGGCGCTCCAGTTATCGCTGCTTAGTGACGTCCAACTGGAATATTAACGTACAAAAGAAAAGGCTCGCAAATGCGAGCCTTTTGTTATTTCTAATGGAAATTTACCCGTTAAAAATCTTCAGCATTTGGCAAGCGATCAAGCAATTCGTAATACTTACCTGCAACGCTCGCAATGTCACCACTCTGGTAGGCTTTGATCATATTAAGATCTTTAGCCCACAGGTCTTTGTCTGCATCTGAAGCCGCAACATAGCCCGCATATAGGTTATCTACAGCCGACATCATAGAATCACCTAAGTCATTAAAGATTAGAATCATCGCATCAGAGTATGCAGCATATGCTTTTGAAACCGGCTGAGCTTCACCACCTTTATACTGAACAGTACCTGCTGATGCGTCGTAGACAACGTCGCCCGAAGCAATACCTGCGTCGACAAAGTTGTTAAACGACGTTGCAAAGCTTAAGACTCCTGCTGCGATATCAACATCAATGTTCGTCTTCATAGCATTCACCATCGGTGCATCAAGTAACAAAACGGCATCATGATATTGAGGCAGGATATCGGTTCTGAAAGGACCCCATGCTGTTTCAACATTGGTCACAATCGTTGCAAGTTCCGTAGAATCATAGTTATCTAGGTAGACTTTCAACGCGTAGCCATCAGAGCTGACTAACTGGTTGGCATATTCATAAGCCAGTTTGTTTGCCTTGGTCGCCACGTAAGTTTCGCCGTCAATGACAAACTCAACTTTTTCTCCTGCAATCAAGCCGTAGCGGTCTTGCTGTTTCGTAAATGCATCCAACTGAGCCTTACCTAAAGATTTCACCGTGTAGTCATTCGATTGCATTTCATCGACACCCATGCTCAAAATCAAATCACCAATACGTTGACGGTCTCGACCAGAGATTCCAAAGAATCGCTCAATACCTCGCGGCATTGGAGAGAGTGATTCCATCTTCTCCGTAATGTGAAGGTTTACATCAACGCCATTTAGGTTGGTGTAGGCTTTACCCTCAGCATCAACCAACTCTACCGGTGTATTTAAGCCTTCGTTTGAGATCATGTTTGAGATGATATCTTCGTACTGCTCTTGCACTCCAGGAAGATCTAATAGTGATGCGAAGCTCACTTCATCGGTATAACGATTTGAGTAACGACGAGCTAGGAAATAACTTGCTAACGCTTTGTCTGGCCAGCTACCTAGTACAGATACTGCATTTGACCAAGGGTAATCAGGATCAAAGCTACCAATTGAATTCAGGAAACGCCCATTTTTCGTCTCTGCAACAGCTGTATACCCACTATCTGCATCTTCGATAAATTTAGCAGCTTGCTCATCAAAACAGTTCGCATCAATCAAATCGTAGTTTGCAGGTAACAAGTGAGAGTTGTTGTTAAGAAGCTGACCAAATGAAATTACTTTTTGATCACCGCTGGCATTTTGAATCACACACTGATGTTCTGGCGTCGCTAACACATCCAAGAAGTATGCTGCTGCGTTCTTAGCGCCATCTGCATAGTCACAGAACCAATAGTTTGCTTCAGCGCCTGGTGTTGTACAGTAAGTCTCGTTAGAAGCTAATCGCAGTAAGAAATCACCCGGCTTATCCGTGGAAGATGTGTAACCAAGGTTATTGTATAGATCATCAATGCGTTCTAGATCTTCCATCTTGTCACGGATTGATGTCATCTCACGATAACGACGAACAATATAGCCAGGGTAATCCGAAGAATACAAACCATTGGTGCTGTATTCTGCAAGGTTACGGCGATCATAGCTGTCTAAGTAGCTCTGCCATTCATATGCAACGATCTCGTTAAGACTTGTACCTTCATCAAAACGGTTACAATCACTGTTAAGAGAAACGTTACCATCGGTACAGAAACCGTAACTCTTACGTTCGATATTGTGTACATTATCTAAGTAGTAAAGTACACCATATCGCGTTTTTGCATAATCTTCAGGATCATCACTTAACGCGGCAATATCGAAACGACTGAAGTCACAGTTATAAAGAGACTTGCCAGCTTGATCGCCCGATAACGCCATGATTTCGCTACATACCATCAATGAGTCATTGTCCACATTGTTGCCAAAACGGTTGGCAAAGCTTTGCTGATACGCCTGTAGATCCGCAAGGTATTGTTGATAAGCTGCTTTCTCTTCGTCAGTACCTTCATCACCTGGATTTGCAACCGCCGCTGGCATGGCAGATGAAGAGTCTTGAATGGTTTCTACTTTACGCCCATAACCAAACTTAAACGCTGCAATATCATATAGACCCCATGTTGGCGTTTCATCCAACATGCTTGGTGCATAGTCCATGGTTGAGCTGTAAGCTGGAATATTATTTAGACCAAGAGCATGAGCCTGTTCTAGGGTGTAGTAATTTTCCTTGTCGTTCGAACCTTTGAAGTTATGACGTAAACCAACGTTATGACCCAATTCATGAACAAGTGTATTGCTGTATGTTGCAACGGTTATCGCATCAGCAGCCTCTTGTTGAAGATCTTTTGGTAAGTACTTCCAACGTCGTAGTTCTCGTGATGTTTCAACGCCATTATCATCAACCTTGATGTTAAAGTAGCGGTCGTCATCGAACTTAAGGTTATCAAGCATCGCTTTACTGGTTGAAGAGACCCACGACGCTTCAATTGGGTATGCATTGTTTTCAGACCAGAATGCCAGACGGTTCTCTTCAGCCGCTACGACATCTTCAAAGTCCATATCGTCACTGAAGTTTTTGGTAAGAATGGTCGGAGCTTGTGAAGGTGTTCGATCGCCTGTCAGCTCTTCTTTAGTCAAGGCTGGCGCTACGTCATCAACTTTAGGTAACTTAGACATTGCTGCCATAGTCGATAACTGTTGAATACGGCTTTCTACTTCAGCAACGGCAGGAGCTGAATCACCTTCAGTCGGCAGTGCTGGTAAACCATTCAGAGACAACTCATTTCGGTTGTAAAAACGTGCTAGGTTATCCCAATAATAAGGCACACCCGTTCTTGCTACACCCGCATATTGGTTAACATGCGCTTTAATGATCTCACCCGTCATCGGGTTAGCTACCGAAGGTCCATAACCTAGCAGACCATTCGCTAGAGGCTCGTCAACCAAGTTAATGATGTTATAGCGCAGATCACCCGGGTGTATACCTGCTGGCGCCGCTGAGTTGACAATTTCAATCGCTGGTTTGCCAGCATCATTACCAAACAAAGACAGCGCTTTGTTCATTTTGTCGATGGTTTGAATAGTCGAGTCTAAGAAAAGCTTATTCTTATCTTCGAAGAAGTTGTCCGTCAGATAGTATTTGATCGTACCGTTGTCTGGGTTAAATCGATTCAGATAAACAACATCACGATCATACTTGTTGGTGATCGGGTTGAGCTTTTTCGTTTGTGTAGTGAAAAAACCAATATCATTTTCATCACCGACTGGGTACATCACAGGTTGGTAGTTATCCGAAGCAACTACGCTTTCATGAACCAATGAGTAATAGAAACGCGCCTTGAAGGCACCATCAACCAATGCTTCTTCTAAGCCAGATTTAGTTGAAAAATTAATGTAGTCAGAAAGGTTATCTAAATCGACTTGGAAAGTGCGCTCTAACTCGAAATTGAGAATACCGTTCTCAGGATCAAAGTCCCAAGAAATCACTTTTGCGGTTCCCTGCTCTGTAATACCATCCTTCAAACCATACAGATCTTCCCAG
Source organism: Vibrio sp. R11-SG3-ISO9 (assembly GCF_059834255.1). Taxonomy (NCBI): domain Bacteria; kingdom Pseudomonadati; phylum Pseudomonadota; class Gammaproteobacteria; order Vibrionales; family Vibrionaceae; genus Vibrio; species Vibrio sp. R11-SG3-ISO9. Next base: position 449,334 of record NZ_JCBDGU010000043.1, read on the forward strand.
TTAAACTCAGATACGATCAGCTCTTCTGGTTTAGGCGTGAAGTGAGTCTTCTTACGATAGTCTAAGCTTTTATCTTCATTTATCTCTTCGGTATTAGTACAGTCGTCATACGCATCTTCCTTACAGCGGTAAGCGGCAAAGTCGCCCGGAATTTCTAATACTTGCGCGAAGTTAACAAGATCATCACTGCCGACGATATCTTGCTCTGCACAATAATTGTTTTCGTCTTTTGGTAACGAAGAGTCAGGGTAATTTTTATCAAATGCACGCACCTCTAAACCAGTTTTGGTATAACAGAGTTCTACATAGCGTCCCATACCTTGTAGGAACGGAAATTGGTTTAATGCAAATCGTGGTGCAGCACCTGTCGTTGGAACATAAAACCAACGGCCGTCTTTAAGGTCTTGTACTGCAACTTCCTTAGAATCTCGCTCTTGAAGCTCGTATGCTTGGTCATCAGCACCACACCCAGCCAAAATAGCCGTAATTGCGGAGCTTAATGCAATCTTTTTAAAGTCCATATTGAATCCTTTTATTATTTTTATTTCCCTAAAATGAGAATGTTATATCTGCTGAGTAAGAGGCTTTGTCTGCATCGAATAGATCGATATTGCCCAGTGTGCCTCGTTCTGCATCTGCATATGCGCCTGACGTTGCGGCAGCTAGCGTAAATGACCAATTGTCGTTAAAGTCATACGCTCCATAGATAGAACCGCCATAGTCGACCGAATCACGTCTAGTTCCTTTGTAACTAATGGTATTTCCGCCTAAGGCATCAATTCCCAAAGTTAATTTGTCCCAGCTGTAACTCGCACCAGTAAATAGCGAGTACGTCCATTCAGTCAGAGACTTACCACCATAAGTTTTATATTTATGAAAATTCTTTCTAAGTCGGGGCGATATATTAAAATTCACTCCCCAGTGCTCGAAACTGATTGGAACAGCTAATCTGAATGCGGTTTGTAACTTATCGTTACGAGACGCTTCAGAGGTGGGAATAGTAAATTGCCCACTTGCACCTATTTTTCCACTCTCCCCAAACTCATATAACTTAGAGTGGCTTAGCCCTATAACCGAATCAGTAGCGTATGTCCCTACTTCATCGTCTAGTGCTCGATATCCACCCGAAGATATATATGCCTTCATATTTTCGGAGAGTTTATATTTCAGTGTGCCATCCCATGAGAAGCTTCGATCTGCTCGATAGTCATCTTTGTTGTATATATTTGTCGAATAACCAGCAGTAACGGATCCGCTGATATTACAAGTTATACAAGATGCATCGTTTTCATTTTGTGTTGATTCAGCTTTATCGTTAATATTATCAACACTATTATCGCCTTCTGCGTAAACAGAAAAAGTAAACATAGTGCTTAACAATATTGCGATCGGCTTCACCTTCCACTTTATTGTGTTATGCATGCTTTTTAACTTCCATGAATGTTAAGTTCAGTCATTGAACTTATTTAAATAATCCATCAAATTTTGAGTGAACAAACACCTCAATATTTATCACTAAATATCGATAGACTTTTTAGCAACAGAACCTTGCTGCCAAATTACTTTACAATTGAATTACAAATTTTCTTTGTATTATTTTGTACAGAATTGTATTAATGCTATTTTCTCTTTGTACGCTTCCTACGATTAGGGTGTGTTATTGGTATTGCTGAAAGTAGTTTCTTTGTATATTCATTTTTAGGGTTATTATATATTTCCATTGCAGAGCTATATTCCACAATCTTACCAAAATACATTACAGCGACGTCATCCGAAACCTGTTTAACAACAGAAAGATCGTGAGAAATAAAAATAATTGCTAGATTCATCTCCTTCTGTAAATTTAATAGCAAGTTAATAATCTGTGCTTGTACCGACACGTCTAACGCTGAGACGGACTCATCACAAATAAGCAATTTAGGTTTTAGAGCGATGGCCCGAGCGATTCCGATACGTTGACGTTGTCCACCAGAAAACTCATGAGGGTAACGATCAACCGACTCTCTGGCCAAACCCACCTTATCCAACAACTCTAATACCCACTGCTTGCGCTCTTTATTGGTACCGACATTATGGATAATATAGGGCTCTTCCAAAATCATACCGATGGTATGCCGTTGATTGAGAGACTCCATCGGATCTTGAAAGACAATCTGCATCTCTTTACGAAGTGGTCTCATCTCCCGAGCTTTCCAATGAGTGATGTCTTTTCCTTCAAAGAAAATTCGTCCAGATGTTGGTTCAAACAACTTCAATATTGTTCGTCCCAATGTGCTCTTTCCGCACCCTGATTCCCCAACTAGCCCCAAGGTTTGCCCTTGGTGCAGAGAAAAAGAGACGCCGTCAACGGCCTTAATCACATACCCTTTTGAGAACAACCTTTTTCCAGAGACAAAATGCTGAGTTACGTTTTCGATTCTTAATACTTCTGACATTAAGCTACCCCTTAAACTCAGGGAACAATGAAGTATCAATAGGTTTTATCTCTATTTGTTGCTTTGGTGGATGATCCAAACTTGGCATTAAACCCAGTAAACGCTTTGTATAAGGGTGTTTCGGGTAATCGAACAGCTCGAATACATCTGCATACTCAACAATTCGCCCTCCATACATGACAGCTACGTCATCACACACCTCTGCAACAACACCTAAATCGTGAGTAATAAACAACATCGCCATGCCGGTCTCTTGTTGTAGATCTCTCATCAGCTCTAAAATAGAGGCTTGAACCGTAACATCTAGAGCCGTGGTTGGTTCGTCACAAATCAACACGTCTGGTTTGCATGCAAGAGCCATAGCTATCATTACGCGTTGTCTCATCCCACCAGATAGGTTATGCGGATATTCGTCGATACGTTTCTCTGGCATTGGAATTTTGACCTTTTCCAACATCTTGATCGCATATTGTCTTCTATCAGCTTTCTTCAACTCAGGTCGATGAAGCGCTAGCACCTCCATTAGCTGCTTACCGATACTATGTACCGGGTTAAGTGCCGTCATTGGATCTTGGAAGATGATAGAGATCGAGTTACCTCGCATTTCATACATAGAATCGGGTGGCAAGGTAACGAGATCCTGATTGTTATAAAGAATCTCCCCACCGACAATCTGACCATAAGGCTTAGGTAGCAGACCCATAATCGACATGGATGTGACGCTTTTACCACAACCAGACTCTCCAACCAGACCTAGAGTTTTGCCTTTTTTAACTTTGAAGCTGACGCCATGCAGTACCTGAACGACTTCCGAGTCAGTAGCAAAAGTAACTTCTAGATCTTTTACTTCCAACACCACATCGCAATTAGGATCTTGTTTATATTCCATAGTCATACAAGCATCCGTCACAACTTAAAACGGTCATCAACAAATGAAACCGGAGTATAGGTTTTCTCTGACTTCATCGATGCTTGCGTCTCTTTCTTCAGTGAAGGATCTATCCAGAAACTACCAATATCCATCGGGTGGAAGATAGACTCTGTCTGCTTAGTCATTGGGTTCTCTGGATACTGGACCCAGCGCCAATGCGCAGCGCGTGAATACGGCACCATATAGCCTGGAACGATGATATTAGCCTGTGTAACGTAATCTTGAATCTGATACGAGAGTTGATAACGCTTAGCTTGGTCAAACTCAGCATCATACGCTTCTATCAATTTATCCAGTTCAGGACTACTGTAGTTAGTGTGTGCATTGGTTTGCGGTTTATTGGCGTTGTCTGAGTGCAAATACTCCCAGTAAGAAGGGATTTCACCCGAGCCCATATTGAGAAAAGCCAATTGATGCTTTTTCTCTAGAATGTATTTAAACGCCGATGACCCATCGACCAAGTTAAGGGTAAAGTCGAGACCCGCTAACTTGGCTTGCTCTCGGAGAAACGCAATTCTTGGCGTCCATGCGTTGTAACCGTAGGTGATAGCAAACGAAAGCCTCTGACCCTGTTTATTGATACGGATACCATCAGAACCAATGGTGTCAAAGCCGGCTTTTGCAAAGTGCTCAGCCGCTACCTGAGGGTCAAATTCTGGCGCTTTATTCGTTGGGTTATCGTATTTTCCATGTCCAAACCCGAGCCCATGTGGCTTACGAGAGTAGTCACCACGCATGATGTTTTTAATCATTCCGTCATAGTCGGTAGCGTGCATAATGCCCTTACGAACATTGATATCATCGAGCAATGGTTGCGCAGTATTCATCCACAAACCACCGGCACCTTGCGGTGTTTGATTGAACCCCCAAAATTTCTGGATGTAACCATCTTTAAAGCCTTGGGAGTCAGATTTCCCATGCCAATATTCAGGGAGTACGAAATCGAAGTAATCCAATTTACCTTTTTCAAAGTGCTTTAGCGCGATATCAAAGTCACGAATAACCGTAATACGCACCTTATCGACATTGTAGCGATTCTGATAATAGCGATTTGAATAGCCCCACCACTTTTCACCGACATGTTTGAAGGTAACACTCTTACCTTTTTTAACTTTATCTAGGTAATAAGGGCCTGCTGTGGGTTCACTCTTGAAGTTATATTTACGAACAAAGTTATCAACCATACCGTCATTATTTGCATCTTTCTCATCCGCAAAATAGTGTTTTGGTCTTGGTTGAAAGCCGTTACTTGGCATATTGATCAACACCATTAAAGCGTCTTGGCTCTGCTCAACAGCGGTTTCTACGGCAATGGTGTATTCATCTACTTTAATCACATCAATAATGGACGTTGAAAAGAAATCGTTATACCAAGGGTCGACGATATCTTTAGAGCGATAATAAGTGAGCATAAACAGATAGTCATCTGCCGTTATTTTCTCTCCATCAGACCATGTCGCATTGGGATCAAGCTTAAAGTAGACCGTTTTGTTGTCTTCAGAGAACGCCCAATCAGTCGCTAACTGTGGAATCCACTTGCCCGTATTAGGGTGTCGCTGAGCAAGCTTTGGGGCACCATCCATAAAGTAATGACGTAACCCTGAATTTGCGTCTGGCCCAACGCTACGCAAGGTCTGAGGAAAACTGGCCATGAATGTACGTAAGGTGCCGCCGCGTATCGCATCTTGTGAAGCAAAAAGTGGTTCATTGTTGTTAGACAACCATTCAACGCCCTGCGGTAAAGCAGTGGTTTGCGAGAAAGCTGATGTGGATAAACCCGCCATCAACGCTGAAATACATATTGAGAGTGTTCTATTCATAATTACATCCTGTAATTGGATACTTCCTGTAATTGGATACTTCCTGTAAATGTCTGAATCTAGGCTTATACGTAACGTGTGAACTTTTTGGGATCAAATGCCGAGCGTATCGCTTCACCTATAAATGTCACCATGACTAAAACTGCCACGATGGCTCCGACAACTGAGATCACAATCCAAGGAGCATCTAGATTCGATTTCCCTTGCTGTAGTAATTCACCCCAACTAGGCGTAGGAGGCATTAATCCAAGCCCTAGATAGTCGAGTGCCGTTAATGCGGTAATGTTAGCAGCAATCGTAAATGGCGCTAAAGTCACTATCATAACCATAGTATTGGGTAAGATATGATGCACTAGAATACGCGTCGTCGAAGCACCTAACGCTCGGGCTGCCATGACATATTCGCGAGCAGACTCTTTATATGTCATAGTTCTCATATACCAAGTGATTCCCATCCAGCCGAACAAAACATTAATCGCGACAAACAAGGTAAACGTTGGCTGGGTTATCGAGACTAAGATCATAATCACGTACAGAAACGGCACCATCGACCAAATCTCTATTAGCCTCTGAACAAACAAATCAAACTTGCCACCAAAGAAGCCCATACAACACCCGACCACAGTACCAATCGCATAAGAGATGGCCATGGTCATTAAGGCAAACCCCATCGCTATACGAAAGCCATAAACTAAACGCGCTAAAATATCTCGCCCTATCGCATCCGTGCCTAAATAATGTTTACTCTCAATACTCGGTGCTAGTGGTGGGAAGTCCCCAGAAAAGTCCTGCTCATAAGGGTTCCAAGGCACAATAGGCATGATGACAAAGTTACCCTCGCCTTCATCCTCAAAAATCTGTTTCAGATCTCTATAATCAGCCTCACTCGCATAGCTTAGCCCGAAGTCTGTCCCTGGCCTTACGTCTGAGAGAACAGGAAATGACCATTCGCCTTTGTAGCTAACGAGGAGTGCTTTACTGTTAATAAAAAACTCAGCGAAGATTGAAAAAATAAGTAGGAAACTCAGGATCAAAAGTGACCAATATCCACGTTTTATCTCTTTAAAGTGTTTAATCTTTTTCTGTGTTAGTGGGGTTAGTCTTATCATGCGCCAAACCTCACCCTTGGGTCGACAGCGGCAACACATAGATCAGAAACAATATTACCAATCATCAACATCGCAGCGTTAATAGCGACAATTCCCATAACAACCGGATAATCTCGCTCCATTATTGATTCATAACCTAATAAGCCAATACCATCGATATTAAAGATAACTTCAATTAAGAAAGAACCGGACATAAAGAATAATAATGAGTTACCAAAATGACTCGCTATCGGAATTAAGCTATTTTGTAAAGCATGTTTTTTAACCGCTTGCTTAAACGGTAACCCCTTCGCTATGGCTGTTCTAATATAATCAGCAGAGAGGTTTTCCATAAGGTTATTTTTCATTGTCATCGTGAGCGTCGCAAAATCGCCAATCAAATAACAAATGAGAGGAAGTACGGCATGCCACATGATGTCCTTAATTTGGTCTACCCAATTTTCATAGTCCTCAAAATCATCCCCGACGAATCCTCCCATAGGAAACCAATCAAGGTTATAGGCAAACAATGTGATTAGAAAAACGCCAACAACATATCCGGGTAACGCGTAACCAATAAATATTAAAATTGAAGACGTAGAATCAAATACTGAACCATGTTTGATCGCTTTATAATATCCAAGTGGAATTGATATAAAGTAACTAATAAAGAACGTCATTCCTCCATAAAACAACGAGATTGGTAAACGTTCAGCAATCATGTCACTCACTGGCTCGTAATAACGAGTTGATTCACCAAAATCTAATACGACAATCTTAGACAGCCAATTAACATAAGATTCTAATATAGGTTTATCTAATCCATAGAAGGCATTGAGTTCTGCAATCTGATCATCTGATAGTGATGAATTATTACCCACAACGCTTACTGCCGCACTGTCAGTTCCTGAATGCATTTTTGACAGCATTCTTTCTACCGGACCACCCGGGACGAAGCGAGTAATGGCAAAAATCAAGATTGTTATTCCTATAAATGTTGGAATGACAAGCAATAAACGCCTCAATATATAAGCTAACAATTGGAAGTACTCCATACCAATTAATTACATTTAAACCACATCCTGTGGACAATCACCAACCCACACACTGGTCCGATGAGATTTCAGTTCGTAAACTCTAGTTCATAAGAATATTGAATTAAACAATTACATCCAATTAACATTAAAAATAATCGACTCAAGTCATATTATTATAGTTAATTTGAGAAAATCGTTATGTAAAACCACAATATGTGTCGGTTTATTTAGACCACAATTAGAATAAGTAAATATAAAACCGAAGGAATATGTTGATAAGTATATATTTTAGAAAGGAAAGTTATAGAAAGGGAGTTATATAGTGAATATCACTACAAGGTGCACGGTTTAATCGTTTGCTAATTTTATTAAACGAGATAAACCATGCACCTACAGAATAATTAGTTGTTATTCATATGTAACAATTCATTGTTAATATTCTTTAACACTTCAGCTGGATCAGCAGCCTGAGTGATTGGGCGGCCAATAACTAAGTAGTCAGAACCTGATTCAATCGCTTTAGAAGGCGTCATGATACGCTTCTGGTCACCAACATCAGCACCTACAGGGCGAATGCCCGGAGTCACCAATTTGAACTCTTGGCCCAACTCACCTTTTAGTAATGACGCCTCTTGCGCAGAGCAAACAACACCATCTAAGCCTGCATTTTTAGTTAGGTTAGCGAGACGCATCACCTGCTTCTGTGGCTCAATATCAAGACCAATACCAGCAAGATCTTGTTGCTCCATGCTTGTCAGTACAGTCACACCAATCAGCAATGGACGATCTTTACCGTAAGGTTCAAGAATCTCGCGTGATGCCGTCATCATACGCTCACCACCACCAGCATGAACGTTCACCATCCAAACACCCATTTCCGCTGCTGCACGAACTGCTTTAGAACATGTGTTTGGAATGTCGTGGAATTTCAAATCTAAGAAAACCGAGAAACCACGCTTGTGTAGCTCACGTACAAACTCTGGTCCGAATAAAGTAAACATCTCTTTACCTACTTTTAGGCGACAAGATGCTGGATCGATTCGATCGACAAAGGCCAAAGCATCTGCTTGGTTGTCGTAATCCAGGGCTACAATGATTTTTTGATCGTTCATTTCATCTCCTAACGCAGTTTATTGTCTTAAATTTTACTCATAAAAATGCAGCCCGAAAGCTGCACTATTTAATTTGGTCTAACATTGACCATAAATTTATTCACCATCAAGGCCACGGATCGGCTTGATCGTCCCCCACCCCTTACACGAAGGACAGTGCCAATATAGAGAGTGGGTCGAGAAACCACACTTCCTACAACGGTAGTGAGGCTTCATTTTCAGTTGTTCACCAACCATAGATTGTAACGTGGTTAAGCTGTTCTTAGCTCGCCCCTCTTCAGCTTCTGCAATATGATAATCAATCAATCGATAAAAGCCTTTCATCGTTGGGTTTTTAAGAAGTTGTTTGGTCAAAAGTTCCTGAGCAGAGCCGATATCTTCATGCTGTGCAACTAGCTGGGCCAACATTAACTCAGCAGATACGCCTGCTTTTTTATGAATACAAACTTTAAGGAATTCGACAAGCTGAGCTTCCTGTCCCAAGTGGTGATAACAGTCAGCTAAAGTTGGAAGTACTTCACTAATAAAGTCGATGTCTTGATCAACAACAGATTCAAGGTACTCTATCGCCTTCTTGTACTCTTCATTTGCCAGATGAATTTTGGACAATGCTATGCTGGCTCTGACGCACTTAGGATCTTCACTGAGTGCTTTCTTAAAGTGTTGTATCGCTTTGGACTTGTTACCTTCGGCTTGCTCCTGCATTGCCATTTCACACCAGAAATGAGCAACCGTGGCACGCATCTTAAGCTTCTTCTTACTGATTTTGATTAGCACATTACCGTATTGAATGGCTTTGTTCCATTCTCGGGTTTGTTGATAGATAGAAACCAGTTGTTGAAGTGCACTCTCTTTATGGTCTGGTTCATCGACGAGTTGCTCAAAGATTTTCTCTGCTCGGTCTAAAAAACCCGATGCCATATAGTCTTTTGCGAGTTGCTGTAGTGCGAGATTTTTTTGGTCAATCGTAAGACCGGAGCGGGAAATAAGATTTTGGTGGATACGAATAGCGCGATCAACCTCTCCTCGAGAACGAAATAGGTTACCTAACGCGAGGTGTGTATCTATCGTTTCGTTGTCAACTTGAAGCAGTTCAATAAAGTGGTCAACCGCTTTATCCGACTGATCTGACAAAAGTAGGTTCAGACCTGTCACATACTGACGAGATATCTGATGAGATTGCTTTTGCTTTTCTTGCTGAGCATTACGATTACCCATATACCAGCCATAAGCCGCAGCAATGGGTAAAAGTAAGAACAGTAACTCTAACATTCAGTATTAGCCTTTCTCAGCTATCAAGCTTTTGATTCTACAGCGACTTGCTTTGATTGCTTGTTTAGCTTTTTCTTTAAACGGTGGATCTGTAGCTGAGATTTCATGTGCATGCTACCAAACACAATCCATGCTAGAACAAAACCCGATACAAACACTACACCAAGTAATGTAGATAGGTGGAAGTCACCTTGGGCAAGCAGATAATTGAAGTTCACGATAGTTTGGTTTTGAGAGCCTAAAGCCAGTGCAATTAGGAAAAGTGCAATAACAGCGACTATTTTTATAATTTTCATATTCATCACTCATTGGTTAATTAGCAGTACGATTATGCAGGAAAATTACTTATCAGACCACCATATTATGGTCATAAAAAAGCGGCATACATTGTAGTATGCCGCTTTTCAAAATTCCGATAAGTAATCTACATTCCTGTATTTACTCGTTCGCGTAGCTCTTTACCTGGTTTAAAGTGAGGAACGTATTTACCATCCAGCTCTACTTTGTCACCGGTTTTTGGATTACGGCCAACGCGAGGCTCACGGTAGTGCAGCGAGAAGCTACCAAAACCACGGATTTCGATTCGATCACCACTTTCCAATGTTGAAGCCATGTGCTCTAAAATGTCTTTTACAGCGTCTTCAATTTCTTTTGCAGAAAGATGCGTTTGCTCAGCGCATAGTCTTTCAATTAATTCAGACTTAGTCATAGTTACCCTCGTTGGTTTTCTTTTTAGAAATTATAGACCTATCGGAAAAATAAGCAAAAAAAAAGGGACCCAAAGGTCCCTTTCTTAGCGAAAAATTAAATTATTCGCCTTTAGCAGCTTTGAATGCATCTGCCATTGCGTTACCGAACGCGCCTTCGTCAGACTTGTTCAGTGAAGCCATTGCTTCTTGCTCTTCAGCTTCATCTTTAGCTTTGATAGATAGGTTGATTACGCGGTTCTTACGGTCAACACCTGTGAACTTCGCTTCAACGCTGTCACCAACGCTTAGGATTAGAGACGCATCTTCAACGCGGTCGCGAGAAACTTCAGAAGCACGGATGTAACCTTCTACGCCTTCAACAAGCTCGATAGTTGCACCTTTCGCGTCTACTGCAGTTACAGTACCGTTTACTAGAACGCCTTTCTTGTTGTCAGCAACGTATGCGTTGAACGGGTCGTTTTCCATTTGCTTAACGCCAAGAGAAATACGCTCACGCTCTGCATCTACTGCAAGAACAACTGCTGAGATTTCGTCGCCTTTCTTGTACTCACGTACAGCTTCTTCACCAGCAACATTCCAAGAAATGTCAGATAGGTGTACTAGACCGTCGATACCGCCTTCAAGACCGATGAAGATACCAAAGTCAGTGATAGACTTGATCTTACCAGTAACTTTGTCGCCCTTAGCTTGCATTTCTGCAAATGACTGCCATGGGTTAGCTTTACACTGTTTCAGACCTAGAGAGATACGACGACGTTCTTCGTCGATATCAAGAACCATAACCTCAACTTCGTCGCCAACATTAACAACTTTAGATGGGTGGATGTTCTTGTTAGTCCAATCCATTTCAGAAACGTGTACTAGACCTTCAACGCCTTCTTCGATTTCAACGAAGCAGCCGTAGTCAGTTAGGTTAGTAACACGACCAGAAAGCTTGTGACCTTCTGGGTAACGCTTAGCGATTGCTACCCATGGATCTTCGCCTAGTTGCTTAAGACCTAGTGATACGCGAGTACGCTCACGGTCGAACTTAAGAACTTTAACTAGGATTTCGTCACCAACGTTAACGATCTCAGATGGGTGCTTAACGCGCTTCCAAGCCATATCTGTGATATGTAGAAGACCGTCAACACCGCCAAGGTCAACGAATGCACCGTAGTCAGTAAGGTTCTTAACGATACCTTTAACTTCAGTACCTTCTTGTAGAGTTTCAAGAAGTTCGTCACGCTCAACGCTGTTCTCAGATTCGATAACAGCACGACGAGAAACAACAACGTTGTTACGCTTCTGGTCTAGCTTGATTACTTTGAACTCTAGCTCTTTGTTTTCTAGGTGAGCAGTGTCACGGATAGGACGTACGTCTACTAGAGAACCTGGAAGGAAAGCACGGATACCGTTTAGTTCAACAGTGAAACCGCCTTTAACTTTACCGTTGATGATACCAACAACAGTTTCAGCTTCTTCGCAAGCTTTCTCAAGAACGATCCAAGCTTCGTGACGCTTAGCTTTCTCACGAGAAAGTTGAGTCTCACCGAAACCGTCTTCAACAGCGTCTAGAGCTACGTCTACTTCAGCGCCAACTTCAACTTCAAGTTCGCCAGCAGCGTTCTTGAACTGTTCAGCAGGGATAGCAGATTCAGACTTAAGACCAGCGTCAACAAGAACGAAACCGTTCTCGATAGCTACTACAGTACCTTTAACGATGCTGCCTTGTTGGAATTCTGTTTCGTTTAGAAACTCTTCAAAGAGTTGAGCAAAAGATTCAGTCATTATTTAATCTTCAATAATTAAACGTCCATGGGTATCCTACCGCATGGGGTTGATAAATTCGCCGGTTATCATCCTTGCAACCAACGTTCTTGCTAGCTCGGTAAAAGTTACCCAGCCAGTTTCGATTCAATATAGTGTAGTGCTTTTTCTACCACCTGCTCAATATTCATTGAGGTGGAATCTAGCACAAGCGCATCCTCAGCAGGGCGCAGTGGCGCTACTGGGCGATTACGATCTCGGTCGTCTCGCTCTTGGATCTCGCTCAAAAGGTCGTCAAATTTAACATCTAAGCCCTTGCCTTGCAACTGTTTAAGGCGGCGATTCGCACGCTCTTCAGCACTCGCATCAAGGAAAATTTTCGCTTCAGCATTGGTGAATACTACAGTACCCATGTCACGACCGTCTGCAACAAGTCCCGGCGCTGCGCTGAAGGCACGTTGACGACGCAGCAGTGCTTCACGTACGCGAGGCAGTGCAGCAACTTTTGAAGCCGCCATACCTGTCTCTTCTTTACGAAGCTCGCCAGAGACATCTTCGCCTTCAAGAATCACTTTTACCAATTCACCCTCAGCAATAAACTGAACGTCTAAATGCGTTGCTAAAGGAACTAAAGCATCTTCAGACTCTGTGTCTACACCATGATGGATTGCAGCTAGTGCAAGCACGCGATAGATAGCACCCGAGTCTAGTAAGTGAAAACCTAACTTTTCAGCTAGTAACATACATAGGGTACCTTTACCTGCACCACTTGGGCCATCAACCGTAATCACTGGGCTTTGAGAAGGCATGTTTTACTCCACGTTTCTTCGTAAGTTTTATTCCGCACTCGCATAATACAACTGCGTTAACAGGCGGCACATTATAGAGAAAAATCAGTGTCGGGGCGAGGTAAATCTCACATTAATCCCTGTGAGCCTGATATAACGAAGTATTTATAAATCCCTCTGTTTAACTCGTATGTTTGTAGCAGCTTTAATGAAAAAGCCTCGCGAATCTGCGAGGCTTTTATAAGGCTTAAAATTGCGTTTTAAAGGGGACACATTATCCAATAATTGCTCTGACCGCTTCGAGGTCCTCGGGCGTGTCTACACCAGCAGCAGGCGCTTCTGCTGCAATATCAACATGGATTTTTTCTCCATACCAAAGCACACGTAGCTGTTCTAAACACTCTATACGCTCAAGTGTACTTGGTTCCCAATTAATGTAGGTATTTATAAAGCCTGCGCGGTATGCGTAGATTCCGATGTGCCTTAACAATGGAGACTCTGCATTTGTTCCATTATTAGCGTACGCATCGCGATCCCAAGGAATCGTGGCACGGCTAAAGTACAGTGCATAGCCATCTTTGTCCGTCACGACTTTTACAGCGTTAGGGTTAAACACTTCATCAACATGAGTGATTTCTACCCCTAATGTGGCCATTGGCGCTTCACTACCCGCAAGGTTGTTCGCTACTTGATTTATGATACTCGGTGGGATAAGAGGTTCGTCGCCTTGCACGTTTACAATGATATGATCATCTGGGATATTCATCACTTCGATCACTTCAGCAAGACGCTCTGTTCCAGACTCATGTTTAGGAGAGGTCATACAAACGTCTGCACCAAATGCTTTTGCTGCCTTTTCAACTCGAGCATCGTCGGTCGCGATAATGACTTTATCTGCACCAGCTTTGACGGATTGTTCATAAACCCATTGAATCATTGGCTTGCCGCCAATATCAGCTAAAGGCTTTCCAGGTAAGCGGCTCGATTGATAACGAGCTGGGATGACAACCGTAAATGACATTATTTGCCCTCATCCATTGAGATTGTGCGTGCTTCTGGCTCAAGAAGCACAGGAATACCCTCTTTAATTGGGTATGCAAGGCGATCAAGTTTACAAATCAGTTCTTGCTTATCTTTATCAAAAGTTAATTTACCTTTACACACAGGGCAAGCAACGATTTCAAGTAGACGGTGATCCATAGTATTCCATAACCTCTTTAATTTTTTGCATAACTTTGTTCTGTGATGCTTGGTCAAATTGCGCAGAAACAGGCAGATACCACCAATTATCTTGCGCATAACCTTCACATTTCACAGCATCTTTTTCTGTCATTATGATGTTCTCACCCTTTTCAGCAAGAGCGAATAACTCATCTTGGTCAAAATCTTTATGATCAGCGAAACCTTGAGTATGAACCACATCAGCACCAAGGTCTTCCAACGTTTTGAAGAAACGTGGTGGATGGCCAATTCCTGCAAATGCGACTAATTTTGTCAGCGCTTCTAAGGATGTCCTTTCTCCAGTTTTTAGGTTAACCACTTGGCTAGGTGCCAAAGACATCGCCATCTCATTAAATTCTGGTTGCCCACCGTTCGTCACTATAAAATCGACTTCACTTAAACGCGATACTGATTCGCGTAATGGCCCCAACGGAATCGCTTGTTCATTACCAAAACGGCGAACACCATCAACCACCACGAACTCGATATCTCGTTCTAAAGCATAATGCTGAAGGCCATCATCAGTGACGATAACGTCAACTTTAGAATCTAACAGAGCTTTAACCGCATTAGCTCTAACTGGATCTACAGCGACAGGCGCACCCGTTCTTTTCATAATCAAACGAGGTTCATCACCACAATGAGCTGCAGGTGTATCTTCAGATAAAACCAATGGATAACTCGGCGCTTTTGCACCATAGCCACGTGAAACAACACCCGGCTTATATCCTTGAGATTGCAACATCTCAACTAGCCAAACTACAACTGGCGTTTTGCCGTTGCCACCCGCCGTAATGTTTCCTACGACTATCACTGGTACAGGCGCTCGATACTTCGCTTTAGTACCTTGCTGATACGCTTGGCGACGTCTTTTACTGATAAAACTAAAGAGTAAACTCAATGGCCACAACAGTGGCCAAAGCAGATACTTTAAAGGGTGATTATCAAACCAAATCTTTTCGACCACGCTTAACTCGTCCCTACTCACCAAACTGAATACGGTGAAGTTGAGCATAGGCACCATCATGCTGAATTAGCTCAGCATGAGCACCACGCTCGACGATATGACCGTCGTCAACAACAAGAATCTCATCAGCTTGCTCAATGGTTGATAGTCGGTGCGCAATCACTAGAACAGTCTTATCTTTCTGTAGCTCATCTAACGCAGATTGAATTGCACGCTCAGACTCAGTATCTAGAGCGGAGGTTGCCTCATCTAAGATGAGTACAGGGGCATCTCTCAACAGTGCTCGAGCAATAGCTAGACGTTGACGCTGACCACCTGACAAGCTTGCACCGTTTTCACCGATGATAGTATCGAATCCATTTTCCATACCTTCGATAAATTCAGTCGCATGAGCCAGTTTTGCCGCATGTTCGATCTGTTCTCGTGTGTATTCTTCTTCTGCAGCATAAGCGATGTTGTTCGCCACTGTATCATTGAACAAATGAACATTTTGCGAAACCAATGCAAAGTGCTGACGAAGATTTTTCAATTCGTAGTCACGAATATCATGACCATCAAGCTCGATAGAGCCAGAATCTACGTCATAGAAGCGAGTGAAAAGGTTGGCAATGGTACTTTTACCCGACCCTGAACGCCCAACGAGAGCAACAGTGTTCCCTTTAGGTATCGTAAAGCTGACATTCTCAAGGGCTGATTTTTCTGCTCCTTGGTAAGTAAAGGTAATGTCTTTTACTTCAACGTCGCCTTTCACAGACTGAGGCTGCAGCGTTCCGGTATTTTTCTCAGTTTCTAGATCCATCAAACTGAACAGCGTTTGGCTCGCTGCCATACCGCGTTGGAATTCTGCGGTCACACCTGTAAGTGCTTTCAACGGACGCATCAGACCAAACATTGCTGAGAATACAACGGTAAACGTACCTGGAGTAAGCTCCGCCTTAATTGAGTCTACACTTGCCAAGAATAGAACGACTACAATTGCTACCGATGCGATCATTTGAATAATTGGGTTAGCCGCTGCCTGCGCCGTTACCAATTTCATCGTTTGTTGACGCATTTGGTTGCTCACTTTGTCAAATCGCTCTTTTTCCACGTCTTGACCACCGTAAGTTAATACAACTTTGTGGCCCTTAAGCATCTGTTCCGAAGATGATGCAACATGCCCCATGCTGGTCTGCATGTTCTTCGATATTTTTCTAAATCGCTTGGAAACGATACTGATCGCCCACGCAACAACAGGAGCTACAGCAAACAATACTAATGAAAGCTGCCAACTGTTCCAAAACATCAGCACCAATAAGCCGATAATACTAGCGCCCTCACGAACGATACTAACTAGAGCTCTACTTGTTGCAGCAGATACCTGTTCAGAGTCGTAAGTAATACGAGACAGCAGCGAGCCCGTTTGCTCTTTATCAAAGAACGACACCGGCATATGCATAAAGTGATTGAATATCTTGCGTCGGATTTGCATCACCACATTGCCGGAAACCCAGCTTAAACAGTAGGTAGATACAAAGCCACTGACGCCACGAATGAACATCATGGCGAAAATAATAAGTGGAAGAGTTCGTAAGAAGTCTGATTCTGCGCTACCGAAACCTTCATCCAGTAAAGGCTTCAATAATGAGATCATATATGTGTCAGAAACCGCGTTAATAATTAGAGCAACAACCGCGACCGCCAACCCTGATTTATACAATCGAATATAAGTCCAAAGTCGCTTGAAGGTAGCCCAAGTATTTTCATCTTTTTCTATAGACATGGAATCGCTTAATTTTTCTCACAATAATCTATCTATTCTACTCCCTTCCTGAGCATCTGCCTATACCATGGCTGTGCTCTATCTTGTCTAATCGAATGATAATTCCAGTCTTCAGCACTAACCATGATGGTAATTTGACCACTTTCACCAGTATCTAACCAATTCGCATTAATCAACTGATATCTTTTAACAACCTCTTCATTAGGCATTCCCCATCGATTACCTTTTGCTAACGATGCTACCGCCAATGTAGGTGACACAGATTCAATAAAACGACGGCTCGATGAGGTTTTGCTGCCATGATGAGGAACAAGCATGACGTCACTTTGTAAGACAGAGCCTTTTCTCGACAACATCCACTCGCTGACTAATTCGATATCACCCGTCAGCAGCATAGAAAATTGACTACGCGGGTCGAACAGGCGTATGACACAGGAATGTGGGTTATATGCGCGCTTTGTCAGCCTGGGCGGCCAAAGAACACCAAACTCCAAACCTTGCCAATGCCAAACATCCCCAGCTATACAGGTATACACTTGAGGTGAAACCTGCTCACTCAATCCCTGGCTACTTCGTACCCAAAAACCTGATTTCGACACCATGAGGTCATCCAAGCCTCCGGCATGATCTGAATCTAGGTGACTTAATATGACACCATCAACAGGCGGATTAGACCTTTGATGCAATATTGGCAATAACGTTGAAGCGACAACTGAACCACCTTGCCAATGATTACCTAAATCGTAGAGAAGCGTTCGCCCACCTTTTTCGATGATAACAGCTAATCCATGCCCCACATCCAGTACATCAATCCTCCACTCATTAGACGCCATCTCCGGTGCTGTTTCTCGAAGACTGACCAGTACAAGTAGCAACATGCTCACCCAAGGTCTGAAATAACGATAGATGAACAAACTGATGATTACAGCCAAGCTCAACCATTGAGCTATCTGTACATCAAGCTCCCACCAAAAGGGTGCCGCCCAAGAAGATGAAATAGAAATAACTTCGAGTAGAGCATCAATAAATTCCCATAGAACCTGCACATGCTCTGATACAAAGATATGGACAAATAAGGCTAGAAAAAGCATCGGCATAACTAGAAAAGTTACCCAAGGCAGCATCAGTAAGTTATAAAAAATCGAAACAACACTTAAGCCTTGGTAAAAATAAAGAGTCATGGGTAACAACAAGAGTGTAAGCACACACTGAACTTTGACAGCCAAGATTAGCTTGCTGACAAAACCAATGTGAGAATGTTCAGAACTCGACATTGAAATTGCATATAGAACGGCCGCTAATGAGCCAAAAGAAAGCCAGAAGCTTCCAGTCAGTGCCGAATATGGCCAGATAACGAGAACAATACAAACACTCACCAGAATAAAGTTGAGACTGCTAATGCTTCTCCCCTGCCAAATAAAATAACTTCCTAAACAACACATCACTAGCGCTCTTACCGTTGGTAATGTAAAGCCAGAAAACCAACTATAGGCAAGCGCTATCGTTAAGCCTGCGACAAAAGGAGTCCAAGTCATCATCGGTGTTAAGCATCGTATACCACGCCCTAATTGATAGCCGATACCAAAGGCCATACCAATATGCAAGCCCGAAATCGCGACTAAGTGAATCAAGCCACTGCTTTTAAGCTCTGACCACCTTTGTTGTGAAATAAAGTCTCGATATCCAAAAGTTAACGCGACGATTAAATCTCGGTTCGATAATGAGTCAAGGTTTCGCGTTATTTGATCAAACCAAATCGCGCGCCAAGATGAAGTAGATTGAATACGATATCGCGTGCCGGACTGGTAAGATGCATGAGCCACTATTTTTTGACTGAAAGAGTAGGTTTCTAAATCAAAGCCAGCCTCATTGAGCTTACCTAGAATAGGTTTGATCCTGACACTCAGTTCAATTGTTTCGCCTTGAGTGACACGAAAAGGGGTAAACAGCCTAACCTTTACCCATTGCCACCTGTCTAATTTATCACCGTTAATTGATCTAACTACAATTACGCTTTCATAACCTCGGCTATTTTCACTAAAAAGGCTAACAACCGATGCATTTATGGTAATATCCTGCCCGGACTTAAAGAGTACAGTTGTTTGCTGTTTTACCAAATCACTGACCATTAAAACCACCATTACCCCACAGAGAACACCTCTTAAAGGTTGGGAAACGCTATACTTGGTTGATGCTAATAGAACGAGCAATATCACCCAAGCCCAGTTCCAATGGGGCATGACAGGCCATAGGCTTGCTGACATTAATGTCAAAGCAAAAGACAATAAAAACCAAGTATTAAACAAAAGAGTTACTTCCTATATGCCAAGAAAGTTTATTAAGCGTTTTATGCCTGACCATGAGCTCATCAAGCGTCAGAAAGCATTAAAAGTTTTTGGCAACGTGCTATATAACCCAAATTTATGGTGCTTAAATCGACGCTCTGCCGCAGGGGCGTTTGCAGTGGGTTTATTTATGGCGTTTGTTCCGCTACCAAGCCAAATGATCATGTCTGCAGGCCTTGCTGTTATGTGTGGCGTAAACCTGCCATTGGCAGTCGCCTTGGTTTGGGTAAGTAACCCAGTTACCATGCCAGTCCTGTTTTATTTTGCTTACAAGGTCGGCGCGTTCGTCATGCATGTCCCACCTCAACCATTCCACTTTGAACTTTCTTGGGACTTCATTCTTGCTCAAATGAGTACTATTGGTCCTCCGTTCCTGCTTGGTTGCTTAATCTGTGGCATCGTCTCAGCAATGATCGGCTACTTCGGAATCCGTGGGCTGTGGCGATATTCCGTTGTAAGAAGCTGGAAGAAAAGACAAGTTAGATAAGAATAAGACTGTCACGATAACCTCCGCTTCACGGTTAATAAAACAATGAAAGCCG
This sequence comes from Vibrio sp. R11-SG3-ISO9, assembly GCF_059834255.1. NCBI lineage: Bacteria > Pseudomonadati > Pseudomonadota > Gammaproteobacteria > Vibrionales > Vibrionaceae > Vibrio > Vibrio sp. R11-SG3-ISO9. The sequence goes on from NZ_JCBDGU010000043.1 coordinate 469,113, forward strand.
AGCTGTGAAGCAAGAAATAAAACTCTGTTGCATGCTTTTTCAGTAATAGCGCTAGCAATAAGTAAAGAAAACAAAAAAGGATCCCAGTTGGGATCCTTTTTTTATACCGTTAGTAAGTAATTATTTTGAACTTAGTACTGCTGCTGGATTTAGCTTCGCAGCTCGAGAGGCGGGATAAAGGGTCGCCAATAGGCTCAAGACTATCGCGGTACCAGACACCACCAACACATCCACCATATCTAGTTGTGAAGGCAAGAAGTCCACAAAGTAGATATTCCCAGATAAGAACTGGTGGTCAATAAGCGCCTCTAACCCTTTTATCAAGTGAGTGAGATTGAGTGCCACTAATACACCAATAACACTACCGACTAAGCTACCTAACACACCTGAGAACGCACCCTGCCAAACAAAAATACGTTTCACCAACCCATCGGAGGCACCCATGGTTCTTAAAATGGCAATCTCTGAAGCTCGGTCTTTCACCGCCATCATCAGCGTTGATACGATATTGAAACAAGCCACACCAATAACCAAAACCATAACCAAGTACATGATGGTACGTACTAACTGAATATCTCGGTACAAGAAGCCATACTTTTGCTGCCAACTTCTTAGATATACATACACATCCAATTGGTTACCGACTTCGCGCACAATGTTATTCGCGTTGAGAACGTCATTCACCTTAAGTGAAACGCCAGTCACAGCATTGCCCAACTTGGCGTAGCTCTGTGCATCTTTTAACGGCACAAGCGCTAAGTTATGGTCTATCTGCCCATTAAGGGTTAATAGCCCCGCTACTTTTACTCGAACACGCTTTGGCGCTTGAACCTTAACGGAACCGTTCGCCGTTGGAATCATCAAGGTTAAGTAGTCCCCTACTTTGGCCCCAATCGTATCCGCTACTCCCGAGCCAAGAATGACTTTTTGTTCGCCACTATTAAATGATCGCCAGACCGACTCGTCGATAAAGTTGCCTAGGCTCGATACCTGTGATTCCAGCTCTGGATCGATTCCACGAACTTCAATCGCCTTAAGCTCTTTGCCGCGCTCCGCTAGAGCTGTAATTTTTACGTAGGGCGCTGCAGCCATTACTTTTTCATGACGAACGGATTCGTCAATCACATGCTGCCAGCGCTCAATCGGTTCATTAACGCCTTCAAATTCACCGTGTGATATAACCGAGAGCACTCGAGATTCAAGCTCGCGCTCAAAGCCATTCATCGCCGATAAACCAATAATGATCACCGCAACACCCACTGCGATACCGACGGTTGAAGAGAGTGAAATAAAGGAGACCATTTTATCGCGCTGCTTAGCACGGCTAAATCGTCCACCAATCAAAAGAGATAAAGAGGCAAACACTAATTCACCTCCTCATTCACATCCACCAGCAGTCCATCTTGCATATGTAGCTGGCGATCCATCTTAGCGGCCAACTCGCCATCATGAGTAACAACTAAAAAGGCCGTATTATATTCACGATTTAGCTCTCGCATTAGGTCGTAAATAGAGAGTGCCGTCGCATGGTCAAGGTTACCGGTAGGTTCATCTGCCAGTACCAGTGAAGGCTTGTTCACTAAAGCTCGAGCAATCGCCACACGCTGCCTTTCACCACCGGACAGTTCCGACGGGCGATGATCGACTCGATGACTCAGCCCAACCTTATCTAACAAGGCAGCCGCCTCTTTTTTAGCTTGGCTCGGTTTTACGCCACCAATAAGAAGCGGCATAGCAACGTTTTCTAAGGCAGAGAAGTCCGCAAGCAAATGATGGAATTGATAGACGAAACCTAAATGCTGATTGCGCAACTTAGCTTGTTTATTCGAGCTAAGCGCCGCGAGATCCTGCTGTAGAAAGTGCACACTTCCCGCTGAAGCATCATCCAGTGCGCCCAAGATGTGTAACAAGGTACTTTTGCCAGATCCAGATGTTCCGATAATCGACACCAGTTCACCCTGCTCAATATCAAAGCTCACGCCTTTAAGCACTTCAGTATCGAGTGAGCCTTCGCGATATGTTTTACGGATGTCGCGACATTGAAGAAAATTACTCATAACGAAGAGCCTCAGCAGGTTTAACAGAAGATGCGCGATAAGATGGGAATACCGTCGCTATTAGACTAAGTGCGATCGCTAAAACAACGACCACGACAATTTGAATAGGATTAATCAAGATTGGCAAACTGCCACCAAACGAGAATAAGGCGACCCCCATGATTTCTAGAACAGTATTGAGGTTCATCGCCAATACAACGCCCAAGACACCGCCAGAGAGAGCACCAATAACACCGCTACTCGCCCCTTGAACCATGAATATCCCCATCACTTGTCCATCAGACATACCTTGTGTTTTAAGAATCGCCACTTCAGATTGCTTCTCCATTACCACCATAATCAAAGCGGAGATAATATTGAAAGCGGCCACTCCGATGATCAAGCCAAGCATCAGGCCCATCATGTTTTTCTCCATGCGAACGGCTTGAAACAACTCACCACGTTGGTCACGCCAATCACTCCACTCCCAACCTTCAGGTAGAGGTTGTTCAGCCAAATCTGCGACTACGAATGGATCTTCGAAAAACAGTCTCCAGCCCGAGATAGTATCCGACTTAAAGCGCATTAATCGGCCAGCATCTTCAATGTGAGTCACCATTAATTGAGCATCGATATCCGAACCCGTATTAAAAATACCAGCGACGGTAAAATTGCGCTGACTTGGAATTCGACCTAATGGCGTATATTGGCTGGCAGAAGTCACCATTAGGCGCACTTTGTCACCCAACGAGACTTTGAGGTTTCGCGCTAATGTATGACCAAGGAATAACTGATACTCGCCTGCCTTCAATGAAGACAAACGCCCAGCAATAAGGTGGTTTTGCAATGGATCGTCAGAAGCAGGTTCAATACCAATCAACAAACCCGCTGCCAATTGAGCAGGGCTTTGAATCACTGCCTCACTGCGGACTAAAGGTTCAACATGCCCTTTCAACGAAAGTTGTTGAGCGAAGGCTGGTGGCGTATCTGTGAGCTGTGTCTTCGCATCACTTTCATAGACTACCGCTTGAGGTAAGACACCAAGGATACGGTCTTTGAGCTGCGCTTCGAATCCATTCATTACTGACAAAACAGTAACTAACGACAACACACCTATAGTGATTCCTGCCGTTGACATATAAGAGACAAAACGGCTAAAGCGATCCCCTGAACGGCCTTTTAGATAACGCAGACCGATAAACATTGAAATAGGATGAAACATACTTTGAACCATCGAGTAGAGTTGCGGGTTAATGTAACGGGAATTACTTTCGGTGTGTAGGGGTCAACTGCAAATATAGAGTGAATTCACCGAATTAGTGGGCGATGACGCACTGTAAGGCATCATTTTCGCTTCAAAAACAAACTATTTGCTACTTTGCCAATACCAACCTTGATTACTGTAGCCACATAGCGATAATCAATAGATCACTTCAAGGAACTAAAGCATGACAGAGCAAGAATTTTTCACCGTCCACCATAGCCTTACCGCCAACATCGAGCCGATGGCTGAAGATTTTGTTCTCCCATCGCAAATCCAGTTCGAATCTGAGATTCCAGCTCCGTTTGTGGTAGCGAGTGAATTCAGCCAACTTGATCTAATGGCAGACAGTGCGCGTAAAGAGTTGAAAAACAGCGATCTCAAAAACGTCATTAGCTTGCTTGATGCTCAAAACTCTAAGCTCAATTTACTGCTCAGTTTTATGCTCTCTCAGCAAGACCAAGCTGAGTATCGTACACATACATACAGTTTTGGTGCGAGCCAGTTCTCTTGCTTTACTCAGTCGGATATCGCTCAGGGAAGCTATGTAAAAGCTAAGTTGTTCCTTGAACATCCGGCCGCCGCTGTATATTGCTACGCTCAAGTAAGCAGCTCAATACCAAGAGACGGCGGATTTGAAGTTCTATTTAAATATGCGCATCTGCGCGACACAGACCAAGATCTATTGATCAAAGCAGCCTTGCATCAACAACAGAAACTGCTTCGTCAACGCTCACTCGATCGAGATAACAAGTAAATCCCATGACCGATACATCGATTTTTACGTTACCGACGCCAAGCGGCGCAGGAGACAAAAAACATTTAGGTAATCTAATTGGCTCTTCACTGGCAGCCTCTATCGCTGGCCTAGCTGAACAACATAACAGCCATACATTGCTCGCGGTACCCGACCCACAAATTGCTCTCAAATTACAGTCCGAGATCGAGCAGTTTACCCAGCATTCAGTAAACCTATTTCCTGACTGGGAAACGCTACCATACGATAGTTTCTCTCCTCATCAAGAGATCATTTCTGACCGTATTGCTCACCTGTATGCGCTGCCGACTCTAAAAAACGGGATCACGATTGTACCGATCAGCACGCTATTGCAACGCCAATCGCCAAGAGAGTTCCTGCTTCAACACACCCTGATGGTAAAAACAGGCGATCTTTACTCACTAGAAAAACTGCGTTTACAGCTTGAAAAATCTGGCTATCGTTATGTTGATCAGGTATTTGGTCCGGGTGAATACGCCAGTCGAGGCTCGATCTTAGATCTGTTCCCAATGGGCAGTAAAGACCCATATCGTATCGACTTTTTTGATGATGAGATCGATACCATTCGTACCTTTGATCCGGAAAATCAGCGCTCAATCGCCGATATTGATGAGATCCGCCTTCTTCCTGCTCATGAGTTTCCAACATCAGATTCGGCAATCGAAGACTTTCGCATTCGCTGGCGTCAGCAATTCGAAGCGCGTCGCGAGCCTGAATCGGTTTATATGCAAGTCTCTAAAGGTACATGGCCTGCAGGTATTGAATATTGGCAGCCGCTTTTCTTTGATCAAACCGAAACCTTGTTTGACTATGTCGCGGACGACACACAAATCTTGGCACTGGGTGATATCGAACAAGCTGTCGATACCTTCCTATCTGACGTAGAACATCGCTACGAGCAGCGCGGTGTCGACCCATTACGTCCATTGTTATCGCCTGACCAACTTTGGCTGAAAAAAGATGAGCTGTTTAGTCACTTTAAGCAAAAAGCGCAAGTGGTGCTTAGCGTTGAGAGCTTAGAGGAAAAAGCGGGACGTACAAACCTACCTGTTTCAGCACTGCCAGATCTTAGTGTCCAACATCAGAACAAAGAGCCGCTTGCTAACCTACGCAAATTCACAGAATCATTCTCTGGCAAAATCGTATTCTCGGTAGAGTCTCAAGGTCGACGAGAAGCATTATGTGAACTATTGCAAGGCATCAAGATTCGCCCTGTCGAAGTCGAGACACTACTGCAATCATTATCAGAGAAAGACAAATTCAACCTCGTTCTTGGTTCTGCTGAGCATGGCTTTATCGATAATCAACGTGAGCTTGCCTTCATCTGTGAAAGTGATCTCCTTGGTGACCGAGTCATTCAGCGCCGCAAGAAAGACAAAAAGAGCGTTAACAGCGACACGGTTATTCGCCATCTCGCAGAGCTAAAACCTGGGCAACCTGTGGTTCACATCGACCACGGTATTGGCCGTTATATTGGCTTACAAACTCTCGAAGCCGGTGGCATGAAAACCGAATACGTAACACTTGAGTATCAAAACGATGCCAAGCTTTACGTTCCGGTTGCTTCACTAAACCTTATTGGCCGCTATTCAGGTGGTGCGGAAGAGACAGCACCTCTACACAAACTTGGTGGCGAAGCGTGGCAGAAAGCGCGTAAGCGTGCCGCAGAGAAAGTGCGAGACGTTGCTGCAGAACTTCTTGATGTATACGCCAAACGTGAGCTAAAGCCGGGCTATAAATTTGTATTAGACCGTGGCCAATACGCCACCTTTAAAGCGGGCTTCCCATTTGAAGAAACCGATGACCAATCGATGGCCATTAATGCCGTTATGTCTGACATGTGCCAACCAAAGGCTATGGATAGACTGGTGTGTGGTGATGTGGGCTTCGGTAAAACAGAAGTGGCAATGCGCGCAGCATTTGTCTGTACCGATAACGAAAAGCAAGTTGCGGTGCTAGTACCCACTACCCTGCTAGCACAACAGCATTTCGAGAACTTCAGAGATCGCTTCGCTAATTTGCCAATTCGTGTCGAAGTGCTTTCGCGCTTTAAGTCAGCGAAAGAGCAGAAACAGATCCTTGCCGACGTTGCTGAAGGCAAAGTCGATATTGTGGTTGGTACGCACAAACTGCTTTCAAGTGATATCAAGTTCCACGATCTTGGCTTGTTGATTGTCGACGAAGAACACCGTTTCGGCGTTCGACAAAAAGAAAAAGTTAAAGCGATGCGTGCTGATGTAGATATCCTCACCCTAACTGCAACGCCAATTCCAAGAACATTGAATATGGCGATGAGTGGTATGCGTGACCTTTCCATCATCGCGACACCACCAGCTCGACGATTGGCCATCAAAACCTTTGTTCGTCAAAGTGATGATGCAGTGATAAGAGAAGCGGTACTGCGTGAAATTATGCGTGGTGGTCAGGTCTACTTCTTACATAATCAAGTCGACACCATAGAAAAGACCGCAGAGTCGCTACAAAAATTGATTCCAGAAGCCCGAGTAACGGTCGCTCATGGTCAGATGCGTGAACGCGAACTAGAACGCATCATGAATGATTTCTACCACCAGCGCTTTAACCTACTGGTGTGTACGACCATCATTGAAACCGGTATCGACGTACCAACGGCTAACACTATTCTAATGGATAGAGCGGACAATCTCGGCTTGGCGCAACTACACCAGTTACGTGGCCGTGTAGGGCGTTCACACCACCAAGCGTATGCATACCTACTAACGCCGCACCCAAAAGCGATGACCAAAGATGCGATTAAGCGACTCGATGCCATTGCTTCACTCGAAGATCTTGGCGCTGGTTTCACGCTAGCGACTCATGATTTAGAGATCCGTGGTGCCGGTGAACTACTTGGTGATGAGCAGAGTGGTCAAATCCAATCGGTCGGCTTTAGTTTGTACATGGAGATGTTAGAGCAAGCGGTTGAAGCACTTAAGGAAGGTAAAGAGCCGTCACTTGATGATCTTCTTCGCGAGCAAACAGAGATTGAGATGCGTCTACCTGCGCTACTGCCAGACGACTACATCCCAGACATCAACACTCGCCTGTCGACATACAAACGCATCGCTAGTGTGGCCAACAATGACGAATTGGCTGAACTAAAAGTCGAACTTATCGATCGCTTTGGTGTACTACCAGATGCGACCAAGAACTTACTGTCAGTATCTGAACTGAAACTGGCGGCGGCGGCAATCAAAGCTAAGAAGATTGAAGCTCACGATAAAGGTGGTTTCTTAGAATTCTACCCAGACGCTGACATAAACCCAGCGTACCTTGTTAAACTATTGCAATCTCAACCGCAAAAGTTTTCAATGGAAGGGCCAACTAAGTTCAAGTTTACGGTACCATTGGTAGACAGACGGAAGCGAATTCAATTTGTCGGTGATCTTTTGGGCGAATTTAGACAAAACTTGCTGCCTGCAAGCTAATTCCACCCTTTTCACTGAGCATTTAATTTATCCAGCCGGATCTCCGGCTGGGATACGGAGTAAAAATGAAACGACTGATCCCACTACTACTATTGTTAGTCTCTATGCCGAGCTTGGCACAAAGACAATTTGATATAGAAGTGATCATTTTCAAGCGTGCTGTTGATGCTGAACAAGTCAATGAATCATGGCCAAACAGCCTTCCTGAAATCTCTCTTGAGCGTGCAGGCTCTTTCCAAAACTCTCAGTTTCGTGCTCAAAAAGGCGTAGAGATGTTGCCTTACTCAGCATATGAGCTAAACGATGAGAAAGAAAAGCTGCGCAAACACGCAGGCTTTGAAGTCTTAATGCATACCGCTTGGCGCCAAGGTGACGAAGGTCGCAATGCAGCACCAGTGTTCCGTATTCAAGCAGGCAAAGATTACTCGCAATCTTTTAACGCTGATGGTTCAGAGAAGAGTGCCGTTGTTGCAGCCAATGCGGAAGGTATTAAAGAAGAGACTATCGACAAGCCTCTGTATGAGCTGGATGGTAAGCTGCAAATCTACGTTCAGCACTATCTATACGCAGAAACAACTCTAGATCTTAAAGCACCAAGTGTTCGTGAAGTCACACTTCAAGAGCAGCAAA